>NZ_VTXG01000001.1:0-381941 GCF_013114515.1 Vibrio sp. AIC-3 | reverse complement strand
TCACTATTGATGTAGGTAGTTTGTTTGGCGACGATTATCTGATCATAAATGAAGCCTTTTTTCTATCTAAATAAACAAGTTAGCTCTTAAGATCCTGTCTATGAAGAGTTACTAGCCAAAAAACTGTACTGCAAGCGAGTGAATTCATTGGCGAGAGGTACCGAATTAGATGGTCATGTTCTAGATGAAATGTGGGAAAGTAAGACCTCACCAACCGATGCAGCGAAAGCCATACAGCCTGGTGATAACCATTTTGAAGGTGCTCCTTGGCTATCACGTTATCTCAGTCGAAAATAAAAACGATTCTCTAATTCCTACTTCTTCAATTCTTACCTTCAAGGTAACTTAAGCCACGTCAAGCCAAACCAAACACCTCCGGTGCGAAGTCATTCTTGATTCGCGCCGGCTCACTAAACCTGCCATAATTCTCCTTCTCTTTTTCTAAACTTCGTACTCTATGATATCTAAAACGTTTTCTGCTGATGGCGCTCTGGGCAAAGCTATCCCTGGGTTTCAACCAAGACAAGCTCAGTTAGACATGGCTGAAGCGGTTTCACAAGCTATTGAAAATCAAAGCCAGTTGGTTGTTGAGGCTGGAACAGGTACTGGTAAGACGTTTGCTTACCTAGTGCCTGCGCTGCTTAGTGGCAAGAAAACCATCATTAGTACGGGGTCTAAAAACCTTCAAGAACAGCTGTTTCACCGAGATTTACCCTTGATGGTCGATGCGCTTGGCTTTTATGGTCAAGTTGCGTTGCTCAAAGGACGTTCAAACTATTTGTGTTTGGACAGACTCAGCCGCCAAATGATCGAGAGTCATGGTGCTCATACCGATCCAACTCTGCTGGCTCAGTTAGTCAAAGTTCGTAGTTGGTCGTCATCCACTCAAACGGGTGATTTAGGCGATTGTGATGATATCGCTGAAGACAGCCCGGTTATTCCAACCATTACCTCGACCAATGATAATTGCTTGGGTAAAGAGTGCCCAAGCTATACCGATTGCTTTGTGCTTAAAGCGCGTAAAAAAGCGATGGATTCCGATGTGGTGGTCGTAAACCACCACCTTTTCCTAGCTGATTTGGCGATCAAAGAAACCGGATTTGGCGAATTGATACCTGAAGCTGACGTGTTTATTTTCGATGAAGCACATCAACTTCCTGACATCGCCAGCCAGTACTTCGGACAATCGGTTTCCAGTCGACAGATCCAAGAGTTAGCCAAAGACATTGAAATTGCTTACCGAACTGAAGCCAAAGACATGCGTCAGCTACAGAAAGTAGGAGATAGGCTTGTTCAGTCAGCTGCCGACCTACGCATTGTGTTGGGCGATACCGGCTTTCGTGGTAACTGGCGTGAAGCACTAAAGTCTGAGTCAATTGCACGAGAACTTGTTCGTCTACAAGATGCGTTGCAACTGGCCGTCGATGTATTGAAGCTAGCATTGGGTCGAAGCCAACTGTTAGACACCGCTTTTGAACGTGCGAACATGATTAAGTCACGCATTGAACGTGTGTGCGATGTGTCGATTACGGGTTACTCCTATTGGTATGACACAACACCAAGGCAATTCGCTTTGCACATCACACCACTGTCGGTTGCGGATAAATTCCATGAGCAAATCGAACTTAAACCGGGCGCTTGGGTATTTACCTCAGCAACCTTGGCGGTGTCAGATGATTTCGATCACTTTACCTCTCGACTTGGCTTAAAGCCGTCGGCTCAGTTTTCACTGCCGAGTCCATTTGATTATCCGAATCAGGCACGTTTATGTGTGCCTCGTTATCTTCCAGAACCCAATAGTCCGGGTTTGGCGGATAAGTTAGTTCGAATGCTGACTCCGGTGATTGAGCAAAACCAAGGCCGCTGTTTTTTCTTGTGTACTTCACACAGCATGATGAAAGAGTTGGGTGAGCGATTCCGAGAAACCCTCACTGTACCAGTCCTATTACAAGGTGAGACAAGCAAGCAAAAAACCTTAGCCGAGTTCATGGAATTAGGTAACGCATTGCTCGTAGCTACAGGTGCTTTCTGGGAAGGGATAGATGTTAGGGGCGACGCATTAAGCTGTGTTATCATCGATAAATTGCCCTTTACCGCCCCTGATGACCCTTTACTTAAGGCTCGAATCGAGGACTGTAAATTAAAAGGGGGTGATCCTTTTGCACAGGTACAGTTGCCAGACGCCGTGATTACCTTGAAACAAGGTGTAGGCCGATTGATACGTGACAAGCGCGATAATGGCGCTTTGATTATTTGCGATAACCGATTGGTGACTCGCGATTACGGTGGCATATTTTTGGCGAGTTTACCGCCTATCCCACGTACCCGTGATTTAGGGGTCATTAAAGAATTCTTAGCTAAAGACCATTCAATCGCTGCTGAGTAATTGGCATTGTTGAGCTTAGCCATTATTTTTAGATTAGATAACAGATATTTGAGACACAAATGAGCGCGAAAATTCTTGCAGTAGATACCGCAACTGAAAACTGTTCAGTTGCATTAGTAATGGGTGACCAGGTGTTCGCACGTAGCGAAGAGGCTCCTCGAGACCATACAAAAAAAATTCTACCTATGGTTGATGAAGTACTGAAAGAAGCGAATGTCGCTTTAACCGATATTGATGCTATCGCGTTTGGCCAAGGTCCAGGCAGTTTCACGGGTGTGCGTATTGGTATTGGTATTGCTCAGGGCTTGGCTTTTGGTGCGGATTTACCAATGATTGGTGTCTCTACACTGGCAGCTATGGCGCAAGGCAGCTACCGTAAATTTGGTGAAACTCATGTAGCAACAGCGATTGATGCGCGTATGAGCGAAGTGTACTGGGCTCGTTACAGCCGCGAACAAGATGGTCGTTGGACTGCGGTTGATGCCGAATGTGTAACGCCACCAAGTGAACTGGCTGCGCAGTTAGAAGCAGATTCTGAAATATGGGCGAAAGTCGGTACCGGCTGGGAAGCTTATGCCGAGCATATGGATACACTTGCGATCAACACCAAAGCGTGTGAAGTGCTATTCCCAGAAGCTCAAGATATGGCGTTCCTTGCTCAATTTGCTTACGCAGAAGGTAAAGCGGTTGCAGCAGAAGAATCTGAGCCAGTTTATCTTCGTGACAAAGTGACTTGGAAGAAACTGCCAGGTCGCGAATAATTTTTACAAGGTTCTGATGCAAATTAGGTCTAAATGCGTATTATTTAGATTTGAGAGGGCAGATATTTAGTCATGGTATCAATTAACAACTTACCTCCTTCTTCGATAGGCAGCACGTCTAAGCCGAATCGAATTAAAAAGAAGGAGCAGGCAAAAAAATCTGATGCTAGCACTGCGGTTGGGCAACCGACTAAGGTCGCTAATGCTGTTTCTCACTCTATTCGTCAAGTTAAAGAGTCTGAACTACACAAGGCTCAAATCCAGTATGATCTTCCAGAAGGCCGAGGACGTAAGGCTATGGAAGAGTATATGGATGTAATGAATCAGGCGAAGAAAGAAGAACTTGCAAAGCTTATCGGTGTCGATATCTACATCTAGAGCTTCTTATTAATGCCTGTTTAAGGACCAGAACCATGTCAAATTATCTCTCTAAATTACGCTTAATAGCCCTTTCTCTTGGTGTCTTGGTACTTGCCGGGTGTTCATCACTTCCTAGCGAACTTGAAGCAAAATCAGAGCCTGTAATTAGTGATTACCAACAGTGGGTCGACCAACTACCGGAGGCAAAAAGTGTTCGATTGGGTGGCGTTATCTCTAAAGTAACCAACTTGAAAGATAAGACTCGAATCGAAGTTGCTAATATGCCGATTTCGAGTAACGGTAAGCCAGACCTAGACGCAGAGCCAAGCGGACGTTTTGTTGGTTATATTGAAGGGTATGTTGAGCCTCTAAGTTTTGCAGAAGGCCGTCTGATTACACTGGTTGGTCAGTCAAGCGGAAGTGAAGATGGAAAAATAGGGGAATACCCTTACATCTTCCCTGTGATGAAAGTGGACAACCAACGACTGTGGAACATCACTGAGCGTGTTGTTGTTAACGATTTTGCACCAACCTACTACTCGTGCAGAAGTTTGCATTGTCGCAGTTTTCAAACGATGCCAAGACAAGGTCGAGTGATACAAGACGTAGAGTAATTAACTTTATCCGATGTTGATTACGCAAACAGATGGAACTACATGTTTGATGATTGAAAAGTCATACTCCCTCGCGAGCGGGACGCTTGCAACACAACAGATTGGCAACCCACAAACGACCGCAACGACGGTCGTTTTTATTCATGGGTGGTTGGATAATTCGTCCAGCTTTAATCAGGTTATGCAGCAAGTCGCCAAGTTTGCGCCCAATGCTCACCTTGTTGCTATCGATCTCTTCGGACACGGCTTCTCGTCGCACAAATCGGGAAGTTACTACCCATTTCATGATTATATAGATGACTTGCATCAGTTGGTGACTAAATTATCGCCAAACAGACTGGTACTGGTAGGACATTCACTTGGTGCATTGATAGCAAGTTGCTATAGTGCCGCCTTTCCTGAAAAGGTGTCAGGATTAATTCAAATTGAAGGTCACGGACCTCTTTCTGAAGCTCCCCACGAAACAGTCTCTCGCTTGAGGGATGGGGTACTCAGTCGTCTTCGACAGCGAAGAAAGCCTTCACGTCCTCTGGCAAGCCTTGAGGATGCTATTAAGCTGAGAGCTCACGCCAACCAAATTAATGCTGAATTAATCGCTCCTATTGTTGAGCGAGGTATTGTCGAGTTCGAGAACTCTTGGCAATGGCGATGCGACCCTAATCTAAAATGTGACTCGTTATATCGAATGTCACAAGCGCACGCTGAAGCGATTATGGCGGCTATTGAATGCCCTCAATTAATAATCCTAGGCAATGATGGATTCCGACATTTGCAGCATAATCGCTACAAATCAGTGCATAGTCCTCTGCAAATAGAGACTGTTCCTGGTGGACATCATTGTCATTTAGAGAGCCCAGAGCTAGTTTCAGAGCTAATTCTTGGTGTAGTTAACAAAATTTAAACAAGTGTTTGAGCCTTTTAGTGCTCATGCACTAAAGCTGTGCTGTAATACCGCAATGATAAAAAGCGGCGAAGCAGTCGTCAGCTGATAAACGAGGAGTAACATCGTGGATAAACCTTGGCTTTCACGTTATCCAAGTGACGTACCAGAAACGATCAACCCAGATCAGTACCCATCTCTTGTAGAAATGTTTGAACAGTCGGTACAGAAGTACGCGGACCAACCTGCATTCGAGAACATGGGCTCGATTATGACATTCCGTAAGCTTGAAGAGCGCAGCCGTGCTTTTGCCGCTTACCTACAGAATGACTTGAAACTGAAGAAGGGCGATCGCGTCGCGCTAATGATGCCAAACCTACTGCAATACCCAATTGCACTATTTGGTGTATTGCGTGCAGGTATGATTGCAGTGAACGTCAACCCACTGTACACACCTCGTGAGCTTGAACATCAACTGAACGATTCTGGTGCAAAGGCGATTGTTATCGTATCTAACTTTGCGAGCACGCTAGAGAAAGTCGTTGATAACACGCCGGTTAAACACGTTGTTCTAACTAGCCTAGGGCAAATGCTGCCACGCGCGAAAGGGACAATTGTCGACTTTGTAGTGAAATACGTAAAAGGCATGGTGCCTAAGTATGATCTGCCGGGTGCTATCTCATTCAGAAAAGCGCTGCACAAAGGTCGTCGTCTTCAATATGTGAAACCGTTCATGGCGGGTGATGACATCGCGTTCCTACAGTACACTGGTGGTACAACAGGTGTAGCGAAGGGCGCAATCCTAACGCACCGCAATATGATTGCGAACGTACTTCAAGCGAAAGGGGCTTACGGTCCTGTTCTGCAAGAAGGCCGCGAGTTGGTTGTAACGGCATTACCGCTTTACCACGTATTTGCACTGACGGTGAACTGCTTACTGTTTGTTGAGATGGGTGGTCGTAACCTTCTAATTACTAACCCTCGTGACATTCCTGGCTTTATTAAAGAGCTGCAAAAGGTTCCGTTTACCGCAATTACCGGCGTAAACACCTTGTTTAATGCGCTAGTTAATAACGAAGATTTCCACGAGTTGGATTTCAGTAACCTACGCCTATCTGTTGGCGGCGGCATGGCGGTTCAACGCGCTGTTGCTGAGCAATGGAAGAAAGCGACAGGTATTCACCTATTGGAAGGCTATGGCTTAACTGAGTGTTCACCACTGGTAACAGGTAACCCATACGACCTTAAAGACTACACTGGTGCTATTGGCCTACCCGTACCATCGACAGAAGTTCGTATTGTTGATGATGAAGGCAAGGTTATTGCTAATGACCAAGTAGGCGAGCTGCAAGTTCGTGGTCCTCAGGTGATGCAAGGCTACTGGCAGCGCCCTGAAGCGACTAAAGAAGTGATCGATCAAGACGGTTGGTTATCGACAGGTGACATCGTTAAGTTTGATGACGAAGGCTTGTTGTACATCGTTGACCGTAAGAAGGACATGATTCTTGTATCTGGCTTCAACGTTTACCCGAACGAGATTGAAGACGTAGTGGCTCTGCACGGTAAAGTGTTAGAAGTAGCAGCTATCGGCCAGCCTCATGAAGTGTCTGGTGAGTTAGTTAAGATCTACGTTGTTAAGCGTGACCCTAGCCTGACCAAAGAAGACATTATCGCGCACTGTCGTGAGCACCTAACGGGTTACAAGATCCCTAAATTAGTCGAGTTCAGAGATGACCTTCCAAAGACTAACGTAGGTAAGATCTTACGCCGCGTACTGCGTGAAGAAAACGATGCAGAACTTGCGAAACGCGCTAGCGAATAATTAGCCCGTTTGCGCGAAAGTACTGCACCAAAACCATTGAGGCGCTTAATCTAAGCGAGCGCTGAAAAATGGTGTTAGAATGCCGACAGTTAATGTCGGCATTTTTGTATCCGGCGATCAAATAGAAACCTGTGAGAGTTTTTGTGGATTATCAAATCATTACCCAATTGAAAGACCTTGAGCGAGTTTGCCAACAAGCACGTGAAGCCGATGTCGTTATGCTTGATACGGAGTTCGTTCGTACTAGAACCTATTACCCTCAATTAGGCTTGATTCAGTTATTTGATGGTGAAACGCTGTCACTGATTGACCCTATTGCTCTTGATGACATGACACCGTTCGTTACCTTGTTGAAAGACGCATCAGTATTGAAAGTGCTGCACGCGTGCGGTGAAGATTTGGAAGTGTTCCAGAACGCATTTGGCTGTACACCAACACCAATGGTTGATACACAGATCATGGCGGCTTTCTTAGGTCATGGTTTATCAACGGGCTTTGCTGCTCTGGTTTCAGAGTTTGTCGGTGTCGATCTCGATAAGAGTGAATCTCGCACAGACTGGCTAGCGCGTCCGCTTTCTCAAAAACAATTGGACTACGCAGCAGCAGACGTGCATTACCTAATGCCAATGTACAACAAGCTTCTAGAAAAAGTGATGGAAGCTGGCTGGTGGGAAGCGGCTCAGCAAGAGTCTGATTTACAAGTTGCCAAGCGCATTCGTAAAGTAAACCCAGATACAGCCTACCTTGATATTAAAGGGGCGTGGCAGCTTAAACCTAAGCAATTAGCGATCTTACGACCTCTAGCAACTTGGCGTCTAAAAGAAGCAATCAAGCGCGATTTAGCGCTGAACTTTGTCTTCAAAGAACAAGACCTATGGGCTGTGGCGCGTTTTGCGATGAAAGATCCCAAGCACATGGAGCAAGAGGGTTTTGATTACCGCTCTGTGCGTCGCCATGGTGCGAAGATCAGCTCAATCGTAAAGTTAGCGGAACATACACCAGAAGAAGAGTACCCAGCACCAGTAGAACGTCTAATGGACTTCCCTGGCTACAAGCAACTCTTCAAAGTGCTGAAAGATGAAGTGAAAACAGCATCACAACACAGTGGTTTGGCGACGGAATTCTTGGCATCGAAGAAGCAACTTAACCAAATGTTAAGCTGGGTGTGGAAGCACGATCGTAACCCAGAAAAGCTGCCTGATGTTATGCAAGGCTGGCGTTTAGATGTGGTTGGCGAAAAGCTGAGTAAAGCGATCAAATAACCGCTTGCTGCTTTAAAGCCTAACTTAGTTACAGTTATAAACTGCACATACAAAAAAGAGAGCCTAGGCTCTCTTTTTTATTCAATCAATACAAGCAAGTGTATTACCTGCCAATCTTGTTCAGAAAGATTATCGATCTTCTTCTGGAAGCTTAACATTCAACTCTAACACTGAGATGTCGTCATCTTTGTGTTCAAAAGTCAGATCAACCATTGATGGATCGACCTCAACGTACTTGGCAATACACTTCAAGATGTCTTCTTTTAGTTGCGGCAGGTAAGACGGCGCTGGGTCGTCATGGCTGCGTCGTTCGGCAACAATGATCTGCAAACGTTCTTTGGCTAGGTTTGCGGTTGTCTTTTTCTGTGGTCTAAAAAACTCTAATAATGACATTGTGTATTAGCCCCCGAACAGTCGTTTGAAGATGCCTTTCTTCTGTTCCGTTAAGAAGCGGAAGTCAACTTGGCTACCCAGTAGTCGCTCTACAGTATCATTGTAAGCCATACCTGCGTCGGTTGCTTCGTCAAAGATAACTGGAACACCCTTGTTCGATGCGTTCAGTACCGCTTGGCTCTCTGGAATTACACCCAGTAGAGAGATGTGCAGGATTTCTTCAACGTCTTCAACACTGAGCATCTCACCTTGAGTTACACGTGCTGGGTTGTAGCGAGTCAATAGAAGGTGTGTTTTCACTGGCTCTAAGCCGTCTTCAGAACGACGAGATTTAGAGTCAAGAATACCTAGAATACGGTCTGAATCGCGTACTGAAGAGACTTCTGGGTTGGTGGTTACAATCGCTTCATCAGCGAAGTACAACGCCATAAGAGCGCCTTGTTCGATACCCGCAGGAGAATCACAGATGATGAAATCAAAGCCCATTTCATCCAGTTCATCAAATACACGACGAACACCATCTTTTGTTAGTGCGTCTTTATCACGAGTTTGAGAAGCAGGAAGAATGAACAGGTTCTCTGTGCGCTTGTCTTTGATCATCGCTTGGTTCAGCGTCGCTTCACCATTGATAACATTAACGAAGTCGTACACAACACGACGCTCACAACCCATGATTAAATCTAGGTTACGCAGACCGATATCAAAGTCGATAACTGCGGTTTTCTTTCCTTTTAAAGCCAGACCCGAGGCAATAGCTGCACTGGAGGTCGTTTTGCCTACCCCGCCTTTACCTGACGTTACAACGATAATGCGTGCCATTCTGTTTTCCTTTTATTTCTCTTATATTGCGAGGACATCAACGTGTAATACATCGTTTGCCATACTGAACATGGTTTTCTTCTGCCAGTACTCGCTTTCAATTTGATCGCTGAGCCAGTAATTTCCAGCAATGGAAACCAGCTCGGCTTGTAAGTCATTACAAATTATTTTTGCTTCAGTTTGACCACTTGCACCTGCAATCGCACGGCCGCGTAAAGTGCCATGAATATGGATGCTGCCATCGGCAATCACTTCCGCGCCTGCACTCACATGGCTGAGTATCAATAGATCGCCATCTTTCGCATAAACCTGCTGACCAGAACGAATAGGGGTTCTAATCACTTTGATTGGTGCCATTTTCGCTGGAGCTTGAGATGGCGACTTGCTTGCCGTCATCACTGCAAAACCGGCTTCTTTAGCGAGGTTTTGCATTCGCTTATCAGAACAGCCTGCCACACCAACCGGGATCATGCCCGCTTGAGATATACCATTTTTAAGTTGCACAAAATCGATATCGCCCGCGACTTTGCTAATGTTGATAACAACAGGCGCAGCTGCGAAAAAAGTGGGTGCCTGGTCTACCTTCTCTTGAAGAAAAGACACTGCATTTTCGACTTGATCATCGGATAAGTGCAAAACAGATAGCGTGAAACTGCTACCTTTTAGATCTGGGTTACTAGACATCGAAAAACTACAGGACCTCAATAGCGGATTGGTACAATTTCTTTATCAATAAAATAAAGGGCATTGCCTGAAACTAGGTTTATCATGTTATATTCCCAAACCAAGCACAGCAAGTAATCTTGTTGTCAAATGAACGTTTTGTTCCCAATATTTCCCTAACATAAACTATTGATCTCGCAAGTGAGAGTTTTGTAGTCATAAACATTTAAAAAAGGTTTGTCATGCTGTGTTCTATATATAAAAGTTCAAAGAAAGAAGGAACATACCTTTATATCCCTAAGAAGGATGATTTTTCACAAGTTCCTGACGCATTGATGCAAATGTTTGGTAAACCTAGTTTTGTAATGGTAATTAAAATGGACGGCCGTAAACTGGCTCAAGTGAACATCGATAAAGTGAGAGAATCACTGAACACCGATGGTTTCTTTTTGCAGGTTCCGCCACCACCAGTTAACGAACTTGAGCTTCATAAAGAGCGTAAAGCTCAAAATAAAGGTCAAGACGAAGAGTGATAGCCACCTCAATTCAAGGAGGAGTGATCGTTGAGTAAATTTTCGAAAACCATATTGGCTGTGTCGGCATTACTATTGGGTAATAGCCTGACCATTGGCTCAGTTCAAGCTGAAGAGCTTAGCTTTGAGCAATATGTAGAAAAACTAAAGCAACAAGGTCGTGAAGAAGGTATTTCTGAAGCGATCATTGATGAAGCTTTTGATGGTGTGACGTTTAAGCCAAGAGCGGTAAAAGCCGACAAAAACCAACCTGAAAAGAAACTGACTCTGGATGAATACATTCCACGTGCGGTTCCTGACTGGAAAGTGAAGCAGGCGAGATCACTCTATAAGAAACACTACACAGCGTTAAAGCGTATTGGTGATGAATATGGTGTTCAACCAAGATTCATTGTCGCTCTGTGGGGTGTAGAGAGTAATTTTGGTAAGTTCACGGGGAATTACAGTGTTATTGATGCTCTAACAACCATGGCTTATGAAGGTCGCAGAGAAGCCTTCTTCCGTAGCGAAGCGATGGCGGCATTGAAGATTCTTGATCAAGGCCATATTGCACCCAAAGAGATGAAAGGCTCTTGGGCTGGCGCGATGGGGCAACCTCAGTTTATGCCAAGCTCATTCTTAGCTTACGCCGCTGATGGCAGTGGTGATGGCAAGAAAGATATTTGGGGTACCGAAGAAGACGTGTTTGCTTCGGCGGCTAATTATCTCAGCCAATCGGGTTGGGATGACAAATATACTTGGGGGCGTCAGGTTCACGTTCCATCAACCATGTCTATTGAGATGCAAGGTCGAGACGAAGACAAAGCGAAATACCTAAAAGAGTGGTCTGAACTTGGTATTAAGCGTTATGACGATCGCCCACTGCCTACACTTGATGAAGACATCAAAGCTTGGTTGATAATGCCGGACGATGAAACGGGTCGTTCGTACCTCATTTACAACAACTACAATGTGTTAATGAAGTGGAATCGTTCTTACTACTTTGCTTTGGCTGTCAGCCACCTAGCCGATAGAATTACGTTTGATTAATCGACCTAATTTGATTAATAGACTTAATCTGATTAATAGAACTAGGTCGCTTTGAATAGCATTTAGCCTACTATAGGCAGAACAGATTAAAGGACTCTTCGGAGTCCTTTTTATTTTATATTTCAGAGATTTAAGAAGGTGGTTTTGTGCTAACAGATAGAGCCGCACAGATGGTGATATTCCATGCGTTAATCAAGCATGAAGGCTTTACCAGTGCAGCAAAAAGCTTGAATGTGTCGGTATCTCACATCAGTAAACAAATTGCTTTACTCGAGGATTCGATAGGTATCAAGTTAGTGCAAAGAACCACACGCAGCCTTACGTTAACTGAAGCTGGAGAAGTGTTCTATCAGCATTGTGAGCAGCTGTTCAATACGGTGAAAGCGGCTCAAATGGACATGGATAGCCAGCGTGACGACATTTCTGGAATATTTCGTATAGGTTTGTCTCAGTCATTTGGCACACTGCATATCATTCCAGCGATTGACCAGCTTAGACAGCTTTACCCTCAGCTGAGAATTGAAGTGCATTTGTTCGATTACAAAGTGGACATGATTGAGGAGCGCTTGGATCTCTGGATCACCAACAATGAAGACCTGCCTGAAGGTTACATTGCGCAGCGCCTAGCCGACAGCCAGTTTGTGGTGGCCGCATCACCGGATTATCTGATTAAGGCCGGGACTCCACACGTGCCATCTGATCTGATTGACCATAACTGCCTCATCTACCGCAGCCGTGAACGTGATTACACGTCATGGGCATTTGATAACGGCCAAGAAAATCTCAGTGTTAAAGTGGCGGGCGATTACTCGGTGGATTTGGCTGAAGCGGTACGAGACGCGGCAGTATCAGGTTGGGGCGTTGCTTACCTAGCGACTTACTTAGTCAAAGAAGAGTTTAGAACGGGCAAGCTCATCCAAGTTTTACCGGAATGGCGAGCAAGTCAGCTGATGCCATTTTATGCCGTGTATCCGAGCCGAAAGAACATGCCGAAGAAGCTTTCAGCAGTGATTGAGTTCATCAAAGATCATATCGGATCGCCGACTTATTGGGACAAAAACCTCAAAACTTGCGTTGAACTGCACCGCTAACTGTTTCCCAATCTATAAATATAATTTCCATATGGAAAAAGTTTGTTTTTTAGTCAAAGTTAATTATTAAAATTCAATGACTTAGTGGGAGGGGCTATTAAAGAGTGATTCAACCAACATCACATTAACAACCTCAACTTGCCGCAAACGATTTCCTCTATAGAATGCGTCGCCTTTCCTACCTACAACTTTAGGTTGACGCACATGGCTTCCCTACTTGGAATTATCACTATTTTAGTAACCGCTTGGTTACTATCTACGGACAGAAAAAATATCCCGCTAAGAACCGTCTCTTTGGCTTTCTTACTGCAAATCTCATTCGCCCTACTGGTTCTGTATGTGCCAATGGGTAAAGAAGTGCTGAATGCAGCTACTGGTGCAGTGTCTAGTTTGATCAACTACGGTCAAGAGGGGATTAACTTCCTATTTGGTGGCCTAACGAATAACGGATTTGTATTCGCTATTAACGTTCTCGGCATCATTATCTTTTTCTCTGCATTGATTTCAGGTTTGTATCACATCGGCTTTATGCCAAAGGTGATCAACCTAATCGGCGGTGCTTTGCAAAAGTTCTTAGGTACAGGCCGTGCGGAGTCACTGTCTGCTACTGCGAATATTTTTGTTGGCATGATTGAAGCGCCATTGGTGGTTAAACCTTACTTGAAGCACATGACGGATTCACAGCTGTTTGCCGTGATGGTGTGTGGTTTAGCTTCTGTTGCTGGTGGTACGTTAGTGGGTTATGCATCGCTTGGTGTTGATTTGAACTACCTGATCGCTGCAGCGTTTATGTCGGCACCTGCTGGTCTATTGATGGCCAAGATTTTGGTACCAGGTAACGCAGATGAGGCTCAAGAAAATATTGAGTCTGACGTTGAAATTCCACGAGCAACAAACGTCGTTGAGGCAATGGCAGATGGGGCTATGTCTGGACTCCGTATTGCCGTTGCAGTGGGCGCGACACTTCTGGCCTTTATCAGTGTGATAGCAATGCTGAATGGCTTGTTAGGCATTGTTGGTGGCTGGTTTGGCGTAAACCTAAGCTTCGAACTTATCCTAGGTTATGTGTTTGCACCTGTTGCATGGTTGATCGGTGTGCCGTGGTCTGAGGCTGTGGTTGCAGGCTCGCTGATCGGTAACAAGATCGTTGTGAACGAGTTTGTGGCTTTCATCCAGTTAATGGACGTAAAAGACGCACTGAGTGAGCACTCAAAAGCGATCGTTACTTTCGCGCTATGTGGTTTTGCAAACATCTCTACGATGGCAATTCTGATTGGCGGTTTGGGCAGCTTGGTTCCAGAGCGTCGTTCTTTCATCTCACAATACGGCTTTAAAGCAATTTGTGCGGGTGTGCTTGCCAACCTAATGAGCGCAGCGATTGCGGGCGTGGTGCTTTCTCTATAAGTAATCATTGGTGACTTATAAGCACTTTCTAACTGGGTCATAACCACCCAGTGAGCTAATCATGGCTTTGCTCCTCCTATAGTAAAGTGACTGATTAACCACAATAATATTCGCTTAGTATGATAAAGAGAGCCTATAGTGTAAGAACGTAGGCTTTCTTATTTCATTGAATAGTTTGTACCACAGGGTGTGGTGCAAACCTTTTAGGGGCACAAATGGATTTGTCGATTACTTCTTCTTTGGCGTTAATTGGACTCTTGTCTTTAGCTTGTCAGCAGCTCGGCTGGCGTTTACGTCTTCCCGCCATTCTCCCTCTCCTTATCGTTGGCCTATTGTTAGGTCCCGGCCTGAATATTCTAAATCCCGATGCCATTTTCGGTGATGTGCTGTTTCCTATGATCTCCTTAGGGGTTGCCATCATCTTGTTTGAAGGAGCATTGACCCTAAATTTCAAAGAAATCAGAGGCCATGGCCGGATGGTGACTCACCTCGTGAGTTTCGGCATGTTGATTACATGGGCGTGTATCGTGGTGGGGGCATACTACTTTGTGGACTTCAGTTGGCCGTTAGCCGCACTGTTTGGTGCATTAGTTGTGGTAACTGGCCCTACGGTAATCGTGCCCATGCTTCGCAGTATTCAGCCTAAATCTTCGTTAGGCAGTATCTTGCGATGGGAAGGGATAGTAATTGATCCGATTGGCGCTCTGTTTGCGGTTCTCGTCTACGAGTACATTGTTTCTTCTGCCGACCCTACCGGACACGTTCTGTCAGCTCTGGGCCTGACGTTAGTCATAGGTTTAGGCTTAGGGATCATCGGTGGCCATTTGATTGCCAAGATGCTGCAAGGGCATTGGGTACCGCACTATTTACGTAATGTGGCTGTGCTGACGCTAATGTTGGCGGCGTTCTCGTTTTCTAATGATCTGAGTGAAGAATCGGGTTTATTAACCGTGACCATCATGGGGATCTGGCTTGCCAACGTGAAGGGCTTGGACATCGAAGACATCATCGAATTCAAAGAAACCCTGACCGTGTTACTTATTTCTGCGTTGTTTATTCTGTTAGCCAGTCGACTCGATTCGGGGGCTTTCCTTTCGATAGGTTGGGGCGGTATTGGGTTGCTAGCGGTGGTTATGTTGGTGGCTCGCCCGTTAAGCGTGTGGATCAGCGGGATCGGTACGGATCTTAATTCGGCGGATAAATGGTTTTTGAGTTGGATGGCACCTCGCGGGATCGTTGCTGCTGCAGTCTCTTCTCTATTTGCAATCAAGCTTCAAGAGAAGCAATTAATCGAAGGGGCAGATTTACTGGTGCCAATGGTGTTCTTGGTCATTATTGGTACGGTAGTGATTCAGAGCCTAACCGCGAGCTGGTGGGCGAGAAGGCTAGGGGTCACTCAAGAGAAAGCGCAAGGGGTTATCTTCTTTGGCGCCACTCACTTTGCAAGACAATTTGCCAAGGTGCTAGCCACACACAACATCAACAGTGTGCTTGCTGATACTAACTGGGAAAGCATTCGCTTAGCTCGTATGGATAACTTGAATGTTTACTTTGGTAACCCAGCTTCAAGCCACGCGGAAAACAATTTGGAACTCGATGGGATAGGGCGTGCGATGATCGTCTCGCCTTATCGTCAAACCAACCCGTTAGTTAGCATGCACTATCAAGACGAGTTTGGTGAGAATAAGGTGTTTGAGCTTGAATCCTCAGAGAATAAACATGAAAGGCACCAAGTGAGCCGCGATGGCAATAGAAGTCTGTTTTCGGAAGGGATCACCTATTCTAAGCTTAACTCGTTGATGGCTCAGGGTAGCCAAATTAAAAGTACAGGTTTGACCGAGGCATTTGATTTAAAAGAGTTTAACGCTTTGTATCCTAAAGCCATTCCTCTTGGGGTGATTAATGGCGGTGATTTCCGTTTAATTACACAAGGATCTGAGTTGGAAAAACTCATATCAACGGAGTGTGAGCTTATTAGTTTATTACCGCCTTCTGAACAGACGGAAAAAGTCGAGACTCCAGATAAGTAGCAACGAGCACTTCATCAAAAGCGAGTCACCCCGTTGTAAAAACGAATAGCTAAGTACCAAAGCATCAAAAAAGCCGCAACGTTCATCACGTTGCGGCTTTCTAATTTTATTTATATGCGCTGCGGACTACTTCGAGTGAAATTGCTCGCAAGCGATCATGGTGTTCTCGATTAGGCTCGCCACCGTCATTGGGCCAACACCACCCGGCACAGGTGTGATGAAGCTTGCGCTTTCTTTCGCTACGTCGTATTCAACGTCGCCCACTAGTTTGCCAGATTCTAAACGGTTGATACCAACATCGACCACAACAGCGCCTTTCTTAATCCAAGCGCCAGGAATGAAGTTAGGCTTACCAACGGCAACTACAACAACGTCTGCTTGACGCACGTGACCTTCAAGGTCTTTGGTGAAGCGGTGACATGTTGTCGTTGTACAACCTGCTAGAAGAAGTTCTAGCGTCATTGGGCGACCTACAATGTTTGATGCGCCAACCACAACCGCGTGTTTACCACGTAAGTCGATGTTGTAACGGTCAAGCAGCGTGATGATGCCTTTTGGCGTACAAGAGCGAAGCTTAGGCATGCGCTGAGCCAAACGGCCGACATTGTATGGGTGGAAGCCGTCAACGTCTTTCTCTGGCGTGATACGCTCAAGAACGTGAGTGCTATCAATGCCAGCTGGTAGAGGCAGTTGAACAAGAATACCGTCGATCTCTGGATCGTCGTTCAGTTGGTCTACCAATGTTAACAATTCGTCTTCTGTCGCAGTGGCTGGCAAGTCGTAAGATTTAGATACGAAGCCAACTTCTTCACACGCTTTACGCTTACTTCCAACGTAAACCTGAGAAGCAGGGTCTTCACCCACTAAAACAACCGCTAGGCCCGGAGCGCGTAATCCAGCTTCAGTACGAGCTTTTACACGTGCAGCAACTTCGGAGCGAACCGTTTGAGAAATTAGCTTTCCATCAATATTTTGAGCAGTCATGAATTTCCTTAGTATTGATATTCAAGTTAGTGGCTGATGTTTTTGGCGCATTATTCCAGAAAATCTTTTTGATTACCATCAAGCAAACGTTTGCTTTGGTCTATTTTCCAACACTTATATGTTTGTTGGCCTTTTTTTACCCACTTAGATCAGAATGTTACATAAAGCCGTTGCTTTACTGATTCGAATTCGTATAATTCGTTCCTGTAGCGCGCCCTTAGCTCAGCTGGATAGAGCACCTCCCTTCTAAGGAGGTGGTCGAAGGTTCGAATCCTTCAGGGCGTGCCATTATTTAAAGAAACCCGATAACTCTCCGAGTTGTCGGGTTTTTTGCATTTTACACATCATAAAACACTTCTTTTCAAGCGCGACTCATTTTCTTCTGTTATTCGTTTCATTCGGCTTATGTAATAGAAAGTTAAAATTGTTCGTTTTTTGGGGTTTACATCATTTGGTAATAAAGCCACTATGAATTCACGAAGAATAGACAAGTAAAGCTATTAGCCAGTCGGTTTAGGAATCAAACCTTCTGCTCAATAGCTGATTTAGAGGAAGTAATGGCAGGAAACAGTATCGGACAACATTTCCGCGTGACCACGTTCGGAGAAAGTCACGGTATCGCACTAGGATGTATCGTAGATGGGTGCCCACCAGGATTAGAAATTACCGAAGCAGACCTTCAAAGAGATTTGGATCGTCGTCGCCCTGGTACTTCTCGCTATACAACGGCTCGTCGTGAAGCGGATGAAGTGAAAATCTTATCAGGTGTATTTGAAGGCCAAACTACGGGTACTTCTATTGGTCTATTGATTGAAAATACAGACCAACGCTCTAAAGACTATTCCGAAATTAAAGACAAGTTCCGCCCTGGCCACGCTGACTATACGTACCATCAAAAGTACGGTGTGCGTGATTACCGAGGTGGTGGTCGTTCTTCAGCTCGTGAAACTGCAATGCGTGTTGCTGCAGGTGCAATTGCGAAGAAATACCTAAAACAAGAATTTGGTGTTGAAATCCAAGCTTACCTTTCTCAAATGGGTGATATCTCAATTGATAAAGTGGATTGGAACGAGATTGAAAACAACGCTTTCTTCTGTCCAGATGCCGACAAAGTACCAGAATTTGATCAACTGATTCGTGACTTGCTAAAAGAAGGCAACTCGATCGGTGCGAAGATTCAAGTGGTTGCGACTAAAGTGCCAGTAGGCCTTGGTGAGCCAATCTTTGATCGTCTAGATGCTGACATCGCGCACGCTCTAATGAGCATTAACGCTGTGAAAGGTGTTGAGATTGGTGATGGCTTCGATGTTGTTAATCAACGCGGTAGTGAACACCGTGACCCATTAACTCCAGAAGGTTTCAGCAGCAATCATGCTGGCGGTATCTTAGGTGGTATCTCTACTGGTCAAGATATTGTGGCAAGCATTGCGCTTAAACCAACATCAAGCATCACTGTACCTGGTGACACAATCACGAAAGATGGTGAAGCAACGCAGTTAATCACGAAAGGTCGTCACGATCCATGTGTTGGCATCCGTGCGGTACCTATTGCAGAAGCAATGCTGGCTATCGTGCTGCTTGACCACTTGCTACGTCATCGTGGTCAAAACTTTGGTGTGACAACTGAAACACCACAAATCTAATTCTGCTTCTTTTTATTTAGAATAGAATTGGTAGAAACAAAAAAGGGTTGCTTCGTAATGAAGTAACCCTTTTTCACATTAGCAGGATTATTCGTCCGGTTAGCGACTATCGTCATTAAAGACAGCTAGCAGCTTAAGGCTCTTAATCCATTAATGCACTGAACTTTCAGGATCAAGCTGGAACGAAGGCAAACTCCATTTGAATCTTACAGCCGCCATGCGCAGCAAGTAACCAACTACAAGCGTCACAATTGTCGCCGTGACGTCGTTGATGCCAAGCTCAAGCAAACCTAGGTACAAACCTGAAGCGACAAGTGCGACAGAGGCATACAGCTCTTCATGTAACACCAATGGTGTTTGACGACAGATAAGGTCACGTAACAAACCACCAAAGACACCTGTCACTAATGCCGATACCATGCAAATCATCGGGTGCAGACCCATGGTCATCGCTACTTTGGTACCAATGATACTGAATACGATTAGGCCTAAGGCATCCAAGCGAATAAACAAACCTTTTAGCTTGATAACCCATTTCGCCAACCCGGTTGTAATAACACCTGCTATACAGGTGATGGCCAGATACTGAGGGTTTTCAACCCAACCTAAAGGGTAATGGCCAAGTAAGATATCGCGTACTGTACCGCCGCCAATTGCCGTTGCGCTCGCAACCAACATTACACCAAACCAATCCATTTTTTGTTTGCCTGCACTGAGAGCGCCGGTCATGGCTTCTGCCGTGATGCCAATGATATACAAAACACTTAGTAGCATTGCTGTAGCTCTATAATTTAGGTCTATAAACTCGAGTCTTATAGGCCTTAGGGATATAAAATGAAGCGCGAGTGTAGTAGTAAAAATGCTTGTTGACGAATGAATATTTGTACCGTGAATGGGCGTTTCAGATTAGCTAAACTAATCATTCACCTTAAAGTGGTGTAATCTGGGAATGGCAATCGATTGTCACTGCAAAGTATAATGGCGAACCCGATGTCATTACGCTTGATAGGGCTTTACCGAGCGCTGAAAAAAAAGCAAAATGCCCCAGTTATTTTTACTTAAATTTGATTTTATGACACACCAATACTCAGACATTATCGATATCTTCAATCAGACCTTTTTTGAAAGCTTTAATACCAAACTAGAGCTAGGGGCTGATGAGCCGATCTATTTGCCTGCTGATGATACTATCCCACACCATCGAATCGTGTTCGCACGTGGCTTTTACGCCTCTGCACTCCATGAGATCGCACACTGGTGCGTTGCTGGGCCTGAGCGTCGTTTACTGGAAGATTTTGGCTATTGGTATGAACCTGACGGTCGAACGGAATCGGTTCAAGCTGAGTTTGAAAAAGTAGAAATTCGCCCACAAGCGTATGAATGGATCATTGCGATGAGCGCAGGCTTTCCTTTTAATGTCAGCTGTGACAATCTACACGGCGATTTTGAGCCAGATCGTTTGGCCTTTATGAATAAAGTACATAGCGAAGTTATGGGTATCTTTGAAGTAGGCTTTCCGCCTCGCGTGAAAATGCTCTCTGAAGCATTACGCAGCTTCTACGATGTAGAACCTTTATGTGCTAGCCAATTTATTGTGAAATAAGAGAATATTATGATTATCGAATTTGAAGAAAAACTACTTGAAGTAATTGATGCTCGCATTGAAAACGCATCAGACGATGAACTGTTTGCTGGTGGTTACTTACGTGGTCATATTTCTCTTTCAGTGGCTTCATGTGAAGAAGAAGGCATTGAAGATGTGGCTGAAGTAAAAGCTCGTATTGAACAGAGCCTAGACGACGCTCGCTCTGAACTAACACCAGCAGACCGCACTATCGTTAATGACCTTTGGGTTGAGCTACAAAACCAAGCTTAATCTCGATGTATTAATACTATCCGCTCAGTCCCTTCCTTTCCCATTTTGCTGAGCGAACTGGTTTATTTGAGACTCGTTCGAAATTTTTGAATGAGTCCGTTCATTTCTTGTGATGGTTACATTTTCTTACTACGTTATTCTAATCCCACTTAACGGAATTACAGAAAGGTCACATCATGAAAGTTATCGCATTTGGCGCAAGCACAAGTTCTACCTCAATCAACAAAACACTAGCAACTTACGCAGCAAACTTGATTGAAGGTGCTGAAGTAAAAGTCCTAGACATCATCGATTACAATGTTCCTATGTTCAGTGAAGACACTGAAAAAGAGATTGGCCAAGCGGAAGGTGCTCAAGCATTCTTGCGCGACCTAGCTGAAGCTGATGCGTTTGTTATCTCGTTCGCAGAACACAATGGTCACTACCCAGCTGCGTATAAAAACCTATTTGATTGGGCGACACGCATTGAGCGTTCAGTATTTGGCGAGAAGCCGGCGGTTTACCTAGCGACTTCACCAGGCCCTGGCGGCGCACAAACGGTACTTGGCGCAGCGACAGGTTCTGCACCTTACTTCGGTGGAAACGTGCAAGCGTCAGTTTCAGTACCAAGCTTCTACGATAACTTTGATTTTGAATCTGGTTCTATCAGCAACGAAGAGATCGTTCTACAGATTAAAGACGCGGTTGCTAAGCTGTAAATACAGCTTCGTTTAGAACATCAGTTTAGAGCAACACGAATAACAAAAAGCCCGAGCGACACAATGAACTCGGGCTTTTTAGCTTTTAACTTATTAGTTTCAGATATTCAGAAATTTCAGATGTTCAAAATAGCTGAACTAGAAACTACGGCTTTGATTTAGAATGCTTGTCAGCAACCCATCCAGCCGTTAATGCCTTACCTTTACGCAGTCTGCGTACCCACATTCGACTTGGGTGAATCGCCTCAAGCACATCAACAGGCAAGGGCAGCGGGTCGCCACAGATCTGTGATGCTAATACTTCAGCCAATAATGGTGCAGAGCTCAAACCACGTGAACCCAGTCCGATAAAGCAATAAAGGTTAGGGAAGCTTGTTACCGTTTCTACATCCTCAACCGAGTCACGCTGCGGGTTGAAGTTGTGGAGATCTTGGTACTGCTCCTTAATGGCTTCAAAGTCACCAACGTTTCCGACAAACGGAAGGTGGTCACGGCTTACGCTTCGGATACCTTGGCGCGCTAAGTTGTCACTGGTATCGACATCTTTTGTCCATGCTTGGTCTGGTAGTGACCCATGTAGGCGCTCGCCATTGTGCTGCTGAACCTCAATATCAAATTCTTGGTCGATATTGGTTTTGTCGTAGTTCGCACCAATACAGTGATGACCATTGTTGGGGTTCTGTGGCGTCAAATAGCCATCAAAGCACAATACCGTTTTTAACTGGCTGAGATTCTCTGTAGTCGGGATATGACTCACTTGCCCTTTAACTGGTGTCAGAGGTACGGGGCGAGTTTGTTCAAATTGGGTGAACTTGTGTCCATTCGCGACAACCACTTGATCGTGCTTGGTTTGAATTTCACCTTGAGGTGTCTCAATCGTCAGCAACCATTGCTGCTCTGCTTCTAACCATTCAAGTTGCGTAACTTGGTGTTGATAGTGTGCGCTCACTTGGTTGGTCTCTTCTAACTTACCAATCAAACCTTGAGTAAGCTGAAGAGGGCTTAGCCACCCACCCAGTGGAAAGTAAACACTCTCTTTATCGACTGGTAAACCAATCTTTTCGTTGGCTTGCTCTGGCGTTAAACGCTGAATCAAATCTGTGTGGAAATTGCCTTCCAACATGCGGTTGAGTTTTTTAGTGGAGCCTTGATCCCACATCAAAATGTTCACGCCACACCAGCTGTGATCAAATTGAACAGAGTGAGCCGCTTGATTAATAAATTGACGAGCAAACAGTAACCCTGGGCCAAACACGCGAGACACGTTCGATGTCGCTTCACTCAATAACGGGTAAATCGCACCTTGATTATTGCCAGAGGCATTACCCGCAGCTTGTGGGTGTTCACAATAAAGGGTGATGTTTTTACCACGACGGCTTAAGGTTTTTGTAAGTGCAGCACTGGCTACACCACCACCAATAATAGCTATGTCTTGTGAATCATTGTGTTGAGCGAGGCCATACCAAGGTTTGATATTGGTGTGAGCGTGCTTTTCGCCAAGTCGGCCTGCAATCATTTCTCGCTTAGTACCAAAGCCTTTGACTTTTTTCATCGCAAAGCCAGCTTCGATTAAACCACGGCGAACAAAACCCGCGGCGGTGAAAGTGGCGCAGCTACAATCTTGTTTTGCCAGTTTAGCCATGCCGTTGAATAGGTTTTGATTCCACATCTCTGGGTTCTTACTTGGCGCAAAACCGTCTAAGAACCATGCATCGACCAAACCTTCATGCGGGGTCGGCACGTTTGGCATACAATCTTTAATATCACCAAACCACAAATCAAGCGTGATCGCACCATCACCGAGCACAATACGGTGACATTCAGGCAGGGCGATAGGGTAGTGTTCTTGGAGTTGTGTCGCATACTCCGCTAATTCTGGCCACGATTGGTGCGCTTTGATGAGATCCTCTTTATTGAGAGGATATTTTTCAAAACTGATGAAATGTAACTCTTTGGTCATCGCTTGTGGGTTATCTTTAATAAAAGCATCGAACCATTGCCAGACTGCGAGAAAGTTCAAACCTGTACCAAAACCGGTTTCAGCTATCACAAAACGGCGTTGTTGATGTTCAACCCAACGCTCTGGAAGGTGGTTTTGTTTTAAAAAGACGTAGCGAGTTTCTTCTAAACCGTTAACATTAGAGAAGTAAACGTCGTCAAATTGGTCTGAAACTGGCGTGCCAGACTCATTCCATTCCAGTTCTGCATTAGTAATTGAAGTCATAAAATCTATCATTTTGTGATTTGAAGCGATATGTTGGTAGGGATTGTACGAATTTCTAGGAAAGCTGACCACTTTTGTTAGGCTTCTTAGTTATCATCTAGCTGAATTTAGAATTATAGGAATGTCACATGAAACGAGTCGTAATCACCGGTATGGGTATTGTTTCAAGTATCGGTAACAACGTCGAAGAAGTTTTAGCATCACTGAAAGAGGGTAAATCTGGTATTACCGCTTCAGAGCAGTTCAAGGAAAATGGCTTGCGCTCTCAAGTATGGGGTAACCTAAAAATGAACCCTGCTGACCATATCGATCGCAAAAAAATGCGCTTTATGGGTGATGCAGCGGCATTCGCTTATCTTTCAATGGAGCAAGCAATTGCTGATTCTGGCTTAACTGAAGATCAAGTATCTAATGACCGCACGGGTATCGTTGCGGGTTCAGGTGGTGCTTCATCTCTAAACCAAGTAAACGCGGTAGACATCATCCGTGAGAAAGGCGTGAAGCGCGTTGGTCCATACATGGTTCCACGTACAATGGCTTCTACGGTTTCTGCTTGTCTAGCAACTCCTTTCAAAATCCGTGGTGTGAACTACTCTATGAGCTCTGCATGTGCGACATCTGCACACTGTATTGGTCACGCAATGGAGCTTATCCAACTTGGTAAGCAAGACGTTGTATTCGCTGGTGGCGGTGAAGAACTGGATTGGTCTCTGACTATGATGTTCGACGCAATGGGCGCACTTTCTACTAAGTACAACGACACTCCAGAATTGGCTTCTCGTACCTACGATGCTGACCGTGACGGTTTCGTTATCTCTGGTGGCGGCGGCATGCTAGTTATTGAAGAGCTTGAGCACGCTGTTGCTCGTGGCGCAAAAATCTACGGTGAAATCGTAGGCTACGGCGCAACTTCAGATGGCTACGACATGGTTGCTCCTTCTGGTGAAGGTGCGGTTCGTTGTATGAAGATGGCGATGCAAAACGTTGATGGCGTTGATTACGTGAACACTCACGGTACTTCAACTCCAGTTGGCGACGTTAAAGAGCTAGGCGCTATCCAAGAAGTTTTCTCTCAAGGCAATGGCGGTGGCAACAGCCCAGCAATTTCTGCAACTAAAGCGATGACAGGTCACGCTCTAGGTGCTGCTGGCGTACACGAAGCTATTTACTCAACGCTAATGCTAGATAACGGCTTTATCGCTCCAAGCATTAACGTTTCGAACCTAGACGAAGCTGCTGCTGGCCTAGACATCGTAACTGAAGCTCGTGATCAAGAGCTAACTACAGTTATGTCTAACAGTTTTGGTTTCGGCGGTACGAACGCAACGCTAGTAATCAAAAAGTACCAAGCTTAACTTAAGCTTGAGTTACAGAGACAAGGTTAATCGTTAAAGGGTTGCGCTAGTGCCGATTCAACACGCACAGGTCACCCAGTAATAATGACCATCAGAACAAAGTTTTTAGACGCAGGTTGGTAAACGTGTTTTTTGAACATAGTTTTTAAATCTGGGTTTAGAGATTGAAAGGTTTCCAGAGCTTGACCAGTACTGACTTTGGTTAGTACTGGTTGAACAGACGCAAGACTCTGTCTCCTGGAGAGCGAGATAGGATCCTTTTGTTCTGGATGTTTGCCCGATTGTTTATTCAATCGGGCATTTTTCGTTTTAGCCGTTTGATCTTGGGTGTTCACTCTGGTTTCGGTTCTTGTCTGCCAAGGTTAGGTGATTCAGCCCTTTATTTATAATGTATTCCAATTGCTACTCGACACCGTGTGTGGAATTTTGCACAATCATTTCAATTCACATTTAGGTCGATAGACCCCAACAAAAGTACTCGCCAAATGAAAATCTTAATCGACGAAAATATGCCTTACGCTGAAGCGCTTTTTAGCCAGCTAGGGGAAGTGACAATGAAGTCTGGTCGCACATTAACAGCTGACGACCTAGTTGACGTAGACGCATTGATGATTCGCTCTGTCACCAAGGTGAATGAGTCATTGATTAGCAAAGCCAATAAGCTAAAGTTTGTCGGCACTGCGACGGCAGGTATGGACCATGTCGACCAAGCATTGATGAAAGAGCGTGGCATTTTCTTTACTGCAGCGCCTGGCTGTAACAAGGTGGGTGTCGCTGAGTATGCCTTCAGCGCAATGATGGTACTTGCGCAGCAACAAGGCTTCTCTGTATTCGATAAAACGGTCGGTATTATCGGTTGTGGTCAGGTAGGTAGCTACTTAGCGAAGTGCCTTGAAGGTATTGGTATCAAAGTTCTGCTGAACGACCCTCTAAAACAACAAGAGGGTGATACTCGTGAGTTTACTGAATTAGAGACACTGCTTGAACAATCAGACGTTATTACATTACACACGCCAATCACTAAGACGGGTGAGTATCCAACGCATCACTTGATCAGTGAGCAAGTGCTGAACAACTTACGTGCTGATCAAATCCTGATTAATGCAGCTCGCGGTCCTGTGGTTGATAACCAAGCGCTAAAAGCTCGCCTGCAAAAAGCCGATGGTTTCACTGCAGTGCTTGATGTGTTTGAGTTTGAACCTGAAGTCGACTTTGAGCTTCTTCCGTTACTCGCTTTTGCAACGCCTCACGTAGCGGGCTACGGTTTAGAAGGTAAAGCGCGTGGTACCACGATGATCTTCAACAGTTATTGTGAATTTTTAGGTACTGAACAGCGTGCGTATGCAAGCGACTTATTGCCGACAGCGCCTGTACCTCAAATGAAATTAGATAGAGCTTGGGATGAAGCAACACTGCACAATTTGACTCAGTTGATCTATGATGTGCGCAAAGACGACGCCTTATTCCGTCGCAATATCGTTACGCCGGGTTCTTTTGACAAGATGCGTAAAGAATATTGGGACCGCAGAGAGTACAGTGCAGTCGAGTTAACGGGCGACGAATCTTGTAATTTAACGCCGTTATCTAAACTCGGTTTTATGGTAAAGCCAACTTTATAAAAGAGAGAAACAATGAGCCAAGAATTTAATATTGCTATTTTAGGTGCGACTGGTGCGGTTGGTGAAACCATTCTTGAAGTACTTAAAGAGCGTAAATTCCCTGTCGGTGAAATGCACTTACTAGCAAGTGAACGTAGTGAAGGCAAAACTTCCCGTTTTAACGGCAAAACAATACAAGTACAAAACGTAGAAGACTTCGATTGGTCTCAAGTACATATTGCGTTTTTCTCTGCAGGTAGCGAGCTTTCAGAGCGTTGGGCTCCAATTGCGGCTGATGAAGGTGTGGTTGTCATCGATAACACATCACGCTTCCGTTACGAATACGATGTTCCTCTGGTTGTGCCTGAAGTGAACCCTGAAGCGATTGCTGAGTTCCGTAACCGTAACATCATCGCGAACCCTAACTGCTCGACTATCCAAATGGTAGTAGCGCTAAAACCAATTCACGATGAAGTGGGCCTTGAGCGTATTAACGTTTCAACTTACCAATCTGTGTCTGGTGCGGGTAAGCCAGGTATCGATGAGCTAGCGGGTCAAACGGCTAAGCTTCTTAACGGTATGCCAGCTGAAAACTCAGCGTTCTCACAACAAATCGCTTTCAACTGTATTCCTCAAATCGATGAATTTACAGAGAACGGCTACACGCGTGAAGAGATGAAGATGGTTTGGGAAACTCAAAAAATCTTTGCTGACTCTTCAATCACAGTGAACCCGACTTGTGTCCGCGTACCAGTATTTTACGGTCACGCAGAATCTCTACACATTGAAACTCGCGCACCAATCGGTGCAGAGCAAGTGGTTCAGCTTCTAGAGAACACAGAAGGTGTTGAAGTATTCCAAGCGCTAGACTTCCCAACTCAAGTTCGTGATGCAGGTGGTAAAGACCACGTAATGGTTGGTCGTATTCGTAACGACATCAGCCATCACAGTGGCGTAAACATGTGGGTTGTCGCTGATAACGTTCGTAAAGGCGCAGCAACAAACGCAGTTCAAATCGCTGAAGTTCTGATTCGCGATTACTTCTAAGCTTTATTGCTTTGATAAAAAAGCCTCACTCTTTAGTGGGGCTTTTTTAATCGATTAAAAATATTGTTAGTCAAATTGTGTGAAATTGCTGCGAATATTGTTGCTGCAACACATTTTTTGTTTTCATCTCTATAGTTTTACGTCATTTATCCGATATATTTAATAGATCATCACTTTTCCGAATTTAAGCACCTAGCTGAGCCTTTTATGTTTCAAATTTTCAAGCCGTGGTTAATGCCTTTTGCCTTTATCATTGCGACTCAGATTTCCGTTGTTCGTGCAGATTCCATTCGAGTTGTAGGGCCTAATGGCCAGATACAATCAGCGCCTACGTTTTCAGAACCACTTCAAAGAGCGCAATCAAATAGCGCTGAGCCTTCACGTTTCTATGGTCCAACTCGCGGCTCAGAAACATTGTGGTCTATTGCCTCAAAGTTACGCCCTGATAACTCCGTTTCAGTCCAACAAACTCTGTTGGCTATTTATCGCTTAAACCCACAAGCGTTTGAAAACCAGAATATCCATAGCCTGCTGCCTGCGAGCAATCTACGCGTGCCTTCTTTAGAGCAAGCACGTGCAAGCTCGACGCAGCAAGCTATCAACATCATGAACTCACATCTTGCTAAGCTTGATGCTCCTGCAAGTAAGCCTGTCGCTTCAAAACCCAAAGCGCCGAGTTCTGATGCAAAAAATGTTACTCCTGCTAAGCAAGTAAGCACTACTGAAACTGCTAAAAAGCCATTGTCTCCAACTCAATCATCTCTAGCTCAATCTGCACCAACCCAAGAGATGAACAAGTTAGAGAAGCAGCTAGAGCTTTCAGAAACTGAACTGCTGTCACTTGAAGAGAAAAATCACCAACTTCGTTTGATGTTATCGAATGTTCAATCGGAAGTGGATGAGCTAAAAACAGAGCTCAGTGATGAAGACCGCATTCGTAGCGAAGTGGAAAAGCTGCTTGATGAAGAGCGCAGAAAGAACGCCGAAATTGAAAAGATGGCACCAAGTGTCATGGATGAACTGTTATCGAATGGTTGGTTAGTGGCGGCTCTTGCGATTATTCCAGGTCTGCTCATTGGTTTGATCGTTGTGATGCTGTTAGGCCGTCGTTCTAAAAATGATGAGCAACAGCAGACGACTCAAGAACAACCGCTCCAGCCAGAACCAAGTACCGTTGCACCTATTACATTGGGCGACGAGATGGACGACCTTAACGAGCTGTCTTTAGATGATGACTTGTTTGGTACGGAAGATGACGCCAACAAGCTGTTTGACGATCAAGCGCTAGCCGAAGAGGATGATGTCTTTGCTGGTTTAGATGAATCTGATCTCGATTTCAATCTAGATGGTGAAGACGATGACCCGTTTGCTAGCATTGGCGAAAACGGTGATTTAGACACCAACTTCGACGATCTAGATTTAGACAGCAGCAACGGCATTAGTGTTAATGGCGAAGAGAAAGCGCTTGGCCTTGAAGAGATGGAACGTGCGCTAGACAAAACAGCGGAAAGCGCCGTCGATACTGATGATGTCGACTTTGATCTTTCTGATGATAACGCAATGTCTGCTGATGACATTGAAGCTTTACTATCTCAAGAGTCTGAAACTGAAGATCTCGGTTCCAACGAGCTAGACCAATCTTTATTAGATGATCTGTTTGCTCTTGATGACGAAGATGACGACAGCTTCGATATTGATGCTCTGATTTCGGAAGAGCAAAGTGATTCGCCTTCTAGCACTGAAACACCAGCAAGCGATGATTTTGACATCGATGCGCTTATCTCTGAGCAACAAAGTGAGACTAAGCCTGTTGATTTGAGCAATGACGATTTTGATATTGATGCTCTAATCTCTGAACAACAGTCCCCTGAGCCAGCTTCACCGACAGCGAATGATGATATTGATGACATCTTTGCCCAAGTTGCTGCTCAGAACGATCAAGCGAATGACCCTTTCAACCTCGATAGCGACGATGAGATTGCCACTAACCTAAACAGTGGTTTGGCGTCTGATGATGATATCGAAAACATTCTGTCTCAGTTCGATAAGCCCATCGTAAATGAAGAACCTCAAGACAGCGTTGATCTGCTTGATGAGCAACTGGCAGGCGATGACGTAGACCTAAGTAACTCGACAGACCTTCTTGATGAGATGCTAGGGGACGATTCGGATGATGAGTCTGAAAGCGAACCTCTTGGCTTTGATTCTCTGTCTGAGCTTGAAGAGCTTTCTGGTTTATCGACCGATGATGACCTCAACATCGCAGAAGACAGCACGGAAACCTTGGATGAATTAATAGGTGACTCTGACGAGGATGATTTCGAACTCGACGCCGAAAGTACCGACTTATTGGATGATTTCCTTGATAGTGAATTGTCAGATGATGAGCTTTTAGCGGATGCATCAAAATCAGAATCTCTAGACCCATTTGATGACTTACTGACAAGTGGCATTGAAGACGAGCTTGAATCTGAAGATAAGACGTTTGATAAAGAGTTAGACGCAGCCTTTGGTTTGGACAACGCCAATGAGGAGCCTGAAAAGGACTCAGACGTTGAGCTTACTCCGTTAACCTCTGAAGGTGAGCCTGAGCAAGATCCGGACATTAGTGAAACACCACAACCTGAAGTCGTTACTGATGAATCGTTAGATTCTGAAATGACTCAAGAAAGTTCTGACATTAAGCCAGAAAATGATGAAGCCTTTAATCGTGATGGTTTTATCGATGATTTGTTCGGTGTCGCACCGGCAACGGATGCTTTGCTTGATGACTCGCTAGAAACAACAGACGAAGCGTTGATTGATGAGTTAATGACTTCTGATGACAATGATTTGTTGCCAGCAATAGAAGAGCCTGTTGAACCATCAATTGACAATACGGTTGAACCAGAGCAAGCGTCTCTTTTAGACAGCGACGAAGTATCAGCGCAAGAAACCGCATCATCGGTTGAAGATGATGAACTGGATATCGACTCGCTGTTATCTGAGAATTCTGATTTTGACAAACCAGATTTTGAAGAGCGAGTTAAAGAAGAAACCGCACAACAAGAACCAGAGCCGAAAGAAGCCGACGTACAAGAGCAAGCTTCGCCATCGTCTTTGAACGATATCTCTGAAGATGAAGAAGAAACGGTTGAAGACTGGTTAGCTGAAGCCATCGACGATGTAGAGTCGCCAGCGAACATTGACTCTGATTTTGACTTTGAACCGAAAATCCAAGGTAGCGATCAGCTTGAAGATGTCGTTGAATCCTTGCCAGAGCCAGAGCCAGAGCCAGAGCCAGAGCCAGAGCCAGAGCCAGAGCCAGAGCCAGAGCCAGAGCCAGAGCCAGAGCCAGAGCCAGTTCGTGCTGCAAACATGCCAGAGATCATTCCAAATGAATTTGGTGTGCCAGAAGACGATGATTGGCTGATTGAAGATGAGGCGTCTGAACCAGAAGCATTAGCGGAAACTGACGTAACACCAGAGCTAGTGACACCTGTCGCTGAACCGAAAGTTGAAGCTACACCACAAGCGGAAGTAGCAGAACAAGCTGAAGTTCTAGGACAAGAAGGCGAAGAAGAATTCTCGTTTGATGACTTCGAATTGCCAGAGTTTAATGAAGAAGATGCACTAGCGGAAGCTGATGCTGAATCAACACCAGAACCAGTAACGCCAACTATTGATGCTCAACCAAGTGTTGAGCCTCAAACTGAAGCCCAAGTTATAGCTCAGGCGCAAGACGACGAAGAGTTTTCGTTTGATGATTTCGACTTACCAGAGTTTAGTGAAGAAGACGCACTAGCGGAAGCTGATGCTGAATCAACAACAGAGCCAGCAACGCCTGCTATAGACTCTCAATCAAGTGTTGAATCGCAACCTACCGCTGAGCCTCAGTTAGATGCTGCACCACAAGTTGAAACTGCGAAACCAGAAAGCGAAGAAGAATTCTCGCTTGATGACTTCGAACTACCAGAGTTTGGTGAAGACGATGCGTTAGCGGAAGTGGTGAGTGAACCAGATGAAGCACAGTTAGAGCAAGACTTAGCGCCTGACACAGAGAAGTTCGAGTTCGATGACCTTGATCTTCCGGAGTACGATGAAGAAAGCGCAAAAGCAGACTCTGTTTTAGATGATATTGAGCAAAGCAATGCCGAGCCGGTGGCGGAAGATGAAGGCGTAGAGTTCGATGAGTTTGATTTACCGGAATATGGTGAAGATGAAGCCATCTCTGATGCGTTTGCTGATAAGCCAACACCACTGACTTCTTTCAGCCCACAAGGCGAAGAGCAAGATGCGTTGCATGATCTGTTCTCAAATCCGCAGAGCTATAGTCAGGCTGATGATTTCTCGAATGCTGAAGACTCTGAACCGGCTGGTTTTGCACAGCCAGAAGAATCACTGAGCGCGGCTTCAGAGCCAAACTCAACGCCTGCAGCGGTTCAAGACGAGCCACTAGAAGGCTTTGATGACTTTGATGAGACAGCATTAGCTGAGTTGCTTTCTGAAGATGTTCAAGACTCTGTCGACAACATGTTCGATAAGCCATTGGACGCAACTTCGATTGATAGCGCAGGGTTAGATATTGACGCCATGCTTGAAGTCGGCGGCGAAGACTGGAAAGGCTTTAACCTAGCGCCAGAACAACAATCGAGCATGCATAATGATGTGCCTGATGACCAACAAGAGATTTGGGCATCGGCTGAACAGCAAGCTGAACCGAAAATCAAAGAAGAGAATTGGGCTGAACAAGACAATCTAACCGAATCAGGCAACAGTCGTGATAAGCAGTACATGACGATTGATGAGCTAATGGCTCAAGTCGAGCAAGAAGGTGAAGAAGTCATTAATCCAGACGATGAAGAGCTTAAACTGGATGTGGGTCTTAACGAATTCCCTGATGTTATCGGTGATATTGGCAATTATGATGTCGACAGCAATGCAGAAGCTGCGGGTAAGCTTGATTTGGCCAAAATCTACATCGAGATGAGTGACTCGCAAGGGGCAATTAAGCTTCTAGAAGAGGCAATCGTTGACGGCAGCGATGATATTCGTCGAGAGGCAAAAAATCTTATCGATACGTTAAACGGTCGATAAATTTACAAATCAGAAAGGGTAGCGTTGGCTACCCTTTATTTTAAGGCGATACAGAGCGCTATCGTTTCATTTGGTTTTTCAACAGCATCGTCTCGGTCGATGCTGATTGTTTATTGAAGTTTTAGCCCCATCCTATTTGGGCTAGCACTGATTTCCGTATATACTTCTCGCCCATTTTCAAAGAGAACAAGAACATGAAAATTGCTTTAGGTATTGAATATAACGGTACCCACTACTTTGGTTGGCAGCGCCAACGAGACGTGAAAAGTGTCCAAGAAGAATTGGAAAAGGCTCTTTCAGTTGTCGCGAATCACCCTGTAGAAGTTATGTGCGCAGGTCGTACAGATGCCGGTGTTCACGGTACGGGACAAGTCGTTCACTTTGAAACTAATGTCGATCGTAAAATGGTGGCATGGACAATGGGCGCGAATGCCAACATGCCAAAAGATATTGCGGTTCGTTGGGCGACAGAAGTGAATGAGGATTTCCATGCTCGTTTCTCGGCTACTGCCCGCCGTTATCGCTACATTATCTTTAACCATGCACTACGCCCAGGCATTTTGAATTCAGGTGTGAGCCATTATCATGGTCATCTTGATGAGAAAAAAATGCATGAAGCGGGTCAGTACTTACTTGGTGAGAATGACTTCACTTCGTTCAGGGCAACACACTGTCAATCTCGTAGCCCATGGAGAAACATGATTCACTTGAACGTGACTCGTCATGGACACTACATTGTGATCGATATTAAAGCGAATGCGTTTGTTCACCACATGGTGAGGAATATTACGGGTAGCCTTATTGCCGTAGGTAAAGGTGAGCAGAAACCAGAGTGGATCCAGTGGCTTTTAGAAGCTAAAGATCGAAAAGTAGCCGGCGCAACTGCAAAAGCGGAAGGTTTGTATCTGGTGGATGTTGATTATCCTGAACATTTTGAGCTACCACGAGAGCCAATTGGTCCTCTATTTTTACCGGATAATTTGAACTAAATGTGAGACTTAGGTTCAAAAATTATTACGGTTTAGTGCGTAAGATAGTCCCAGAAAATAGGTACAACCAGTTTTTTATCTACAGTCGCTGTTTTATGTGCTTTAATTCCCACGCATAATTCCCAAATTTATTTCTTTCGCAATCAAGCGGAAGAATCGAAACAAAAAGGTCTTCCATGAGTTGGCTTGAAAAGATTTTAGAAAAAAGCAACATCGTAACATCTCGTAAAGCGTCTATCCCTGAGGGTGTTTGGACGAAATGTACTTCTTGTGAGCAGGTTCTGTACCATGCTGAACTAGAGCGTAACCTAGAAGTATGTCCAAAATGTGACCATCACATGCGCATGAAAGCACGTCGTCGTCTGGATACATTCCTAGACAAAGGTGAGCGTGTTGAACTAGGTGCTGATCTTGAGCCACAAGACAAGCTGAAGTTTAAAGACTCTAAGCGTTACAAAGAACGTATCTCTGCTGCTCAAAAGAACAGTGGTGAAACAGACGCATTAGTTGCAATGAAAGGCGAACTATTGGGTTTACCTATCGTAGCGTGTGCTTTTGAATTCTCATTCATGGGCGGCTCAATGGGTTCTGTTGTTGGTGCTCGTTTCGTGAAAGCGGTAGATGCTGCTATCGAGAACAACTGTGGTTTAGTGTGTTTCTCTGCAAGTGGTGGTGCTCGTATGCAAGAGGCATTGATGTCTCTAATGCAAATGGCGAAAACCAGTGCTGCGCTTGAGCGTTTATCTGCGAAAGGCCTACCGTTTGTTTCAGTTATGACTGATCCAACAATGGGTGGTGTTTCTGCAAGTTTGGCAATGCTTGGCGATATCAATATTGGTGAACCAAAAGCACTGATCGGTTTTGCTGGACGTCGTGTAATCGAACAAACGGTACGTGAAGACCTTCCTGAAGGTTTCCAACGCAGTGAGTTCCTATTAGACCACGGTGCTATCGACATGATTGTTGACCGTCGTGAGATGCGTCAGCGCGTTGCAAGCCTTGTTGCTAAAATGACCAACCAGCCTTCACCATTAGTAGTTTCTGTGAACGATTCACCGAATGAAGCTACTTATGAAGTACCAGAAGCGCCAGAAAAAGGGTAAAGTACCTTCTAACAAACCAACTTAATTATGGTTATGAGTTAGATGAGTCAACAACCTATTCCTCAAGCCACATCCTCTTTGGAGATGTGGCTTGATTATTTATCAAACATCCACACAAGCGCTATTGATCTTGGATTAGACCGAGTTCAGACCGTCGCCTCTAAGGCAAACCTCACCAAACCTGCTCAACATGTTATTACTGTTGCCGGAACCAATGGCAAAGGCTCAACATGTGCACTGATGGAAGCGATTCTATTGGACGCTGGTTACTCAGTTGGTGTCTACAGCTCTCCTCACTTAATTCGCTATAACGAACGTGTTCGTATCAACGGCCAAGATCTATCTGATGAAAAGATGGTTCAGTCTTTCGATTTCATTGAGAAAGAGCGTGGCGAAATCAGCCTGAGTTTTTTCGAATATGGCACTTTAGCGGCGTTACGTGCATTTCAAACTGAAGCGGTTGATGTTGTGCTTTTAGAAGTGGGTTTAGGCGGGCGTTTAGACGCGACCAATATCGTTGAGCATGATGTTTCTGTGATTACTAGTTTGGCTGTCGACCATGTTGACTGGCTAGGTGATGACATCAATGTGATTGGTTTTGAGAAAGCGGGCATTTATCGTAGCGGTAAACCCGCTATCTGTGGTCAACCCAAGCCACCGGCTACGGTTGCAGCGCACGCTGATGACATTAAGGCTGAGTTCTACCAAGTCGGTATTCAATACACTTATGATGTTGACGGTGATACGTGGAACTGGCGCAGTGGTGCATTCCAACTAGAATCGCTACCTATTCCAAGCCTGCCGTTACCTAACGCTGCAACAGCGTTGATGGCATTGGGCACATCAGAGCTTAGTATTAGCGACGTGAACGTGGTTAACGGCATGAAGAATGCGCAGCTTCCTGGGCGTATGCAGCAAATTAGCGAACAACCGGTGATTGTGCTTGATGTAGCACACAACCCGCATTCTGCTGAGTACTTTGCGCAGCAAGTCGCGAAGAAGTATGCAGGCAAAAATTTACACGTTGTAGTCGCCATGCTTCATGACAAAGATATCCCCGCGACATTGGAAGTATTAGCTCCAATAACAACACATTGGTACCCAGCTTCGCTGAACGGCCCACGAGCCGCAACAGCCGCTGAATTGTGTCAAAGCTTACCTGAAGGTGTAGAGCGGTATTCAAACCCTGTTGTAGCGTTTGAAGCGGCTTTAGCTTCTGTTAAAGGTGACGATGTTGTGTTGGTTGTCGGTTCTTTCCATACAGTGGGTGAAGTGTTGGAGCATTGGCAGAAAAAAGGAAACTAAATGGCAAGTAAATTCCAAAGCCGGTTAGTCGGCACCATCATTTTAGTGGCCATTGGCGTGATTGTATTGCCCGATGTACTAGATGGTAAGAAGCTCCACTACAAAGAAGAGTTTGCAAGCATTCCAATTAAGCCTGAGCTTGATAGTAATGTTGAAGTGTTTGAAGTACTCGATCCCGTTGAAGATCAGATAGCGCTACCGGATTCTCCGGTTGAGCAAGTGGTTGAAAGTGGTCGTACTGATAATTCAAACACGCAAACCGCGTCTTCTTCTAATGATAAAGAAGCAGACAAAGTGGCAGTTGTGGTTAAGCCGGTACCTGAAAAAAATGAATACCAAGACAGTGCTTGGATTATTCAATTGATGGCTTTGAAGAATGCTGACAACGCAAAAAACGTTGTTAAGGATCTGCAAAAGCGCGGTTATCAGGCTCACACCAAGCAAGAAAAAACTTTTACGCGAGTAATTATTGGCCCGGATGTCTCTAAATCCAAACTTGAGCGACAAATTAAGGAATTAGAAAAAATTACGGGTTCAAAAGGCCAGTTGCTCAAATTTAAACCGTTAAATCCATAAGAAAACGTTTGCGTCAGCATTTTTTCTGTTAAAATGCGCGCCAACTTAAGATGAAGAATTCATGAATTGGTTAGATTTTGTCATTTTAGGCGTGATCGGCTTCTCTGCCGTGATCAGTTTAGTTCGTGGTTTCGCTAAAGAAGCCTTGTCACTCGTTATTTGGTTTGGAGCATTTTTTATTGCTAGCCAGTACTACGCTAAATTAGCGATGTACTTCACCAATATCGAAGATGAGATGTTTCGAAACGGAACTGCGATAGCAGCATTGTTTGTTGCAACGTTAGTTGTGGGTGCCTTAGTTAACTATGTCATCGGTCAACTAGTTCAGAAAACAGGCCTGTCAGGTACAGACAGAATCCTCGGTGTCGTCTTTGGTGGCTTACGTGGTGTTTTGATTGTTTCTGCAGTGTTGTTTTTCATGGATGCGTTTACTGCATTCCCAAGTTCTGAGTGGTGGAAGAATTCGCAATTGGTTCCAGAATTTAGTCGAATCATTGCGCCGTTCTTCGAGCATTTACAAGCAACATCTAGTTTCTTATCTGGCGCGCTCTAGCGCCAGTTAATGTCGAAAAATCGAGGATTAGGACATGTGTGGTATTGTTGGAATCGTGGGTTCAACACCTGTAAACCAGTCTATTTATGACGCTTTAACGGTATTGCAGCATCGTGGCCAAGATGCCGCTGGTATTTGTACCATAGAAAGCAATCGTTTCCGTCTGCGTAAGGCGAACGGTTTAGTAAAAGATGTTTTTGAAGCAAAACACATGCAGCGCCTACAAGGTGAAGTTGGTATTGGCCATGTTCGTTATCCTACTGCGGGTAGTTCAAGTGCGTCTGAAGCTCAGCCTTTCTACGTAAACTCTCCTTTTGGCATTACGTTGGCGCACAACGGTAACCTGACGAACGCAAACGAAGTTCGTGAGAAGTTGTTCGAAAAAGACCGTCGTCATGTAAACACAACCTCTGACTCTGAAGTTCTACTGAACGTATTAGCTCATGAGATCGATACTGTTAAAGGTAACGTAACTTCAGATGACGTTTTCCGCGCTGTGGCAAATGTGCATCGTACAATTCGTGGTGCTTACGCCGTAACGGCGATGATCATCGGCCACGGTATGATCGCATTCCGTGACCCACATGGTATTCGTCCATTGTGTCTTGGTAAGCGTGAAGTTCAAGGTAAAACAGAGTACATGGTTGCGTCTGAATCGGTAGCACTCGATGCTGTTGGTTTCGACTTCATGCGCGACGTAGCACCAGGTGAAGCTATCTACGCAACGTTTGACGGTGAGCTTTTCACTAAGCAATGTGCAGACAACCCACAACTAAACCCATGTATCTTTGAGTTTGTATACTTTGCACGCCCAGATTCATTCATCGACAAAATCTCGGTTTACAGCGCACGCGTTGAGATGGGTGAGATGCTTGGTATGCGTATTAAAGAAGAGTACGCAGACTTAGACATTGATGTAGTTATTCCAATCCCTGAAACATCAAACGATATTGCGCTACGAATCGCTCAAGCGATCAATAAGCCATACCGTCAAGGTTTCGTGAAAAACCGCTATGTTGGCCGCACATTCATCATGCCAGGTCAGCAACAACGTAAGAAGTCGGTTCGCCGTAAGCTCAACGCAATTCGCTCTGAGTTTAAAGGTAAGAACGTTCTTCTGGTTGACGATTCTATCGTTCGCGGCACAACATCAGAGCAGATCATTGAGATGGCTCGTGATTCTGGCGCAAATAAGGTCTTCATGGTTTCAGCTGCTCCAGAGGTTCGCTTCCCTAACGTTTACGGCATTGATATGCCGAGCGCGACAGAGTTGATTGCTCATGGTCGTGATAACGAAACGATTTGTAAGCAGATTGGCGCAGACGCCTTGATTTTCCAAACGCTACCAGATCTGATTTCTGCAGTGGGCATGGGCAATCAAGACATCTCTCGTTTTGATACTTCTGTATTTAACGGCGAGTATGTAACGGGCGATATCGACCAAGTGTACCTAGATTTCCTAGACTCTTTGCGTAATGACGACTCAAAGGTTCAGCGTGAGATTCAACAAGATCTTGCTAACTTAGAGTTACACAACGAAGGCGCTTAACTAGCGTTTCGTTAGTCATACAGAGTTTCGCTAGCGATACAGAAAATAAAAAACCAGAGCATCGGCTCTGGTTTTTTGTTTATAGAGAAGGGGATTGACCTTAATGAATGTGGTATGCGATCACAAAATCAATAAACAATCTCACTTTCTCTGGTAGATGGTCTTTGTGGTTATAAAGCATGTAAATATCACGAGGGTTAGCGCTCCAGTCTTCTAAGACTTGCACTAAGCTGCCATCTTCAATGTATTCACGAATCATCACGTCAGGCATCAGGGTGATACCTAGGCCTTCTGAGCACGCTTGTCTTACGACATTAAGCGCATTGGCGTTGAAACGGCCTTTCTCGCTATTCACCACCGTCTCTTCATTCGAATTACTCAGCTGCCACTTAATCAGCGGGTAGCCTTTGAGTAGCGAATGGTTCGCTAGCTCTTCAGCATGGCTTGGAGCTGGGTTCTTCGCTAAGTACTCAGGGCTCGCGATAAGAATATCTTTGACTTCACTGATTTTTCGAGCGATTAGGCTTGAATCACGCTGAGGGCCGACTCGGAAAATTACGTCCCACTCCGTTGGATCCAGCTGATCCGCTTGGTTGTTCATCATCAGCTCAATATTGATATCAGGGTATTGAATCATGAATTCACTGAACATTGGCATCATCATGCGCTTGGTCAGGTTTGAGGGTGCCGTAATACGAATCTTACCGGAAGCGCCTTTGCACACGTCAGTTAACTCTTCTGCAGTAGAAGAGAGACGTTGCAACAGCGGAGAGCATTCATTGAAGAAACGTTCGCCTGCCTCTGTTAAAGAAAGTTTACGCGCGTGTCTATTGAGAAGCCTAAGGTTCAAAGAATCTTCTAAGGCTTGGATGCGTCGTGTGATGGTCGCAACCGGAATCATAGTCTTGCGCGATGTTGCGGTGTAGCTCCCATTTTCAACGACGAGTCGAAAGAGGTTTAAATCATCTAATTTCATAAATCCAGACACATTTGTTTACAATCTCATCTAATTTATACGTAACAGTGAGATCAATGTTTGCGTTACGTCAACTCGTTGCACTATTTACAAGTATTCCAACCCTCGTCACGAATTACCAGTAAAGAGTGCAAATTTGTGTATTTAGCATTTTATTACTAAGTTTTATATTAGTTCTTAGAACAGATAACAATAATAATTCGACTTAGTTTTGTGAGGTTATAGATTATGTACAAAACTCACAGTCAGCCAGTAATGACCTCGGCTCAGGAAGTAATTAACCAAAAATGCGTGATGTTGGTTGATGATGATCCTATTTTTCGCCGTATAACCAGCGCGTACCTAGACAAGGTCGGTTATAAAGTGGTTGAGGCTGAAAATGGACTGGACGCTTTGCAGAAACTTAGAGACTCAGCGCCAGATTTAATTGTGTGTGACTTATCAATGCCAATACTTGATGGCATAGAGCTTGTGGAAGAGCTCAGTTTAGAGTACCCGTCACTGCCTATGATCGTTGTGTCTGGCACTGATGATATGTCTGACGTGGCGAAAGCCTTGCGATTTGGTATTAAAGACTTCTTGGCGAAGCCGTTAGAGGATCACCGTCACCTAGGAAGTGCGATTGCGAATACATTGACAGATTCGTTCGATAACATTTCAGACCAACGAGATTTTTCGAGCCAATGGTTCTGTGTGGATGATGGGGGAGAGATCCCTGAAGACCAAGAACTGCATTGGCACCTGAATTACCTTCAAGATAACCCAAGCGCAGCAAAAGACTTACTGCATGCGCTGCTTCCAGAGAAAGATACGCGACAAGGCTCATGGCGTTGCAGTTACCGGTTACTGCAATCAACAGAGATGATGCCACTTGTGTTTGACTATGCGTGGATGATGAACGGGCAGTTTGCTTTTTACCTCGTCGATTCATCGTCGTCTGATAATGGCGGCTCCGCGACAACATTGTTAGTGAGAGCGCTGTTCCACGATTACATAAGAAACAGAAAAGATTTTAATGTTGATCTCAAAGATATTGCTGAAATCTTAGAGAAGGGGATTCGTTGCTCTAAATGCTCCACCCCAGTGAATGCCTTGTTTGGTGTTGCTGACCTTGCCGAGGGAACCATCTCCATTTTGCCTGCGGGTCTAGACGGGCAATGGTCGAATGGTGAATTGAATCAATATATTGCAGCAGGTGAGCGCTTGGGTGAGAACTGCAAGAAGAACTTTATTACGCGGGACCTTCCGATCGAACAGGGCTGCCAACTGTCGTTGAGCCTACTTGGAGCGGCAAGTTTTAGTTTAGACATACACCAAGGGTCTACTGATTAACCCTATATTTCCTCGGTTTTTGTGAATAATTGATTAAGGTATAGTTGCGCAAATGGTGTGGCTATGCCTTTTTTGTTAAATGTCGATTTAGCAAAGCGGGTTTGGTTCGCCGGATACTTACCTTCACTAACAAAAACAAGAAGCAATCATGGCAGATAACAAAGACTTTCAAGACCCGTTTAATGTATTCTACTTTTTAGGATTTTTAGCCGCATTTTTAATGATTCCATTGCTACCAGCAACACTTACGTTGATCCGTGTATTCAATGGTTACGCAACATTCTAGTTAAGCTGTCGTCGCCGATTGGTGATAGCTAACTCAAGGAGGCCACAATTAGCGTTCGAGTTTTAAGCCTCAATATTGCTGGTGGCCTTTGTATATTTCTCGCAGTTCTAGGGATAGTTTTGCCCGTTCTGCCAACCACTCCTTTTCTCCTTCTTGCCAGCGCATGCTTCATGCGAAGCAATCCGAAAGTTCATAAATGGATGCATGAGCACAAAACGCTGGGTCCTTTGCTGAACAATTGGTATCAACACGGTGCCGTCACCAAACAAGTTAAAACGCGTGGCGTATTCTTTATCTTGTTGAGTTTTGCGTTATCCATCTACTTTGCCCCTATCATTTGGGTCAAGGCTTTCCTAATTTGTGTACTTGTTATTCTTCTCACATGGTTTATGCGACTTCCAACCCATGAGTTGGTTGCTGACAGCAAAGAAAATCACTACCATTAAGCCAGTGTGCCTGCTTGTATAGCGGGCGTTTATTATTTCAGCAATCAGAGTTATGACTCTCGTTGCAATGAATACCAATCGTACCTTTCCTTAATTCCGAGCGTTGATGTTTGATTCGTTAACGAGAGTTTGGAAAGCGGCCTAATGAAGTGCATAAGATTATGAACACAGAAAAAATCTCTCTGATCAAAGCAAGCATCAAAAGCATTCCTGATTACCCTAAAGCGGGTATTTTGTTCCGTGACGTAACAAGCTTGATGGAAGATCCAGTAGCTTACAAAGCGACTATCGACCTGCTAGCGGAAACATACAAGGACATGGGCTTTACTAAGATCGTTGGTACTGAAGCTCGTGGTTTCCTATTTGGTGCGCCTTTGGCACTTGAGCTAGGTGTTGGCTTCATTCCTGTTCGTAAGCCGGGCAAGCTGCCTCGTCAAACTGTGGCACAATCTTATGAGCTTGAGTACGGCACCGACACTCTAGAAATCCATACTGATGCTATCGTTGAAGGCGATAAAGTGCTTATGGTTGATGACTTGCTAGCAACGGGCGGTACGATTGAAGCAACAACAAAGTTGATTCGTCAGCTTGGTGGTGTGGTAGAACACGCTGCCTTTGTTATTAACCTTCCAGAAATCGGTGGTGACAAGCGCTTACAAGGCTTAGGTCTAGAAGTGTTTAGCATCTGCGAATTCGACGGTCATTAATCCTTTTCGGAATTATTCATGAGCTATCTTGCGTTAGCGCGAAAATGGCGACCAACCAAATTCAAAGAAGTGGTTGGTCAAGCCCATGTTTTAACAGCATTAGAGAATGCCCTTAGCCAGAATAGGTTGCACCACGCATACCTGTTCAGCGGTACACGAGGTGTTGGTAAAACAACCATCGGTCGTTTGTTTGCTAAGGGACTCAACTGTGAAACAGGCATTACCTCAACACCTTGTGGTGAATGTGCAACCTGTAAAGAAATCGATGAAGGTCGCTTTGTTGACCTGCTCGAGATCGATGCGGCATCACGAACTAAGGTAGAAGATACCCGCGAGCTTCTGGACAATGTTCAGTACAAGCCTGCACGTGGTCGCTTCAAGGTTTACCTAATCGATGAAGTCCACATGCTTTCCAGGCACAGCTTTAACGCGCTTCTAAAGACCTTAGAAGAGCCGCCTGAGTATGTGAAATTCTTGCTCGCAACAACGGATCCACAGAAGCTTCCAGTAACGATCTTGTCGCGTTGTTTGCAGTTCCATCTTAAGCCGATCAGCGTTGATAATATTCACGAGCAGCTCGATCATATTCTTGAACAAGAAGATGTGACGTCTGAATCTCGTGCGCTTGGAATGATTGCTCATGCTGCTGATGGCAGTATGCGTGATGCGCTAAGCCTTACAGACCAAGCTATCGCATTGGGTAATGGCAATGTCGTAACAGATACTGTTGCTCACATGCTCGGAACACTGGATACCGACCAAGCTATCCACTTGCTTGAAGCGATTAGCAGTAAGCAGCCACAGCAAGCGATGGCGTGTATCCAAAGCCTTGCTGAGAACGGTGTCGAGTGGGATGGTTTGCTGAATCAGCTTGCGGCCCAACTGCATCGTCTTGCGATGTTCCAAGCTTTGCCATCTACATTAGATAAGGCACAGCCTGACGCTGAGAAGCTTGAACTACTGAGCAAAGCGCTTAGCCCACAAGACATTCAACTCTACTACCAGATCGTGTTGAAAGGTCGTGAAGACTTACCATTGTCGCCAACCGCTCGCGTTGGTATTGAGATGGTGGTTTTACGCATGTTGGCATTTAGACCAGCTGAACAAGCGGTTGCTACGGCAATCTCGACTCAGTCGGCAAGCCCAGCGCCAGTTCCAGCAGCTCAAGCTCAGAACGTTGCTCAGTCAGTGAGTCAACCTGCGCCAATGGCAGCTCCGAGACAGCCTCAGATGCAACAACAGGCGCCTCAACAGCAAGCTATGCAGCAGCCACCCGTGCAACAGACTCCGCAGCAGAATTACCCGCATAGCCAGTATGACGCGCCTCCTGCTTATGATGAGCGTCCAAGCTACGGTGCAGAGCAGCCTCAGCAGCAACAAACGAATTATCAAAACCAGAGTCCGGTTCAACAGCCAAGCGCTGCACCTTCTGCTCCGCAAGAGCAGCCAGCGCGTGCAACTTCGCCTGTGAGTGGTTTACGCCACCAATTACGTTCTCAACGTAGAGGCAGTTCGGCAACAGAAAACAAAGGCTCGGCGCCAAAAAAGGCTAAAGCGACACCAGCTAAAACTTCAGTTCTTGATCGAGTTGCTCAGCAACACGGTGGTTCTGAGCGGGTGTCGCCAGCTTCTTTATCATCCTCTTCGACAGAAAATGTGACCAACGATAATGAACCTTATCGCTGGAAACCGTCTAAACCTGTAGTGAAAGAGGTGAGCAAAGAGCTTACACCTACTCAGATCAAGCGTGCGTTGGAGCATATTAAGACACCAGAAATGGTCGATAAATTACTTCAAGAGTCGATTGCTCAAGATGAATGGTCAGCCACGATTCAAAAGCTAGAGACAGCCAAGCTTGTTGAACAGTTAGCATTGAACTCAGTGTTTGCTAAAAACGACACATCAATCACTTTAACGTTAAGAGCGAGCCAAGCTCATTTGAATACCGACCGTGCGCAGAGTGAGCTATTGCAGTCTCTCAATACTGTGCTTGGAGAAGAGTGTCATTTGAGTGTTGAAATCGGTGATGGTGGAGAAACGCCGCTAGAATTACGAGAACGACTGTATCAAGATAAGTTGAAAGACGCGTTTACCGCTTTAGAAAACGATGCCAACGTACAGTTCATTGAAAGACGTTTTGCCGCTGAACTCGACAGAGACAGCGTTCGTCCTATCTAGAACGTTTTCTTGTTTAGTGACCGGCATATCATCCCAGATAAGCAAATCTGAGAACTGAACATCGAGGGGTTGAATCACACTGTTTTAACCCCCATTTAAGCTCGTATAGCTTAATTAATTTTAATAAACCAATTAGACCAGAGAGTATTAACATGTTTGGTAAAGGCGGTATGGGCAACATGATGAAGCAAGCCCAGCAAATGCAAGAGCGCATGCAAAAGCTTCAAGAAGAAATCGCAAATATGGAAGTTACAGGTGAGTCAGGTGCTGGCCTTGTAAAAGTAACGATCACTGGTAGCCACAGCGTTCGCCGTGTTGATATCGATGAAAGCCTAATGGAAGACGATAAAGAGATGCTTGAAGATCTTATCGCTGCTGCTTTCAACGATGCGGCTCGTCGCGTTGAAGAAACTCAAAAAGAGAAAATGGCTAGCGTAACTGGCGGAATGCAACTTCCACCAGGTATGAAGATGCCTTTCTAAGTAACTTATTCTTAAAGGTTAATTCAGGTGGTGGTTTGTATTGAACAGGCTATTACTTGAACATTAGAACGGTTAAATATGCGTACCAGTCATATGCTGGAGCATTTGATGGAGGCCTTACGTTGTCTACCTGGGGTTGGCCCCAAGTCGGCGCAGCGTATGGCCTTTCATTTGTTACAGCGCGATAGAAAAGGCGGCCTACAGTTGGCTGAAGCTCTTAGCCAAGCAATGACCGAAATTGGTCACTGTAATGAGTGCCGTACTTTTACTGAAGAAGATACTTGCCACATTTGTACCAATCCTAAACGTCAGGAAAATGGTCAAATCTGTGTAGTAGAGAGCCCTGCAGACATTGCAGCTATCGAAGCAACTGGCCAATATTCAGGTCGTTACTTTGTATTGATGGGTCATCTTTCACCACTTGATGGTATTGGTCCAAGCGACATCGGTCTCGATGTTTTGGACTACCGCCTGCGTCGTGGTGATATCTCGGAAGTAATCCTAGCGACTAACCCAACAGTTGAAGGGGAAGCGACAGCGCATTACATTGCTGAGCTATGTAATGCCCATGAGGTGAACGCAAGCCGTATCGCTCATGGTGTTCCCGTTGGTGGTGAGCTAGAGCTGGTGGATGGCACCACGCTTTCGCACTCCTTACTCGGTCGTCATAAGATCTAAAAAAGCCGCTTGGTGAAGCATCACTAAGCGGCTTTTTCTTTTATTGCTTTAGACGTTTTTCAGCGCTTAATCTGAACCTCTTACCGCTTTGTATATCATCGCGCCAATCACGGCACCAATAATCGGTGCAACCCAGAATAGCCATAATTGCGAAACAGCCCAGTCTCCAACAAATACGGCTACACCAGTACTTCGAGCAGGGTTCACAGAGGTATTAGTGACGGGGATACTGATAAGGTGGATCAAGGTTAAACAAAGACCAATCGCGATAGGTGCAAATCCAGCCGGTGCTTTCGAATCGGTTGCCCCCATGATCACGAATAGGAACACCATAGTCATTACTACTTCACACACGAGTGCTGCGGTTAGCGAATAGCCACCCGGTGAGTGTTCACCGTAACCATTCGAAGCAAAGCCTGATGAGACAACGTCAAAACCTGCTTGGCCTGAAGCAATCACAAATAGCACGCCGCCCGCGATAATACCGCCAATCACTTGGGCAATAATATAAGGCGCAACATCTTTGCCATCAAAGCGACCACCACTCCATAGACCGATGGTGATAGCAGGGTTGAGGTGGCAACCGGATATATGACCAATAGCGAAAGCCATAGTGAGTACGGTTAAACCAAAGGCAAGGGAAACCCCGAGTAAGCCGATACCTACATCGGGAAAAGCAGCGGCTAAGACGGCACTACCACAACCACCTAACACCAACCAAAATGTACCGAATATTTCTGCGATATACCTATTCATAACGATCCTTATTAATCTGTACCAGTATCAACAAGATAGTTTAGATTTCGCAGAAGTGTGAAATCTTGTGTATATAGTTGAAAGAAAGAACAGAGAATCTTATGTAATCACTTCGAACTCGCACTAAAGATCGTTAAGGTCAGTCGTATTCTATCGCTATTTTAGCAAGTAAGAGTGACCTGATAATTAGCCGTATTTGTGTCAGTATTCTTTTTATTTAAACTACGATGAGTTGATAAAAATTAAGTAAGTTCTACTTCTACCAACACCCCAAAGTGATCTGATACAACCGGATAAAAATCGTGATTAAAAATCACCTTATGCTGCTTTACCACTACAGGCTGATTACTAAGTACTAAATCAATGCGTAACGCTTGGCTATTTTGCTCCCAACCATCAATGTTTTTAATGACAGTGGTTCCATCATCTTTGATTTCAGCAACTTCATAACAATCCATCAAACCGCGTTGTAATACGTAATCATAGCCTTCATTACGTATATGGCTTGGGTTGTTGAAATCGCCTAATAGAAAGCTCAACTCTGTTGGTAAAGTTGCCTTGATTCGGTCGAACTGATCCTCAAATGAGTTCTCTGAGTCATTCCACCAGCCACAATGACAATTATAAAGATTAAAATCACCCTGTTGAGAGGTCACTTTAATACGCACTGCTCGCCGATGTTTCCAAAAGCTCACATCATAGCTATCACTTAAATCAATGACCTCATGTTCGACAATCGGTAGTCGCGTTAAAAATGAGAGCCCCTCTTGATATACTTCATAACTTTGATGAACGAAATCCCACGTAAGTTGGTAGTGATGACCGTATTCCATGAGTTTTTTCTGTAATAAATAACCATAGTTATTCGCCAACACAGTGTGATTGGTTAATATATTGGCATCAACGGCCGGGCTATCTTGATGTTGATTCACTTCCTGTAATGCAACCACATCGCACCCTTGCTCGATAATGGCTTGCGCGACCACATCTAACTTTTCTAGCTGTTTTTCTTCTTGCCAACTGTGGGTATTTAGTGTCATTAACTTCATTATTATTCACTTATTTATTCTAGTGAGATAAAACGCAGCGCAAGGCTGCGTTTCTCGAGGTTATTTGATCTAAAAAGAATTACACAGGTTGTGCTGAATATTTCTCTATTAACTTAGATTTAATAACATCCACCCCAGGGCCATAAATAACTTGTACACCCTGTTCTTTAATCACAGCACCAAGAGCCCCTGTCGGCTTCCATGACGCATATTCAGCAACCAACTTCGGATCATTAACTGTAATACGCAAGCGAGTCATACAAGCATCAATCTCAGCAATATTGGCACGGCCACCTAAATTCTGAATAATAATGTTCATCTTCTCATCTTCTGACATCGATTCTGAGCTTTCATCCAGGTAGTTACCCATACGACCCGGTGTTGGTAACTTCAATTTCACGATTAGGAAGCGGAACAATCCATAGTTAACCACAAAGAAAACAATAGAAACTAATGCAAAGCGAACCAGATCACCACCGATGCCCGCTGAAACCATCATAGGTATACGAGTGAGTAACTCAATCAAACCAAAGGCATGTACACGTAGGTCCATCACATCGACCAACGCAAATGCAACTCCTGTTAACACAGCATGTGCAACATACAAAACGGGAGCGATAAACATAAACATGAATTCAATAGGCTCAGTCACACCGGTTAATAACACAGCAAGACAGGCAGATAAGAACATTGGCTTATATTGTGCGCGCTTATCACTATCAACACAGTGATACATCGCAAGTCCAATACCAATCAATGAAGAGGCTGCGATAATAACTTGGCCTGCTTTAAAGCGTGCAGGGTGCACCGTATCTAACAGGTGTTGGTAAGTTGTCGGATCGCTTAATTTAAGATTATTTAAATCGCTGACCCAAGCAAGCCATAATGGATCTTGACCATAAACACTTGAGCCCGCATTCATCCCAGTCAAAAGCTCATAAGTACCACCCAACTCGGTGTAATTCATTGGAATAGTTAAAGTGTGGTGTAAACCAAATGGCAGTAATAAACGCTCTAACGTACCATACAAGAAAGGAGCAGTGATCGGCGCAGTGTCTTTAGAGGTAGCAATCCATTGACCAAAATCATTAAGCGCACCTTGAATTAAAGGCCATATTACAGATAAACCAAACGCAATAATCAGCGAATAGAAAATAACAACAAAAGGTACAAAACGCTTACCGTTGAAAAATGCTAATGCCTGAGGTAAGCGAGCGAAGTCATGATAGCGGTTAAATAAGTTGGCACCTAAATAGCCAGACATAATACCGATAAACACACCCATATTTAGGGCAGGAGCACCCAAAATATTCGTGAAGAATTGAGAGACAGGTAACTCAGAACCAAATAGGCTCATCACAACCGCTTCTGGGTCACTGAGCATAGCGTTATCCACGCCCAATATAACCCCAGTGATACGGTTGATTAAGATGAAGGCAATTAGCGCGGCAAATGCGCCACCTGCACGCTCTTTTGCCCACGAGCCACCAATCGCGACCGCAAATAATAGGTGAAGGTTAACAATGATCCCCCAACCTATGTTTTCCATTATAGCGCCTAGTGTTTCAATGGCACCAAACCCACCCGCATACATTGCGACCACTTTACCTAGTGATATCATGATACCAGCGGCAGGCATCACCGCGATAACAACGATAAGGGACTTTCCAAATCGTTGCCAAAAATCAAACGATAGTAACTTACTCATAAATAGTTCCTTGATTTAAATACAGGCTAACGTTATCAGCGCCTAGCCATAAATATAATTTAGTGCTTTCTTGCAAATATATACGCGGCATAAGCGGGGGCTATTTGCGTTGTTATAAAATCTGAGCGAACGTGTTCATTGTTAATATTCTGATTATCAAGCATTAACTCGCCTAATTGGGTGCAGTCGATATCAACAACGCTATCTTGTGGACTTAAATTGGTAATAATGGTCCATGTCATATCTTGAGCAACACGTTGATAAACATAGATATTAGGATCGTTAGCTAGCAGTAATTGATAACGGCCAACCACTAAGCTTTCATGTGACTTGCGCAAAGCAATCAACTGCTTATAGAAACCTAAGATCGAATTTGGATCTTGCTGTTGTTGCTCAACATTGATATCTGCATACTGTTGATTCACCGAGAACCAAGGTTGCACCTCAGAAAAACCGGCAAAATCCTGGTCATTCCATTGCATTGGCAAGCGACTGTGGTCGCGGGATACTTGATTTAACAAGGCTAAGATATCGGCATCGCTCTGACCTTGTTGCGATAGCTTTTGAATTAAATTTCTCGCAGACACATCGTTAAATTCGTCAAGAGAAGTAAACTGATGATTTACCATACCAATCTCTTGGCCCTGATAAATAAATGGAGTTCCTTTCATCAAGAAATAACAACTCGCTAACGCGGTAGCACTGGCATACCTAGAGTTAGGATCGGCAAAAGTATCAATACTACGAGCTTGATCGTGGTTTTCTAAATAAAGCGCATTCCAGCCTTTACCTTCTAAGGCATCTTGCCAACGCGATAAAATGCGTTTGAACGCCACGAGATCGAAATTCTCGTTGCTTTGTTCTTCCGACCATAGCTTCATGTGTTCAAACTGAAAAATCATGTTAAAAACACCACCTTGATCGTGCTCGGTCGCTTCAGCAACCCAAGGCAATGCGTTGTCAGCCGTCACCCCATTGGCCTCACCAACGGTCACGATATCAAAAGGCGAAAACGCCTGCTCTTTTAACTCATACAGATGTTTTTCAATCCCTGCCACATTCATATGATAATCGAATGAAGAGACATAGTTTTCACCCTTTGGATTGGGTAAAGAGGGTAAACCAGCTTGTTTTTGAATATGGCTAATTGCATCGACACGGAAACCATCAATACCTCGTTCCAACCACCAATGAATCATTTTAAATAGTGCTTGTTTAACTTCAGGGTTTTCCCAATTAAGATCTGGCTGTTTTTTAGAAAATAGGTGCAAATAATATTGTGCAGTTTTGTCATCATATTCCCATGCACTACCATGAAAAATACTTTCCCAGTTATTTGGTTCGCAAGTCGGCTTTTCAGCTGTAGACTCACAACCATCACGCCAAATATACCAATCACGCTTAGGGCTATCTTTGTTATCTCGCGATTCGATGAACCATGGATGCTCATCGCTAGTGTGGTTTATCACTAAATCCATAATAATGCGAATGCCCCGTTCATGAGCAGCAGTGATTAATTTATCCACATCCTCAAGGGTTCCAAAGTCAGGATGAATCGCTTGATAGTCACTGATATCGTAACCGTTATCATCATTCGGTGATGCGTAGAATGGGCAGATCCATATTAAATCAATGCCCAAATCAGCAAGATAATCTAGCTTAGCAATGATCCCATTGATGTCACCAATACCGTCCTGGTTTGTATCATAAAAACTACGGGGATAAATTTGGTAGGCAGTTGCTTTCTTCCACCACGCGAGTGGTTTTGAGTGTAGATTATTAGCGAGTGTCATCGGTTATACTATGTGTGTTATCGTTAACACATAGTGTTAAATGGAACCTATTTGGACTCAATACAATTTCAGAGAAACTGTGAACTTTCTCTCATTCTTATGTCGAATGTGCCTTCAACGGAACTGAAATCGCGCTTGAGCAATTTTTTGACAGCTTGGTAGCCCACTTGATAGTAGTTAAAAGCGACAGTAGTCAGGCTTGGGACTAACAAATCGCTGTAGTCATAGTCACCCATGCCTACAATCCATAAGTTATGACCAATCTTGAGTTGCTGTTCTTTGGCGCGACGATATAAACGAATAGCAATATTATCGGTGGCACAAAAGTAGACATGATTAGGCTGTAATTGAATTGCCTGGTAGCCGGCTTTGTCCTCCGAGTTGGCTAGAGCTTGTAGTGAAAAATTCAACTCAGGGACGGTGTCAGTAATGGTGGCTTGCATCAACTTAGTACGGCTGGAAAGCATACGCTCATCATAAATATAATGTACGGCTGCCAACGGTGCCTGCTGTTGTTTTAACTGAGTGATGGTTTGGGAAACGAGTGCTTTAATTGCAGCATGGTCGGGGTAATATAAACAGCAATGGTGGGGGGTGTTTTTACCAATAAATAACACATTGTCTAAGGTTTGATAAAACGTCTCTTCGACACTGTGCTTTGAAGCAATAATAATAGTGCCCAATGCATTTAAGCCATTAAACTCTCTCACAGCTTGGCATTCTGACTCATGGTTAAACCCTGAGGCATGAAAAAGCATTCGTACTTGTGATTCATTTGCAGCCGCCAGTGCCCCTTTAATTACTAAACTGGTTGTATATGACTCAATGCGAGGAGCAACGAAACCAATAATATTAGATTGGCTACGAATGGAACGAGCAAATATATTAGGGGTATAATGATTTTCTTTGACGATAGCATCAATTTTAAGGCGATTTTCAGCCGAGACATAACCGTCATTAAAGTAACGTGACACGGTCATTGTTGAAATTCCAAGCTGTCTTGAAATCTCCGCCATGGTCATTTTTTTACTCATCACATTTTCCTTCCATAATGTATTATTGCTATATTATCCAATATATTGGCTGACAACAAAGTAAATAAAAACGCTACCTGATGATATACACATAGTACTTCAAGTTTATAAGATATTGTCCACTTCTTGACCTGAACTGAATACCCGTAGTTACGGCCTTGCTCGCTCAGGTCTTCAGTGCAACGACTGCTAATTTAAAAATGGGCAGGAGATATCACCGACGTAGCTACAAACAAATATTGGCTATAATTAGTTGCCATTATTGACCTTTATTCAAGGCAAGTTATTGGTTGGTTTATGGGTACGAGAATAAAGGCCTCATTGATCTGTGATGTCTTATCGATGGCTTTATTTCGCCGAGAGTTTCCTGAAACGGTTATTACTCATAGCGAGGTAGTCAGTATTGTTTGAAAGACTATTGAGGCCTCATAAGCACCTATAACCTAAAGCAAAGTATGAGTAGGAAAAGAAATTGCTGGGATATAGAAAAGGGCTAATACGCTTAGGTAATAGCTTCTAACTCGATCAGGTTATCAAGGGCTTCTTGGTCGGTTTTACCACAAATGACAGGGCAAGCTTTGAATTGGTGACATACCTTCGGGCGTGAAGGTTGACCAAATAATTTGCAGAGATCTTGCTCATTTAATTGGATGCAGCGTACCCCAGCAGGCTTACCATTAGGCATTCCAGGAATAGCAGATGTAATACTTGGAGCGATACAGCATGCTCCACAACCTAGGCGACATTCCATCAAATTAAACTCACTAAATAACAGGGTGCGCGATAGTAGCAAAAAATGATGAGAGTGACAGCTGTTGATTGAATCAAAGAATGAACAATTATTATCCTTGAACTTTTTATGGGCTAGCGGTATAACACGCACCCCAGTAAAAGAGTAAGAAGTAATCCTATGACGAATCCATTTTGGCAAGAAAAGACACTAGAACAGATGACCGAGAATGAGTGGGAATCACTTTGCGACGGTTGTGGTAAGTGCTGCCTACATAAACTAATGGATGAAGATAGCGATGAAGTTTACTACACCAATGTGGCGTGTAGCTGGTTAAACGACAAAACATGTTCGTGTAAAGATTACCCGAACCGCTTCACTTCAGGTGAAGAGTGTTTGAAGCTGACTCGTGACAAGATCGATGAGTTTCACTGGCTACCAGACACTTGTGCTTACCGCCTTTTATCAGAATCTAAGCCGATTCCTGAATGGCATCCGTTGATCACCGGATCAAAAACAGAGATGCATGCAGCAGGTGAAAGCGTTCGTAACAAAGTGGTATACGAAATCGATGTTGTCGATTGGGAAGATCACATCTTGAACCACCCGAACCGCTAGTTAACGAAGACTAGTCAATCACCCGAATAAAAAAAAGGCTCACATTTCTGTGAGCCTTTGTCGTATTTAGGAGGGTCCAAATCAATGGACTGTGTCATGGCTAATGTCAAGCAAGCGGTAAGTCTGCAACCACCTGATTGAACGTGATACGAGCATTCTGAGCTTGCTCAGATAACTCGATCTTTTTCGCTTGTGCTGCACTAAGATTACTCTCGGCCTGCTCAAGTGCTTGTTGTAGGTTCTCTGGTAACTCGTGAGTTTCCATTTGTGAACCTTGTTCTAACACATAAGCGCGAATTTCTTTCTTCACTGCGGCAAGTTCTGTGTAAGCAATACGCTCAAGTTCTGCGGCTTCTTGTGCTGCATCTCTTTCTTTCTCAAACTGAGCCAACGCCATACCTTCAGCAGACCAAGGGTCCATGTCTGGCAGTTCTTCGATGTTGATCGTTGGCTCGATATACGCATCTTGATGGCGTAGGTCGAGGTTAGTCGCACGAACCGCTGAAATCATCAGCATCACAGAGATAGCAAGCAGTGGTAAGCCACCAACAATCGCCGCCGTTTGTAGCGTACTTAGACCGCCTAAGAACATTAGAATCGTTGGTAAGAACGACAGAGTAAATGCCCAGAACATACGGTTCCAGCGCATTGGCTCTTCGGTCACGTTGTTTTGTACAACAGACGCTAGGATGTATGAGATAGAGTCAAATGTTGTTGCCGTGAAAATGATACACAGCATTGTAAATACAGCGATAACCAGCGTGCTCATTGGCAATTGTGCAAGCATCGAGAAGATAGCTTTGGTTGCGCCTTCCGCATTCAAAATGGCAACGACATCTAGCTCACCAGAAAGCTGCAGTGATAGGCCGTAGTTACCTAAGATCATGAAGAACAGGAAACAACCTAGAGAACCAAAGAAGATCGACCCTGACACCATTTGTTTGATGGTTCTGCCGCGAGAGATACGCGCAACAAACAGACCCATACTCGGTGCAAATACTAGCCACCATGCCCAGTAGAAAATCGTCCAGTCTTGTGGGAAGTGAGTGTTTTCGAATGTACCGTAACCACCAAATGGTTCAGCCCACGTTGCCATCACGAAGAAGTTAGACAGTAGACGACCAATTGAGTCTAAGCCTGTTTCTAACATGAAGATTGTTGGACCCGCGATCAGAACGAAAGCCAGTAGACCCATCGCACCCCAGAAGTTGATGTTACTTAGGATCTTGATGCCTTTTTCCAATCCAGCATAAGATGAGTAAGCAAAAATCGCAGTACACACTAAAAGCACCATCACTTGCGTTAGGTTATTTTTAGGTAGACCAAATAGGTGATTTAGACCTTCAGTGATCAGAGGAGCGGCTAAACCTAATGTTGTTGCAGCGCCGCCTAATAGACCGAAAATGAATAGGATATCAACGATCTTTCCTGGTACGCCTTTACTACGGTGTTCACCAAGAACAGGCATTAATGCGCTTGAAATCTTTAGAACAGGTTGTTTACGTACGTAGAAGAAGTAAGCGATAGGAATTGCCGGGATTAGGTAGATAGACCATGCGATTGGTCCCCAGTGGAATAGGCCGTAGGTCGCAGCCCAGCGTACTGCTTCTTCACTGCCAGGTTCTAGTTGGAAAGGCGGTGATTGGTAGTAGTAAGCCCACTCAATACAGCCCCAATACAAGATACTTGCACCGATACCGCCACAAAATAGCATGGCAGCCCATGATGCAGTTTTAAACTCAGGCTCTTCATCAGCTTCGCCTAGTTTAATTTGTCCCATATCACTGAATACTACGTACACCATAAATGCACAGGCTGCGAGACCTAGAGCAAGATACAGGAATCCGAGTTGATCAGTCATGAATGTTTTCGCAACCGCAATCCAGTCTGCGCCCTGTGCAGGGAACAAAATGAGCGGGAAAACTATCGTGAGTAGGAGTGCTATAGCACCAAAAAAGGTTGGCTTATCGATAAGCTCAAAAGTGTTTTTCACGAGTATTATTCCATTAAAATGAGAGCGGAATTATGGAATGAACTCGTTTTTTAGACCTAATCGGGTCTATTGTCGTAACGATAAATCGCTTTTATTCTAGAGAATGCGATAGGTTGGCAAGGCTAAATGAGTGCGAGAAGAATACCGCCTACGGTTGCCGCTGCGGACAGGTATTGCCCCGCTGAATAAGAACCATCATCTTCTTCTTCAATCTTATCTGGGTGATCCATACCCAAGGCACCATGAGCGAATGACTCAACTTTATCGGTAACTGTCGCGTTTTCTGCTTCGACTTTCTTCGCTTCTTTATCAATTTCTTTTAGGGCAGATAAGAGTGCTTTGCCTTCATCAGAAAGCTTAACCGTATTTTGCTCAACCTTAAGCGGTGTAGGCTTTTCAGCTTCGTTAGCTGAACTCTTAGCGTTCATCTGCGAAGGCGAATACAGCTGAGTATTACTCGTTCCTACTGGCGTCATATAGCTCTCCTTACCTATCCTTAAATATAGTATCGGCAGAGGTGTGAAAAACTTGTGCAATTAATCATCGATAGTGATGTTTTTTTATTCGCACATTACATTTTCGTCTGCTTGGTTAAATCGTCTATTTACTAAGCAAGTCTTGTGCCGATAAGAATGTTTGATTTTAGATAGAGTTAGGATGAATGACGGGAACGTGATCAAGTTGTGACGATGGGCTAATTATCTAGGATTAGCCCATCGACTCTTTAGCTTAGAAGAGTGGATCAACAGATCCTACTCACACTCTAGGCTAGCGCTACGTTTTGACAGATGCTTGTATGCCTTCATTCGGTTCTCTTTCTTTACAAAGCGAGCCGGCGGCGAAAGCACTTCAAGCTGATAATCACCGCTATCCGATGAGATCGCTTCAACCGGGCTGATGATGGCGATTTTTAAATCAGGGTTACGACGTAGAATTGATGCCGCCGTCCCTAAACCACCCTCGGTGTGGAACTTGCCAGCCACGTGAATCACTTGTTTATCAGGGTTTGATGCTAGGTAATCCACAATCGACTCAGCCATGGTTTCGTCCCAGGTAACCTGAGCGGCAAACTGCTTTTCTGTTTGCTCTGGCGTACCGTGATGCATAGAAGCCATGAACTTTTCTTTGTAAGGGCTATCGCCAGTATCCACTTCGGCAGCAATCCATTGGCGTTGCTCGGTCGATAATTGGTCTAGGTAAGGCAATCCTTTACGGCCAATACACTGCACGAATGGCTTTGGTGCATTTGCCGCAATAACATCGACGTCGTTGGCTTTTGCGAACTCAACTAACGCGCGGTAATCACTTTCGTAATTTGGCCAAACTGCCGCTTGAGACATGAGAATTTGTTCGCCAATTTCGCCGTTTAAGTATTGGTCAAGTGTGGCTTGGTGCTCTCGAGTGAACTGTTCCATTGAAAGCGCAATGTTTGATGTTGCGTTGCGGCGCGCTTTTAAGAAGTCGGTTTGGAAGCGGTGAATGGCAGAATGCGTGTGCCATTCGCCAATTAGAACCACATCAGCGTCAATCAGCTGCTCGGGTAATGCATCGAGAGAAAGTGTTTCGCCTTGTGGAGAAGCGAACTGGTAGTCATAGAATGTGGAAACGGATTCCGTTTGAGCCACTTTTTGAGAAGTGTCTTTTGCAGGTTGACTAGCACAAGCCGTGAGAAGAGTAGCTAATCCGATAAGAATAATACGTTGCATGAAATGCCTCCTTGAAGAGCACGCATACTAAAGGAGGCAAGATAAGATTTCAATGCAAACGATAATCAATATCAATTAAATTTGTTTGCGGTACACTCGCAGCATAAAGTCAGCTTCACAGTTGAATTGCTCTGCCTCGGTGAGTTGTAGTTTAAACTCTTCACTCGCCTTCCAAGCAAACGGCGTCATCTGTAGCAGGTCGAATGCATCTGACCCCGATAGTTCCATCATATAGTTTAGTTGCTCTTGATGCTCAAGCGTAAAACCTTCGATCACTTCTGGATCTTCGTCGTGCAAGCGAACGCCATCATAAATTGCATCACGCAGTTGATACAGGTGTCGGCTAGCTGGTGTCACGGTGATCACCACACCATTATCTTTGATGGTGCGTTGTAACTCTTCAGCCTTGCAAGGCGCGTAAATGCGTAGAATTCCGTCTAAGCTGTTTTCAGCAAAGGGTAGGCGATGGCTTGATGCAACTGAGAAGTCGACAGCAGGGTAGCGTTTAGCGGCGTATTTGATAGCAATCTTAGAAATGTCTAGGCCAAAAGTAGCCCCTTTCTTTTCTTGAAGATTCACAGCAATTTCGTTGGTGTAATAACCTTCGCCACAACCAATATCCAATAGGCTAGGCGTCTCTTCTGGTAGATAGCGAGAACACAACGTCACCACCGCTTGGCGCATTGGGTCATAGTGGTTACCTTCAAGGAAGCGACGACGTGCCTGCATCATCTCTTTGTTGTCACCTGGATCTTTTGAGCGTTTGTGGTGCGCAGGCATCAAATTGACGTAGCCTTCTTTCGCTAGGTCGAACTGATGGTTCTTTTCACACTTAAACGTACGATCGTTTTGAGATAAAGGTTGGTGACACAAAGGGCATTGGTAAGTCATGGAGACCTCTAAAGGAGAATAGACAGCGCAAGTGTAACGAGCTAAAACCAAAAAGTAAAAGAGCGACATAAAGCCGCTCAAAAATCGTTTTTTATAACTGTATTTATACGGTTATTGGGCACTAATCACAGTAATCAGCTGGTGGCTTTCACCAGGCTGTAATGTTTTTCCTGCTTCTAGGCTTGGTGCGTGCAGTGTTGATTCAACACATAGCATGGTTAGGTAGCCATCATCTTGCATGTCGCCCATACCCGCAGCGCCTTCTGCCCACGGGTTCCACAGTACTGCAGAGTTATGACCGTGGTTTTCAACTGTTAGCGTGCGATCCAGCTTCTTGTCAGCAACAAAGATTTGCGCTTCTGGTTGCGTGTAAACGCGGTCAATCGTGTCGGTCAGTACCAGTTCAGATCCACCTTGGCAGATCTTGCCACCTTGCAGGCTATCAATGTACTCAGCACCCATACCAGTGGTGGTTGTGTTGTGGATATCGCCAACGTTTAGGTAAGTGTGTAGTGCACCAGAGAAAGTCCATGGCTGAGAATCAGTGTTCTTCACGTCCAGCGTTACTTTTAGTTGTTCGCCGATCTCAACATTCAAGCGAGCATCAAACTGATGAGGCCATACTGCTAGCGTCTCTTCGCTTGGCTTCAGACCTAAGCTAACAATCACGCCAGCTTCGCTTTCACGGTGTTCAACCAATTGCCATTCACTTGAACGGGCAAAACCATGTGCTGGTGCTGCAATGCGGCCAAACCAAGGCCAACATACTGGAATACCACCACGCAGAGCCGTTTTACCATCGAACTTAGCTTGTTGGCTCATCCAAATTAGGTCTTCTTGACCTTGCGGTTGGAATGACACCACATGGCCGCCAAACAGTGAAATCGCTGCGTTTGCTTTATCGTGGATAACGCGAACCAGTTTTACACCTTCGTGTTCAACGATAGTGACGTTGTCAGAAAGTACCGCCAGTGCAGGTAGAGTAGATAAATCCATTACATGATCCTTCTAAGGAAATTGAATTCAAATGCTGACTAGAGTGATGCTTGTGTTTTCATGAGTAACAAGCAGAGTCAGTATTAGAATTGAATTTTGCGTTTGGGCTATCTTGATGAGCTTAGACAGACGCGGTTTAAAAGATAGCAGGCATTAAAAAGGCGACACTAAGGTCGCCTTTTTCAAAGTCTGCTCAAAACAGTCTTCGCTAATGCTTATCTAAAGCGATTTCTAAAAAGAAATTACTTAGAGATGTGAGCGATTAGGTCTAGAACTTTGTTTGAGTAACCGATTTCGTTGTCGTACCAAGATACAACTTTAACGAATTTGTCAGTTAGAGCAACACCAGCTTTAGCATCGAATACTGAAGTTTGAACTTCACCGATGAAATCTTGTGATACTACTTGGTCTTCAGTGTAACCAAGAACGCCAGCCATTTCGCCTTCAGAAGCTTCTTTCATTGCAGCACAAATTTCTTCGTAAGATGCAGCTTCTTTTAGGTTAACTGTTAGGTCAACTACAGATACGTTAGCAGTTGGTACACGGAAAGCCATACCAGTTAGAAGGCCGTTTAGTTCTGGAAGAACAACGCCTACAGCTTTAGCAGCACCAGTTGAAGATGGGATGATGTTTTGAGAAGCACCACGGCCACCGCGCCAGTCTTTAGCAGAAGGGCCATCTACAGTTTTTTGAGTTGCTGTAGTAGCGTGAACTGTAGTCATAAGACCAGACTCAATGCCCCACTTATCGTTAAGTACTTTAGCGATAGGTGCAAGACAGTTAGTAGTACAAGAAGCGTTAGAAACGATGTCTTGACCAGCGTAAGATGCTTGGTTAACGCCCATTACGAACATTGGAGTTGCATCTTTAGAAGGACCAGTAAGAACTACTTTCTTAGCGCCAGCAGTGATGTGCTTACGTGCAGTCTCGTCAGTTAGGAAAAGACCAGTTGCTTCAGCAACTACGTCTACGTCGATAGCATCCCACTTAAGGTCTTCTGGGTTACGCTCAGCTGTAACACGTACAGTTTTACCGTTAACGATTAGGTTACCGCCTTCAACTTCAACAGTACCGTTGAAACGGCCGTGAGTTGAGTCGTACTTAAGCATGTATGCCATGTACTCTACGTCGATTAGATCGTTAATACCTACTACTTCGATGTCTGCACGCTCTTGAGCTGCGCGGAATACGAAACGGCCGATACGGCCAAAACCGTTAATACCTACTTTGATAGTCATTGTAGTTGCTCCACAACTTAATTTCTGATTAAAGATAACTGGTAGTAAAATTACAGAATCCAGTATACATCTGCAATAGATAATCCGACTTAACTTGTTTAATGTCAAAAAAAAGCGACGCTTTTCTTAACAATTGGGTGTAAGTGATTGAAAATTGACCATTGCAAGTGGCTCTGTACCCTTCCAGTTGGGTAAAATACCCCTAAATGATGATTCACTTATGAGTGTATATGTACAATGTTTCCTGGTGAGAAAGTATGTGCTACAAAACGACTCATATGCAAGCCTTTATAGAAAAAAGTAAATATAATAACTGAGAATGTGGAGAGATATTAACGTGATTCAAAAGGGAGGAAATATGATAAAGCCTGATGAATACTGGCGTGAGCGCCTAACGGACGATGAATTTTCAGTGTGTCGTGAGCGTGGTACTGAAGCCCCATATAGCGGCAAGTTACTGCACAACCATAAGACTGGCGTCTATAGCTGCACATGCTGTGAAAGCCCTTTGTTTCTGTCGGATAACAAATATGACTCTGGGTGTGGTTGGCCAAGCTTTGATGCCCCAGTGAATGATGAAGCAGTACGCTATATAGAAGATCTAAGTCACGGAATGAAGCGTGTAGAGATCCGTTGCACCGCCTGTGATAGCCATTTAGGTCACGTTTTTCCAGATGGCCCGAAGACCACAGGTGAACGGTTCTGTGTTAATTCAGTGTCGTTAATTTTCAACAAAAATGACGAAAGTACGAAATAACTTGTAACTATTGTCTAATCCTTACAGGTCGCATTTGTCGATTTAGGAAGGCTGAAACGCCCAAGGTTTCAGATTTAACTCTAGTACAAATAAAAACAGCTACTAAAAAGGTAGCTGTTTTTATTTGAAAGCAGGTGAATAACAAGCTTAAGTAAGAACACTATAAATGAAGCGATCAGTAACTCGGGACGATTGAAGGGCTGTAAATTCCATCCTCAATCGCTTCGACGATGTTATCTGCGTCTTTATTTAGCTTCTTATAGGTTGCCTTGTCGAAATGGTACAACACCGTGAGCTCGGCTTCAGAAGCAATCGGCACGTCAAAGTCTTTGGCAACCATTGCCCAAACGTACGCTTTTTCCATATGTCCCAGGCTGTGGTTGATACTGGCCATCGACTTGAAGATTTCAGTGTTGGCTACCGAGCCATTAGAAAGCGTTAGCGCATTATTGAGTAGTTTAAGTGTCTTTATATGATTGCGGGTGGTATAGAAGGTTGCCAAGGCATATTGCATCTCAGCTGTGTTTAACGCTTCAGAGCCTTCTAGTTGTAGGAAACTGCGTCTGGCATTGGTGTCCCCAGTTTGCGACCACAAGAAGTAAAGCGTTTCCGGTGTATCAGATTTCGATAGCTCATCAACAATGCGCTCAGACTCTTCGATACTGTGCATTAAAGAGGTAAAGCGACGCTCTTGCAGCTTAGATTGATCGATCGTTTCGATCTGTGCCGCGAGCTCTAGGCACTTTTTGTAGGCAGTGACTAATTCGAATTCTTTAATTTTGTTGATTTCGGTGGGTTGCTTCTGAACTTCAAATCGATGCCAGATGAGGTCGGTACGTGCGACACGACATTGCCCATCGTTCATGTTCAATTGTTCACACTGAAGACCCGGATTGCTTTGGCACAGTTGATCGGTATTTTTGTTCCCTTCAAGACACCCAACCAGAGTGAAAGGCAATAGGCTAATCGCCAACCATTTCATAATTTTCATATTCCTTCACTTGTGATCAGATGCACTTATTATCGGTCAGGTTCTTGACTCAATTCTGTTACGGGTTATTTTCTGGTGAAAATTGTTAAAACTAAGGCTTTACCATGGATGCAGAACAACTTCTTAGCGCAATGACACCCGAGGTCTACGAACGTTTAACCTACGCAGTTGAAACGGGTAAATGGCCAGAAGGTACGGCGCTCTCAAAAGAACAGCGCGACTCGTGTATGCAAGCGGTTATGTTATACCAATCTAAACATAACTCTGAAGCTCAACATATGACAATTGCAGCTGGTGGTGAGATTAGCTTTAAATCTAAGTCTGAACTAAAGAAACAGTTTAAGTCAGATCAAGAAGACATTGTTAGGGTTAACCCGAATCATTAAGCTTAAATTACAACAAAGGGGTGGCAATGTGCCACCCCTTTTAGTTTAACTCGTTTATTTATAAGCAATAAAACGATTTAGTTCACGTTAAGCCGCCGTTACTTTCATAGAATAACTGGCTTTAACGTGAATCCTTGAACAGGTTATAAGCTCATCTCACCGCGCAATACTTGTTGCATCTGAGCCTTCACTTCTTCGTAGCCTAGGTTTTGGCTTAATAGATAATGCAACTTCGCCAGTGCCGCTTCTGGTGTCATATCGTAACCACTCACCACGCCCGCTTCTGCTAGTGCACAACCTGTCGCGTAACCACCCATGTTGACTTTACCAGCCAAACATTGAGTTAGGTTCACCACAATAACACCGCGCTCTGAGGCATCTTTCAGGTGCTGAAGCAGTTCTGGGTTTTGTGGTGCGTTACCCACACCGAAAGTAAGCAGAATCATCGCGTTAACAGGTTGTAATAGCGTGTTACGGATAACTTCGTGTGAGATGCCTGGGTACATTGTGATTACGCCGATAGGTTGCGGAGTAATGTTATGAACCTTGAACTTCCCTTCAGGTTGCTCGTTGACTACAACGTTGTTGCTTAGCTGGATATTGATACCAGCTTCCAACAGCGGATTAAGGTTTGGAGAGGTAAACGCATTGAAGCCATCTGCGTGTGATTTGGTGCTGCGGTTACCACGCATTAATTTGTTATTGAAGAACAGTGTCACTTCGTTGATTGGGTAATTCGCCGCGATGTGTAGTGCATTCAATAGGTTTGCTTGGCCGTCAGAACGTAGCTCAGCAAGTGGGATCTGAGAGCCGGTTACAATCACTGGTTTGCCAAGGTTTTCTAGCATGAAAGACAACGCAGAAGCGGTGTAAGCCATAGTGTCTGTGCCATGCAGGATAACGAAACCATCGTACTTATCGTAGTTCGCGCGAATGTCATCAGCGATAGTCTGCCAATCAAGTGGCGTCATATCTGAAGAGTCCATTAGTGGAGAGTATTCGTGAATGGTGTACTCAGGCATCTCTGGGCGATGGAATTCAGGCATGCCAGCTAGCTGCTTATCCATGAAACCTGCGACAGGAACATAGCCGTGGTCAATAGACTTCTGCATGCCAATTGTGCCGCCGGTGTACGCGATATAGATGTGTTTTCTTTCCATGGCGATTAATACTTAGTGTGATGTAGGGAACAGGGGGGCGATTATAGCGAATTATCATGCAATAAAAAGAGGCACCTCACACAGAGGCACCCCTTAGCTATTGAGTTATTGGCTCAACTTATTGAACTTGGCAGTTTAAGCAGAAAGCGTATCGGCCTTGTGGGTCGTTAAAGTTGCCTAACAGCTGGCTATCTTGAGCTAACTGTTGAGTAACAGGCTGTAAACTGCTTGGTATCATCGATTGAATATCTAGGCCTATCGACATCTGAACTTGGTTCATAAATTCTTGAATAAATTGTTCAGTGGCCGAAAGTGGCTCTTCTACCCAGTAGATGTTGTAGCTTTCAAGCTCTGCAAGTGAAGCCGCAGCTGCAACCGCATCATCGAAATCACCAATCTCATCGACTAAGCCTTTCTGAATCGCATCTTGACCTGTCCAAACTCGACCTTGAGCAATCTTGTCGACAGCATCGACTTCCAGACCGCGATTTTCTCCAACTAGGCTGATGAATCGGCGGTATCCGTTTTCAATGCCCATTTGGAACGCGTCTTTCGCGCCATCGCTAAGTCCAGTTGTAATACCAAGACCTGAGAAAGGTGAGGTGCCAACGCCATCAGTGTAAACACCAATATCGTTCAACCCTTTTTCGAAGGTGGTGATAACACTGAAGATACCAATTGAACCCGTTAGTGTGGTTGGCTGAGCTAGGATCTTATCCGCACCCATCGAGATCCAGTAACCACCCGAAGCAGCAAGGCTCGACATCGACACAACAACCGGTTTACCCGCTTGCTTGATCGCTTCTATTTCATTACGGATAACTTCAGAAGCAAAGGCACTGCCACCTGGGCTATCGACACGAAGTACAACCGCTTTCACTTTATCGTCGTTACGTGCTTGGCGCAGTAGGGCTGCTGTGGTATCGCCGCCAACGGTGCCACGTGGTTGCTTGCCATCCATAATTGCGCCGCTCGCTACAATCACGGCAACGTCGTGTGATTCACTAGTCATGTTTGGAAGCATGGTTGTACGGTATTCGTAGTAACCAAACGCGTTGTAGCTGTCTTGGCCGTCACTGCCGAAAACATCGGCAAGCTCTAGTCGAACTTGCTGGCGTGTCGCTAGCTCATCCACTAAGCCAAGTTTCTCGGCCAGTTTTGCAATGTCACCGTCCACAGACTCAAGTTCTTTCAAGAAGGTGTCCATGCTTGGGTTCAGTGTCTTAGCGTCTATTTGACGGTTGTTGCTGACGTCATCAACGTACGCACCCCATAGTTGGCTTAACCAACGAGAAGCGGACTCTTTCGCTGCGTCTGACATGTCATCACGAATGAAAGGCTCAATAGCTGACTTATAAGTGCCCACACGGAACACGTGCGTGTTTACGTCTAGTTTCTCTAACAACGTTTTGTAGTAAAGCGAGTAAGCGCTATAGCCTTTAAGAAGAACCCCACCATCTGGTGATAGGAAGACCTTAGTTGCGTAGCTGGCTAGGTAGTATTGGCTTTGGTTGTAAAAGTCACCCACCGCATAAATCGGTTTGCCTGTTGCTTTGAACTCATTCAATGCTTTAGCAATGTAGCGTAGCTTGGTCAGGTTGGTTTCTGGCAGCTCTTTGAGAGCTAAAACGATACCAGTAACCTTGTCATCGTCTTTTGCGTAGCGAATCGTTTCAACGATATCAAACAGGATGTTCTCTTTTGGAAGGTCTTTGCCAAGTAGTGAACCTGTGACCGAATCCATCGGATTGATATAGCGGCTTTGTTCCACAATAGGGCCAGACAGATTAAGCACTAAAGCCGAATCCTGAGGAACCGTCGGTTGAGCCGTATCTGAATGGAAGTACACAAAGTAGATGATGGCGATACTGAGTAAAAAGACTAGGTTAACCAGCGCAAGACGTACAAACGTAATGAGCTTCCAAATCCCTTTAAAGAACATGCCTATAAATTTGAATATTTTTTTCATTCTGTCTCCGCAGTGAGATCACGTCGCTTTAACAAGCCGTAGTACCATTAATCTCAATAATATGAACTGCTTAGTATCCTACGATAATTCCCAAGCTCAAACTACACCAAGAATTGTTAATCGATATATATTCTCATTAAGTGTAGTCAAATTAAGGGCTTCTGAACGATTAAAACGTGCAGCATTATGATCGGTGTTACAAAAATGTAAACGGTTGTTTGAACTTTTGGTAATTGAACTATACTGTGGTCAGACCACAAGGATAAAATAATAGAAGTGATGTCTGCCATGTACCCACATTTACTTGAACCACTCGATCTTGGATTTACCCAGTTACGTAACCGTGTATTGATGGGATCAATGCATACAGGTTTAGAAGAAAATAAAGAAGGTCTCCACAAACTCGCCGCGTTTTATGAAGAGCGAGCAAAAGGAGGCGTTGGCCTTATTGTTACTGGTGGTTTCTCTCCTAATTTACGTGGCAGATTAACCCCATTCAGTGCTGAATTCAGTAAAGTAAAGCACGCTAAAGCGCACCAAGTTGTTACCGAAGCCGTCCACAAGCACGGCGGTAAAATTGCGCTTCAATTGTTGCATGCAGGTCGTTATGCGATGCACCCATTTGCGCAAAGTGCGTCTGGCATTAAAGCGCCTATCGCTAAGTTCGCTCCAAGTGAGATGAGCCCTCGTCAGATTAAAAAGACCATTGGTGCCTTTGCCAACAGTGCCGAACTCGCCCAAGTCGCGGGTTACGACGGCATTGAGATTATGGGATCTGAAGGTTACTTGATTAACCAATTCATCTGTAAACGTACCAATATGCGTTACGACGAATGGGGCGGTTCTTATGAGAAGCGCATGCGTTTCCCGCTGGAGATTGTTAAATCGATTCGCGAAGCAGTGGGTGACGACTTCATTATTATTTTCCGACTGTCGATGCTGGATTTGGTTGAGCAAGGCAGCACCTTTGAAGATGTTGTTCTATTGGCTCAAAAGCTGGAAGAAGCAGGCGTGACTATTATCAATACCGGTATCGGTTGGCATGAAGCACGTGTTCCGACTATCGCGACACAAGTACCACGAGGCGCATTCTCTTGGGTGACGGAAAAAGTGAAACCATACGTGTCGATCCCAGTGGTGACATGTAACCGAATTAATACGCCAGAAGAGGCCGAACGTATTCTTAGCTCTGGGCAGGCTGATATGGTGTCTATGGCGCGTCCATTCTTGGCAGACCCGGATTTTGTTAATAAAGCAGCTCAAGACCAAGCTCAGTTCATCAATACCTGTATCGGTTGTAACCAAGCTTGCCTTGATAACGTGTTTAAAGGTAAACGTGCGAGCTGTTTGGTGAACCCACGCGCTTGTTACGAGACTGAAATTGTTGTTCAGCCAGCGCAAGCGACTAAGACCATTGCGGTTGTCGGCGCAGGCCCAGCCGGTTTAGCCTGTGCAACGACTTTAGCTCAGCGTGGGCATAAGGTTGACTTGATTGAGAAAAATGACCGTATCGGCGGTCAGTTTAGATTGGCAATGCAGATTCCGGGTAAAGAAGAATTCAGAGAAACGATTCGCTACTTTGCTAACCAAATCGACGCATCAGGCGTGAACCTGAAACTGGATACTGAGGCAACGTTTGAGATGTTGTTGAAGTACGATGAAGTCGTGATGGCGGCTGGCGTAGAGCCAAGAAAGCTCGATATTGAGGGCATTGACCAAGAAAACGTGGTCGATTACCAAACCTTGATTCGTGAAAAGACACCAGTAGGCGAAAAGGTCGCGATTGTTGGTGCTGGTGGTATTGGTGTCGATGTGGCAACCATGCTGACAGAACCGACTTCACACAGCCTAGACGATTGGCTGCATGAGTGGGGCATCGATAAGAATATGGAACACCCAGGCGGACTTTACCCTTACCCTGATTCATTCAGCGATAAAACGGTGTGGGTGATGCAGCGTAAAGCGGGTCGTGTTGGTAAAGGTCCGGGCAAAACTACAGGCTGGATTCACAAACGCACACTAGAAAAACGCGGTGTTAATCTACTGGGTGGCGTGAGCTACAACAAGATTGATGACCAAGGTCTGCATATCAGCGTTGGTAAGAAAGAGCAGGTGCTGGATGCTGACTCGGTTATCGTATGTGCAGGTCAGGTGTCAGTTCGTCCATTCGAAGACATGTGGCAAGAGTTTGGTGGCAAACTGCATGTGATAGGCGGCGCCGATTACGCGGGTGAATTGGATGCAGTACGCGCAATTCGTCAAGGTGTTGAGCTAGCGATTAAGTTATAGAATCAGCTATCAAACTGTAATCTTATCAGTAGATATTGTTACTTAATTTGCTGAGTTAGATTTTGAACAAGGCTCCTAAGTCATAGATTTAGGAGCCTTTATTGTTTCTAATCTAGCCTAAATGGACAGCCGTTGAGATTTATTATCGTTTGTATTCTGTGCTAAAGTTCAAGTATACAAATAATAAAGAAATAGTAAGGACTTCAAATGGATGCTTTGGATCTATTGCTCAACAGACGCTCAATCGCAAAACTCTCTGATCCGGCACCTGAAGGTGTGGCGTTAGAAAACATCATCAAAGCAGGGCTGCGTGCTCCAGACCACGGTGCACTAACACCATGGCGCTTTGTTATCGCGCAAGGTTCAGGCCTACAAAAGCTTTCAGACATCTTGGTGCGCGCCGCTGAAGCGGATGACAGCGAAGAAGCGGTTATCGAGAAAGTAAAAAAAGCGCCGTTCCGAGCTCCGATGGTGATTACTGTGATTGCCAAAGTAACTGAGCACGAGAAAGTGCCTGCTATCGAACAACATCTGTCTGCGGGTTGTGCTGCACAGGCGATGCAAATGGCCGCAGTCGCACAAGGTTTCCAAGGCTTTTGGCGCTCAGGTAAATGGATGTTCCACCCAGAAGTACACCAAGCATTTGGCCTAGAAGGCGACGATGAAATTGTTGGCTTCCTATACCTAGGCACTCCAGGCTGTACACCAATGAAAGTGCCAGAGCGCGACTTCTCTAAGTTCGTTGAGTTTTTATAAAGAAAGCTGAAGCTTGAATAGTGGAATGCTAACTGTATAAACAACCAGTTTTTCTTGATTTATTAGAGCCACATTAGATAATGTGGCTCTAATTGTTTGTAGCATCTGGAAAAACATGTCTCGCCTTATTATTGCTGAAAAACCAAGCCTCGGCCGCGCGATTGCCGCCGCACTACCTAATCCACAGAAGAAAGACCAAGGGTTTATCAAATGTGGTAATGGAGATGTGGTGACTTGGTGTATTGGACATTTATTGGAGCAGGTTGAGCCAGATGCTTATGATGATCGTTATAAGAAGTGGAATTTAGCCGATCTTCCTATTCTGCCAGAGCAATGGCAACTAAGACCTCGTAAGACGTCAAGCAAACAGCTCTCGGTGATCCGAAAGCTATTGAAGGACGCTACCCAAATTGTCCATGCGGGTGACCCGGATAGAGAAGGGCAGCTGCTGGTTGATGAAGTGATTGATTACTGCAAAGTCTCTAAGGCTAAGAAAGAGTCGATGGACAGGCTATTGATCAGCGACTTGAACTTACCTGCTGTGAAGCGTGCGCTCTCTCAAATGCGCAGCAACCGCGACTTTATTCCACTGTCTATTTCTGCTTTGGCACGCTCTAGAGCCGATTGGTTATATGGCATGAACATGACCCGAGCTTACACCTTGCTTGGTCAAAAGGCGGGTTACCAAGGCGTGTTGTCGGTAGGGCGAGTGCAAACGCCAGTACTTGGTTTGGTGGTAAGACGTGATGAAGAAATTGAGAATTTCATTCCTAAAGATTACTTCACTCTGCACGCTTTGATCCCTTATCAAAACAACGGCCAGAGCTTTGATATTCGAGCGCGTTGGAAACCAAGCGAAGCATGTAAACCATGGCAAGATGAAGAAGGTCGCGTGCTCAATCGAAAGCTGGTTGAGAACGTGGCTAACCGAATTGCGAATCAACCCGCGACGGTAACGGAATCAGAGCAAAAGCAAAGTAAACAAGCTGCGCCACTGCCTTATTCGTTGTCAGCTTTGCAAATTGATGCGTCTAAGCGTTTTGGTATGAGTGCTCAGCAGGTTCTCGACACTTGTCAGTCGTTGTACGAGAAACACAAACTCATCACTTACCCGCGTTCTGATAGCCGCTACCTACCTAAAGATCATTACTCGCAAAGAGAGTCGGTCGTGGATGCTATCGCTAACAATGCGAAAGAGCTGCAAAGTGGTGCTCAAGGTGCGGATCTTTCTCTTAAATCCAAAGCATGGAACGACAGTAAGGTCGATGCTCACCACGCGATAATTCCTACTCCGAAAAAGTCATCGGTGAACGGCCTGTCTGCCAACGAGATGAAAATCTATCAGCAAATCGCTCGCCAGTATCTAATGCAATTCTACCCACCTGCTATTTTTGCCGATGCCAAGTTAGTCTTTGATATTGCTGGTGGTGTGTTCATCGCAAAAGGGCGTCAGCTTATCAACCCGGGCTGGAAAGTGTTGATGGGGAAAACGGACACTGAAGAAAAAGGTGATGGCACGGATACGGTGCCTCCATTGGATAAAGGAGCCGTGTTGACGTGTCGTGAAGGCATTATTGGCGATAAGAAAACTGAACCACCAAAGCACTTCACGGAAGCGACCTTGCTACAAGCGATGACAGGTATCGCGCGCTTTGTCGCGAACAAAGACCTTAAAGCCATTTTGAAAGAGACCGATGGCCTTGGCACAGAAGCCACCCGTGCGGGTATTCTCGATACTTTATTCAAAAGGCAGCTGCTAACGCGCCAAGGTAAGAGTATTCACAGTAGCCCTGCGGGCAGAGGCTTGATTCATGCCTTACCTGAGGATTCTACCTTTCCAGACATGACAGCGCACTGGGAGCACCAGTTGCAAGGCATGGCAGAACGAAATCAAGCGTATCAGCCTTTCATGCAAGCGTTAGAAAGCAAGATTGATGGTTTAATGGGTAAAGTAAAAACGGGAGAAGTTCCTGAATCACTCCGCCACCTTCCTAAAGTCGAGAGACCTGCCTTCAAACGCCGTAAAGGCGGTGGGGCGAAGAAGTCTTACGCCAAGACAGGTACGTATGCTAAGAAAGGTACTTCCGCTAAAAAGAGCACTAAAAGCTAAGACTTATTGAGGTTAGGATTAGCGACCGACTTTACGGCCACAACGTTTAAACAGTTGCTGCCAATAGTCAACATGGCGACGAGTGGATGATCGAAAGGCTTGATGTGCATCTTGGATGGGAAAGTAATAACTGTGCAGTTCAGGTTGCGCGTCAAACATTCCTAGTTGCGGGGCTATGTGCTGATAGTAGCCATCCAGTTGCGCCATGTAAGGCTGAACCTTACCTATGTATTGTTGCTCGAACACATTGTTGAGATAGCGGAACTTAGTGGTGTCTCGTTGTTTACCACAGATGATCTTGTCATCAAAAGTTGTCAGCTGTTTGGTGATGGTATCAAGCTCAACTGACGCCCGAGCGAGCGAGTAGTATAAATCCCCAAGGGTCGAACTCTTCTCTAATACTTCTTGAACCTCAGTGGTTTTGCCGGAAACGAGCGATGTGTTTAACGCTTGATTGATGTGTTCTAACGCATCACTGGTTTGTCTTACCTGATCGCCAATATCAGCGCGTAACCACTGACTACCCCGCATTTGTGACTGCATCGCATCACTGGCATAGATGAGATTCCATTGGTGCAGCGGAAACTGTGTGAGCTTCTGCTGCTCGATTTTATTGAGTAATTCTACGATCTCTGGGTCTAATTCAGTACTGGATAAACACTTGCCTAAGCCTTCAAGTAGCGCGACTTGATAATCGTAGTTACGAAACTCATCTGCGACCTTGCCTAGAACCGAATTTCTTTCTGCTATCAGATTGAACAGTCTACACTGACGAAGCTGATAGCTGTCGATGAGACCGATAGAGAGTGAGGGCACGTCAAGCAGCAGTTCTCGTTTTCTCGGTAGGCTTTCAAACTCCCAATCCTCTTTGAGTTCTTCAGCATCTTGTACTCTAGCGACCTTAGTTTGATAGTCGTCGAATAAGTCGCCGGGGCCATTACTGAAACAGCCAGTTAGCATCACTGTTAGACAAAACAGCGTTGAGTGCTTAACTAGGTTTGAGAGAGAGCCTGCATTCATCTGTGGATTACCAGTCTATTTCGTTGCCATCGAAATTGAAGAAGTGACCACTTACTCCGGTATTCGCGGACTCGATGACTTTAATAAGGCCGGAAGCTGAAGTGTTGGTATCGATCAGAGCATTAGGGCCACCCATTTCGGTCTGTACCCAGCCTGGATGCAGTGCTAACACCGTAAAGCCATTATCGGTTAAGTCGTTGCTTAAGCTCTTAACCACGGAGTTTAGAGCGGCTTTAGAGGAGCGATAGATATAACCTCCGCCTGAGGTGTTCTCGGTCATGCTGCCGACTCTAGAGGATAAACAAGCGACCTTTTTGATATGGCTGCCTTCTAGTAGAGGCAATAGCGTTTCGACAAGCTTTAGTGGAGCGATGGTGTTGACTTCGAATACACGACGCCACTCTTCAACATCGGTATTACCCAGCCCGTAGCCTTTAGGGCCATAGTAGCCAGCGTTGTTGATCAAGATATCAATCGACTCTATTTGCGAAGGGAGTTGGCTTACTGCTTGGTAATCGGTTATCTCTAATTGAATACAGGTAAGGTTGGTGTTGTGGTCTGCGAGTGAGAGCAGTTCTTTTGCTGAATTGTCATCACGATAAGTCGCGTACACCTTGTGATTACTTTCCAAGTATTGTCGAGTCAGGCTTAAGCCAATGCCGCGGTTCGCTCCAGTAATAAAAATAACGCTCATGGTGATTCCTTTTCAGTTCAATTAGTTAAGTTTGATGGCTTAACACGAGAAAATCAACGCTCCACCAACTGGCCATTAGCATTCCTACAAAAATCATTACTGCTGCCGCTGAGCCGCAGATCACCCCAAAGATGAGTATTACGTTTTTCATTATGGTCTCTACTTTATAATTAATAACAATGATAACCATTATCATTAATTAAGGTTGTCGCCAAGTTTGAGGCTGTTATGATTTTGAGAAAGATACGCAATTAGCCTGATTATGATTCCTTTAATTTACCACCCAATCTATTCACAGTTACCTTTACCAGAAGGTCATCGCTACCCAATCAACAAATATCAGTTGTTGCATAGTGCTGTTGAGGCGCTGATGAATAGCGAACCTCGATGGAAGTGCAAGTTTGAAGTGTGCCAACCAACGCCGGTTTCGGTTGAGCAAGTAAAACAGGTACATGATAGCGAATATGTTGATTTGCTCGTGTCTGGTAAGTTACCTGCAGCAAAGATGAGACGTATCGGTTTCCCGTGGAGCGAGCAACTTATCGAAAGAACACTCTACTCAAGTGGTGGAACCTGCTTGGCCGCTGAAATGGCAATAGAGACTGGTTTAGCGATTCATTTGAGTGGTGGTTATCATCATGCGCATCATGATTTTGGCAGTGGCTTTTGTTTGTTGAACGATTTGGTTTTAGCGGCAAAACACGCGCTGACCTTTGAACATATCGATAAAGTGCTGATCGTTGATAGCGACGTTCATCATGGTGATGGCACAGCAACTCTTTGCCAAGACAACGACGACATCATTACTCTGTCGTTCCACTGCGATAAAAACTTCCCTGCACGAAAGCCGCTATCCGATTTAGATGCGCCATTAAGTCGTGAAACAGAAGATGAAGAGTTCCTACGTTGTTTTGAACAAGTCACTAAGTTAGCGATTGCTCACCATCAACCTGATCTGATTATTTATGATGCGGGGATAGATATTCATCAAGACGATGAACTGGGTTATTTGAATGTCTCGACACAAGGGATATTTGAGCGCGACTGTTTCATGATTGAATTAGCGAAATCAGAGTCTATTCCGATGGCTTGCGTAGTCGGTGGCGGGTACCGCACTAAACACCAAGATCTGGTGCCGATTCACATGCAGCTGTTAAAAGCGGCCTATCATGTTCACGGTTAACCTCTCAAATTAGCGGCTGATAGTTCATTGAAATGATGGTGTGAAATAAGCGCCTTTTGCACCATAAAAGACACGCTTGCACCATTGTGACTCATATAAAGTACTTTTTTATTAATTAGTTACGTATTTGTGTGGTTAATTGTGGTCTGTAAATTGCTTGACCCATGTGTCTATAAAAACACAAGGGATAAAAATGAACCTGACGGACAAGGAACGTAGTTGGCTTAATTGGTTTGGCGCAACAGGAAAACTGGCTATGCGCAGAGCTTGTTTCCTCAATCGAAGTAGGACGGAGGAGCTTGAACAAGCTTTTGAAAGTATTGCTCACACGCGAGTTCAACTTCTGCATAACTGGGTCAAGAATCAATGGGACTTTTTAGAAGACTCTGCTGTTTATTTGGCAAGTCGAACGGAAGAGCAAGCACAGGGGACGTTATCTAGCCTTCTTAAACGCAGTACGGATTTTTCTGAGTTGGCGATCGTCGATGCTAAGGGGATAGCACAAGCATCGAGTTATCATGAGCATGTAGGGGTTAACCTTGGAGACAAGAAGGCTTTAGTTGAAGGGGCTTCAAAGCGTTATCTGCATGGGCCGTATATGGATCAGCGCACGTTGAACGTAGGGGCTTCGAGTTCATCGTTTCATGACCAAGTAACGCTGATGTTTTATGTCCCCTTTTCTCGGGATGAAGGGGCGCCGCAATTCCTATGTGGTCGTGTTCCAAATGATGTTATTGGTGACATTATTCAAAGAGAAGCGGGGCATATTTATAGCGAGTCGGGTGATAACTATATCTTTATGGTCGACTCCATTCATGATCCTAATACTCAGCCGGGTGTTGCGCTCTCTCGTTCTCGCTTTGAAGATAATACCTTTTCACACGGCGAGAACTTAAAGCAAGGGATTCATACTGATTGGGGAACGGTTAAGATCCAGCACCACACCGAATTTGAGATTCGCTTTACAGACCCAGGCACTAATCAGCTTCACCCAGGCGTCAGAGAAACCATTAAAAATGGCAATAACTTGTTTATTGGTTATCCGGGGTATTCTGACTATCGCCACATACCCGTTATTGGCAAAGGTATCACTTTTCAATTAGATGGTTCACCAGATACCTTTGGCATGATGTGTGAGTCCGATTTAGAAGAGGTCTACAGAGACCGAAGTCTAAGTTATACCTTATCTAAGCACTTTATCAGCTGCATGCTACTGCCTCTATTTGTTCCATTACTGTTTGCCAACCTTTATACACTCACACCTTTTATGCAGAGTGGTATTATGTTCGCTTGCGCGTTGCTTTCATTGGGCTTATTCCGTTTAGTTAGCGCCAAACCACTAGCGAAGAAGATTCATGAAATGACCGGGGTAATGCAGACCTTAGCCGAAGGTGATGGCAACTTAAGTCGGAGACTTGATCCCACCACATTCAGTCATAATGAACTTGGCAACTTAGGGCGCTGGACTAACAGTTTTATCGACAATTTAGATAACACGGTGAGTGAGTTGATCCATGCGAGTCACGAAGTTAGAGAGGTTTCGGAATCGATGTTTCGTCGCAGTGTCGTGATGAAGCAAACCAGTGATGATGCATCACAAGCGTTAAGCAATATGCTTCAGTTGAGTCAGTATCAACAGAGCGAAATTACTCATGCGAGTGTCTCAGCAACGCAAATGGACACGGTGATGAAACAAGCCGTCCTGAGCGCAGAGAAGGAGTACAATCAGTCCGTCGAAGGCATGGAGATTGTTCGCAATATCGTAGAAAGCTCGGCGCATAGCGTGAATGAGGTGAATAATGAAATGACTAAGGTGTCTGACATTATAGATATCATTACTGACATTACCGCGCAGACTAACCTTTTGGCCTTGAATGCGGCCATTGAGTCGGCAAGAGCAGGTGAACACGGGAGAGGGTTCTCTGTCGTCGCTTCTGAAGTAAGAACTCTGGCTGACCGAACTTCACAAGCTGCTAACCATATTAGTGACCTAATGAAAGAGCTGCATAGTAAGTCTCGCAGTGCTGTTGAGTCCATGGAGCGAGGTGTCGAGAATGTGAGTAAAGGAAACTTAACAGTCGACTCAAATGCTCGCAGTGAGCAAATTCAATCAGCGGTGAGTGACCTCTTTACCACGATGTCTAACTTAGATGAAAACAGTCAGAAAAATGGACAAACGGCAGATAAAGCCCAACGTTCAATATCTGACTTACAATTGTCTACTAAGCAACTCGCACGTCGAGTGTCCTTGATGGGCAATGCATTGAGCCGTTTAGACCAATTGATTGGGCGTTTTGAAGTGAGCCGAAAGGTGGCGTAGTGGAAAATACGTAAGTTCTTTACGCAAACGCCAGATACAAAAAAGCCGCTGATTTCTCAGCGGCTTTCTTTAATGTGGTGGAGGGATAGGGATTTGAACCCTAGAACCGCTATTAACGGTTGCCGGTTTTCAAGACCGGTGCTTTCGACCACTCAGCCATCCCTCCAATGGCGCGTATGATATAAGGGTGGCTTTCGCTTGTAAATACCCTTATTAACTGACTGCTTTTTTTATGAACGCTTTTTGGTGTTTTTGTTCTGAATGATTATTTATTGTTCGGTTTATTAAGAAGCCGACAAAATCTAATATTCAATAAGCCAAGTATTCCCAACTTTTGTTATACGTGAAGTGTTTCTGTGCTATTAAAAAAGAAAGTATCTAATTGGCTTGCAGGTAAAGTTATGAGGGGAGTGGCTTAGGCGCATGAACTTTTAGTTTAGAACGGTGAGATCGGAATTTAAAACTAGGTATAAAGTGAATGGGTTTGAAACTGGGACTGTAGAGAGTTTTGTTAGATGAGCTTTATATTTTAAAAAGCTTCAGATGCAAAAAAGCCGCTGATTTCTCAGCGGCTTTCTTTAAAGTGGTGGAGGGATAGGGATTTGAACCCTAGAACCGCTATTAACGGTTGCCGGTTTTCAAGACCGGTGCTTTCGACCACTCAGCCATCCCTCCAGTGGCGTGAATAATATAAGGGGTGGAGGATCTTGTAAACCCTTAATTTTCATAATTTTGTTTTGTTGCTTGTTTTCTAATCATTCACGGCAATAAAAAAGGGAAGCCATTGGCTTCCCTTTGCTGTTTGCTGATTATTTAGTCATTTTTTGTGTAGAAACGCTGTAGCTCTGTCAGGCCTTGCATCAACACAGGTAAGCGAGGGCTTACGTTTTTCAGGCGCTTGTAATTTTGGTCGTACAATTTGTAGTTACCAAATTTATCCAACACCGTTGTTTGCTGGTCAGTAACAAGAGCAAGTTCACGAGAGTCGCCCGCGAGAATCCACTTTCTGTTACGTTCATTAAACAGGCTGCGACCACTACTGAAATCTGTTGGGTTCGAAGATACACCCAATAGCTCTTGCATCAGTGTTACTGACACGTCTAGATGACTAGAACGGTGGGTGTATTCAGAAGCAGACTTGCCAGGCCAGCTGATAAACAGTGGTACTTGTAACTGATAACGACTGTAGTTGGAGTTTGCACCCCAGCTGTTGGTTTTGGTTTCGTTAAACTCAGTACCGTGGTTAGAGGTAATGATAACCACCGTGTTATCGGCAAGCTCTAAGCGTTCCAGTTCAGCGTAGATAGTTGCTAGCTGAGCATCGGCCGCTGTCGCCGACTTTTGATAGTCTGCTGCAAAACGCTCTGCTGTCGTTAGCGTAGAGTCCGACTCTGAACTTGAATCGTAGCTGGCGAAGTTATCCAGTGTGGTTAATTCAATAAAGTTAAACCAAGGGCGTTTAGCTTGCGGTGATTGAATCCAGTTAGACCAAGCTTTTATGGCACTCTGGTCATCATAAGTTGCTTGCTCTGGCATCACATCACGGCCTCGGAAGATGATATCCGAGTACAGTGCATCACTAAAGTTGTCGCCACTGAAAGCAGCGAACTTGTAATCGTGATTCTCTAAAACATCGAGCAATACTGCGCTTGACCCCTGAGCTTCAATGCTGCTTGCGTAGCTGCTCGGTAGGCCGTAGAACAAGCCAAAAATACCAAACATATCGTTACTTGAACTGTAGTGGTTGGTGAAGTTGATCGACTGTTGTGCGTAGGCATAGCTGTTTGGCATCGCTGTCGCATTAAGAGCGTCAGAGCGAAGGTTGTTCACACTCACCATCAGGATATTAAGATCATCACTGCGGCGGTTGTATTGAATTTTTTCTAGCGGGTAGCTAACTAGGTTTACATTCTCTTTGTTCGCTTCTAAACGCTCAAGGTACTCTTCACGGTCTAATAGGCCATGTTTTTCCATAAAGCTTTTCGCTGTCATTGGGTAAGACAGTGGGAAGTTCGCTTTCTGGCTAGTAATTGGGTTATAGAAGTACGCATCAGCCCACATGTAGGTCAAGTGGCTGCTGATGAAACACAAGAAGAAGACGGCAGTAATCGGACGGCCAATGTGTTTATGAGACAGTTTACGCTGCTTACGCCAAACCCACTCAGATAGACCGAGTTGCAGCAAGAAGATAAGCGGCATAACAATGAAGAGGTGCTGCAAATCAGACGTGAATGCAGATTCCTCTCCACTGAATAAAACCTCCCACACGACAGGCGTCAGGTGGAGGTTTATATTTTGATACGTTTGGGTATCAATCAGTAGGACAGTTAAACCTATGGTCGCGAAGATAACGGCAACCAAACGTAATAACTTCCTCGACGGAAGAATAAAAGTGAGCGGGAACAGCACTAATAGATAGAGCGCGAACACTAAAAAGCCAAAATGACCAACCCACGATGCAGCCAAATAGAATTGACCTAGCAAGGTTTCTGGCCAAGCAGATTGAGTAATATAACGAGTACCAATCAACATCGCAGCAATGATGTTGAAAAATGCAAACCAGTGACCCCAACCAACCAGTCGAGATACACGATCGCTATATGAGTTTGCGCTGTCTACCATTTATAATTCTTTTATCCGTCAATCAAATTTAGTGAGACTTTTTATCTTCAAGAGAAGAAATTAAAGCCTCGGCAAATTTTTCAGCAATTCCTTTGCGTTGTGAAGCAGCAACATTCTGATTTAAGACATTGGTTGCGATATTTCCAGCGATCATCAGTGAAAGTTCTGGCGAAGCTTTGTGCTTAGATAGTACAGCACCTACTTCAGCTAGGATTTTTTCAACTTGATCATCTGTGTATTTAGATATAATCGGCATAAGGACTCTAATAATGATAGTAAAAGCGGCTTATGATAACCTACTATGCACGACAACTGAAACCTGAACGGTAATATTTTCACTATGAGCCTTCACCTTTCCAACGTAATTTTACACCAGCTGAGCAAGAACGATCAGGATGAGCTGATTGTTAACTATCGTGCTGAATCTCTAGAAAACGATGCTTCATCTGAAAGCCTAGTTGCTGAACTTCACCGTGTTTTTAATTCAAAAGCAGGCAAAGGGTTTGGTTCTTTCAAATCTGACAGCGAATTCCAGCAGTGGTTGCATCAACTTCGTGCTGGTGAGACAAACTTTTACGATTTTTCTCAAAAGAGTGCGCAACGTCTAAAAGACGAACTATCAAAGTACCCATTCGCTGACGAAGGTATCTTGGTAATGGCTGAATATCAGTCACTTGCAACAGATTACCTTTTCATTGGTTTATTGCCTTCAAACCAAAGCCTAAAGGTAACTGAAGGGCTTGATATTAGTGCGACTGACTACCTTGATATCTCAAAAATGGATATCGCGGCTCGCCTAGACCTTTCAACTTATGAGACTGATAAAGAGTCAAACCGTTACTTAACTTACATTAAAGGACGTGTTGGCCGTAAAGTCGCGGATTTCTTCTTAGATTTCTTACAAGCTGAAGTGGGTTTGGATGCGAAACAGCAAAACCAAGTACTGATGCAAGCGGTAGAAGACTTCGTTTCTGACTCTAAATTAGAGAAAGAAGAAGCGATCAGCTACAAAAAGCAGGTTGCGGATTACTGTAACGAGCAGCTTAAAGCGGGCGATGAAGTGCAAGTTCGTGAACTTTCTGGTGAGTTGCCAGCGAGCACAGATGGCACAAGCTTCTTTGACTATACTAGTGAGCAAGGCTACGAGTTAGAGGACAGCTTCCCAGCCGATCGCGCAACTATGCGTAAACTAACAAAATTTGTTGGTGCTGGTGGCGGTTTGAATGTTAGTTTTGATAGTCTGCTTCTAGGCGAACGTATCTTTTACGATCCAGAGACAGACACGCTAACGATTAAAGGCACTCCACCGAACTTACGTGACCAACTGACTCGCAATAAGTCATAGTCCGAAGTTAACGGATAAAAGCGGCAGCAGGACGTTGTCGCTTATTTTGTGCTTAATCTTTTAGCTACGGTCATGGCTTCAAGTTAACACGCACAAGGAATATAGATGGAACAATCAGTAGCAAAGCCCAAACGCTTTAAAAAACCAGCCACTTTTTTGGTTGTGCTCTTGGCTCTGTGGTTACTTCCTTCATTGGCTCTTCTTAATCTAAGCCGTTCCTACACCAATTCTCTTGCTCAAATCGAAGAGCTCGGTATTCGAGTCAACGAGTTGAGGCAATCGCTTTATTTCTCAGAACCACTTCGAGTCTCTCGTATCAATGATCTCGCACTCGATGCTCAATTGGTTTATTCGATCCGACTGCAGATTGAATCTGATTTCCAACGCGCCTTGTTTCGTCCTGATGTGAACCAACTGTTATACGTAGCCGATCAGTTCCTTGAAAAGTTCGATGAGTTCATTCCAATCGAAAGCCAAGTTCAAGACATCGTTGATAACATTAAGATCTTGCGTGCGGATAAAGAGCTTTCCCCTAAGCTAAAACCACTCCTCAACGAATTCGGCGTTGTGGTATTTGAAGCCATGTATTCTGAAAATCAAAGTTCGTCAGCGACTTATCGCGCCTTTGATTCCATTCTAGAAAAATCTTATTCCTTAGAAAACGAAGAACAAGATGCACTCCAACAACTACTGGCTGATGCGTCAGCATTGTTGAGTGATTACGCTCAGCTTAACTATTTGGTTGATAAGATTAAGAAAAACTCAGTAAATGAACAGATCATAAAACTCGAAGCTGAGTTCCATGATCGTCAATTCAACCTATTGTTGCTGATGCTAGGCTTAAGCTTGGTGGCGATGAGCGGGATAGTGTTTTGGGGCGTTAGGTCCACAAAAACGATGAAAGAAGCAGACCAAGAACTCAGCTCTGAACTAGAAATTAATTCAAGTAAGGAAGACGCTTCTTATAGCGATGTTGTTTCCTCAGCAGTGAAACAAGCAGATAGTGACGCTTATGTATCCGAGAACAGGCCAACGCGCCAGTCTTCCGACTCTCAACCTCCGCAGAGCGTTAACGTTACAAGCCAACCCGTTGTACCGCAATACTCTATTCAGCAAGTCCCTGAACAGGCGCCAGTAGTAGAGAAACACGTTGCCAGTGTCACAGATTCAAAGCCTGCGATTGATATCGAAGACATGTTAGAAACGCTCGATGGTGATGCTGAGTCTGTCGAACTCTTACTTGGTGTGTTTGTACAAGACCACGCAGGTGACTACGAGAAGTTTAAGTCTTTGTTGACCAAAGATGAAACCTCCGCGGCTCGCATTGTACATAGCTTAAAAGGCGTGGCTGGCAGTATTAAAGCGTCTCGGTTAGCCATCATTGCCGCAACCATTGAAATGACAATGAAGCAGTCCAGAGCAATCAGTGAACATGATTTAGCTGAACTAGAGCAGGCTATAAAAGCCTCTGTGGATTCTGCTCATGAATATTTAGACAGTCAGCGTTAACTTTTACAGGATTTTTGACAATACTATGACGAAGCGCTCATACAATCAGCGCCCTTAGTCTTTGTCAGAGGTTTATATGTTACGAGTTTCGAGTCGAAGTTGGATGGTGTTGGTGCTTAGCATTGTGCTAAGTGGTTGTTCTCTCTTAGAAGTTAAGTTAGATAGTCAAACGACGCCTCTCACTCAACAAGAGTTAAATGCTCGGATCATGACGCGTGAATACGCCAAGATGTTCTTTACACGAGTAGAAGATTCGGCCGATCTCATCGCGCAATCTTACCCTGCTGATGACACCTTACATCAATCTTATGTTTTGCTTTGGAAGATCCATGCAGAGCAGGGCTTACAACAAGCGGCTTACCAAACATCTCCTATGTCTGCACTCATTGATACTTGGGTATTTACTGCGCAAATGAATCAATTCTATGCTCAAGGTGAAGGGGCTGACCTGTTCGAGACAAATGATGCGGTAGATACTGCTCGTTTTTTGGACCAAGAAGCAGAGAAGCTAGCAAAGGGCGTTCTGAGCTCTAGTGACTTTAAGAAGAGCAAAGCATTCGTTGCCGAGTTTGTAGCGAGCAACTCATTTAACGATCTTACCTTCAGAACTACGCCTGCCTATCGAGAATGGCTAGCTTACCTTGGTAAAGATGAATCACAGATCGTTCAGAGTCTAGGTACCATGCCAGAAGCCATGAGCGATGCATCAGACCGCTTAAGCCTAATGGCGGACCAAACGCCAAAACTGATGTCTTGGAAAGCCGAATTGGTGGCGATGAACAGCTCACTGACGGGTGAAGATTTGTCGATGACTCTAGAAAGCCTTCGTCAAACATCAGCAAGCATGCAAGACTTCATTGAGAACAATCCGGAATACATGCAAACACTGGCTTCTATTATGTCGACAGAAATGCAGCCATTGCTCAATGATCTTAGTGACAAAACAGACCAAAAACTGGCGATGCTGAGTGATGAACGTGTGGCGTTAGAAAAAATGGTTACACGAGAGAGAGAAGCATTAGTAGAGATGATTGCGAAAGAGCGTATTGAGATTGCTGGTATCGTGACATCAGAAAGAGAGCTGTTCACTCAAGATTTAGACCGAGTATCTCAAGAAGTGGTTGTGCTTGCGATTGATAAGCTGATGGAGCTAATCAAAGGTGTGATTATCTACTTCATCCTGTTTATCTTAGTAGTGTTCTTTGCACCGTTAGGTATCGGTTACTGGTTGGGTAAACGAACCGCCAATAAATAAGTAAATCAGTAGATCAAAAAAAGAGCGCTCTAGGGCGCTCTTTTTGCATTTATCCATTAACGTTGTGAGTTACGTTCGAAAGCGTTAGCTCCTGAACTTAAGCTTGTTGCTTGCTTAACTCGGTCGCTTCTTCAGCTTCAAACGCTGGTGCTGTTGGTTCACACTTATCAACGAACCAACCCATGTAAGACGTTACGATAGTCACGATGATACAGATGAAGCTTAACCACATGAATGGTGCGTAAGACAGCGTTGCAACACCAAGAATACTCGCCATGTAGATGCCGTTATCACTCCACGGAACCATACCCGACGTTAACGTTCCACCAAACTCAGCATTACGCGATAGGTTCTTACGCTTGTAGCCTAAACGGTCGTAGTTTTTCGCACAGATTTTTGGCGTAAGGATTAACGATACGTACATTGCAGAACCGAATACGTTACCCATGAAAGCCGTACCAATGGTGCTAGTCGCTAGTGAGCCTGCGCTGTTTACGCGGCGCTCAAACACTTTAGCGATTGTCTCTAGTACGCCCACTTTATCCAGTAAGCCACCGAAACCTAGACCAAATACGATAACCGCAACCGACCCCAGCATTGAAGACATGCCGCCACGGTTAAGAATCGAATCAATAAACTCTACGCCAGATGAGATTGAGAACGGTGCCCAAGCAGTGTTGAATGCCGTTAGGAAGTCGATATCTTGGATCATGACTGCCCAGATAATACCCAGCAGAGAACCAAAGCTGATTACCGGGAATGAAGGCATACGGAAAGCCAACAAACCAAGCACGATAAGTACTGGAACGAATGAGTAAGGCGTGATGTAGAACTGAACTTCCATTGCTTTGATGACAGAGTCAACTTGGCTCATGTCAACGTTGCCCGCGTAGTGGAAACCAAACGCAGTAAACATGATGCCTGTAATCACGTAGCTGATTAACGCAACTGGCAACATGCCCTTGATGTGTTCAACCACTTCAACACCAGACATTGAAGAAGCCAGAATCACTGAATCAGAAAGCGGAGACATCTTGTCACCGAAGTAACAGCCTGACAGCACTGCACCCGCAGTAATCGGCGCTGGAACACCGAGACCTTGGCCGATACCCATCATTGCGATACCTGCTGTACCCGCAGCACCCCAAGAAGTACCAGTTGCCAATGCGGTTAGAGAACAGATGATCATGGTCGCTAAAAGGAAGATAGAAGGGTGGATAGCTTTCAGACCATAGTAAATGATAGTAGGTACGATCCCGCCTGAGATCCAAGTACCAACAAGAGCGCCAACGGCTAAAAGTATTAAAACCGCGCCTAAGCCATTGGATATTCCTTTGAGTGCTGCTTTTTCTAAGTCTTTGTATTGGTGTCCAAGACGAATACCAAGAACCATGATAATGAACCAGCCAATATACAAGGCAAGTTGAATTGGAAGGTCAAGCTTTGCTGTAAAGGAAAAAGCAAGGGATAGAAATAGTCCTAACGCGATGAATACCTGCAATAGGTTCGGTAGGCGAGTTTTACTCTGCTTCATAAAAGCCTCTTGTGATTTCGAGCATTTATAGTGCTTCGTTATAGTGTGTGGTACAAAACGGACACTACAGTAATTAGTTTATTATATCGAAAAAATACGTCCAAGTTGTGATATTTGACTGTTAACTCAATTAATTGTGGTTTCATAATCTAAAATTTTGTTAAATTCATGATTGTTACATGTTGAAATCTGTCGCACGTTGTTTTCGTTTTGTAAAATAAAATTCTGATTAACCTTTGTTTAAAAGAGGGATTTACTGTTTGTGATGAGCGTCGATTGAACTGGTTTTGGCGATGTAAATGTTTGAATTTGACGATAATGGACGCTTAATCAATGAGGTGGAGATGGAATGTCGATACAGAGATAACTGCACGATTCATTACGTTCACTTAAAAGAAACGAAAAAGTTACACTTTTTGACAAAAAGCACTTGAGTTCTGTTTCTGAAAAACTTATAGATGGGGGAGAGCAATTTTTAATTTATACATGGAGAGTGAGCGATGAGAGTAGGTCTAGTTGGTTGGCGCGGTATGGTGGGTTCTGTACTGATGCAACGTATGGTTGAAGAGAAAGACTTCGACTTGATTGAGCCTGTTTATTACAGCACATCTCAGATTGGTATTCCTGCCCCTGTTCTAGGTGGTAAAGATGCGGGTCTACTTCAAGACGCTTTTGATATTGATAGCCTAAAACAGCTTGATGCTGTGATTACTTGTCAAGGCGGCGATTACACATCAAAAGTATACCCAGCACTGCGTCAAGCAGGTTGGAAAGGTTACTGGATTGATGCAGCTTCTACTCTGCGTATGGACGCTGATTCAATCATCACTCTTGATCCTGTTAACTTGGCTCAAATCCAGCAAGGCATTCACAGCGGCACCAACACGTTCGTTGGCGGTAACTGTACTGTGAGCTTAATGCTTATGGCTCTAGGTGGTCTGTACGAGAAAGGCATGGTTGAGTGGATGAGTGCCATGACTTACCAAGCAGCTTCTGGTGCGGGTGCTAAGAACATGCGTGAGCTGATCTCACAAATGGGTGTGATCAACGACAGCGTAAGTTCTGAGTTAGCAAACCCTTCAAGCTCAATTCTTGATATCGATAAGAAAGTGGCTGATACGATTCGTTCATCTTCATTCCCAACAGACCAATTTGGTGCTCCGCTTGCAGGCTCACTGATTCCTTGGATCGATGTGAAGCGTGAAAACGGTCAGAGTAAAGAAGAGTGGAAAGCCGGTGTTGAAGCGAACAAGATTCTTGGTCTAGATGGTCAGCCAATCCCAATTGATGGTACTTGTGTACGAATCGGTGCAATGCGTTGTCACGCTCAAGCACTAACGATCAAGCTTAAGCAAGACGTGCCAATGGACGAGATCGAAGAGATCATCGCAACGCACAATGATTGGGTTAAAGTGATTCCTAATGACCGCGACATCACGGCACAGGAGCTAACACCAGCGAAAGTAACAGGCACAATGTCTGTACCTGTCGGTCGTCTGCGTAAGATGTCGATGGGTAACGACTTCCTAAACGCCTTCACGGTTGGTGACCAACTACTTTGGGGTGCTGCAGAACCACTACGTCGTACTCTGCGCATTATCCTTGCTGAGAAAGCGTAATAGGCAAGATTGCTTAAATTCTATTAGCTGATAAACCGAAAGGGTTGACGATAAACGTCAACCCTTTTTAGTTTATTGCTACCTCGTTATTCGGCCCTCGAAACTGCCCTTAAATCTCTTCGCTACTCGAATCTCGTGTCTGCTTTTATTTCTCGTCGGTGACGACACGCTTGTCTGGATCCGCTAATTCGCTAGCACAGTGCTTGCAATACATGGCGTCTGAATCATGACCCGCTCGGTTACAGTTCGGGCACTTAACCAATTCTTTGTGCGAGTTCATCTCATTACTGAGTTCTGCAGTAATGATCCCGGTTGGCACTGCTAAGATAGAGTAACCCAATAGCATGGTCAGTGATGCTATGGCTTTACCAAGCGCGGTCTGCGGCACCATGTCACCATAACCTACCGTAGTGATAGTCACGATGGCCCAATAGATACTGTGAGGAATACTGGTGAAGCCATTGTCAGGACCTTCAATAACAAAGATCAAGGCGCCAAAGATAACCACCAAGATGCCGACGGTGCTAAAGAAGATCAGTATCTTTCGTCGTGCCATTAATAGTGAGCGCAACAGAATATTGGAATCTTGCAGGTAGCGAACCAGCTTTAGAATTCGGAAGATACGCATCACACGCAGCAGTCTCACCACACCCATAAATGAAGCGCCTGGGAAGATGATTGCTAGGTAGGTCGGAAGAATCGCCAATAGGTCAACGACACCATAAAAACTGGTGGCGTAAGATTTTGGCTTTGGGGAGCAATAGAGCCTTAACAAATACTCAAGAGTGAAGAGTGCAGTGAAGGTGTATTCGATATAACGCAGCTGTTGTGACCATTCGGTCATCACATTAGGGATGGATTCTAAGATCAGAACCAACAGCGAAGCCAAGATTGCAACGATCAGAGTTATATCAAATGCACGTCCGGCTGGCGTGTGAGTACCAAAGATAATGACGTACAAATGATGCTTGAGTGGCTTGCGTGACATAAGGAGAGGTTCGTCTTCTGTTAAATGCATTAACAGTCATTATACAAGCTTCATAATAACGAGGCGAGTGAAAGCCCAATTGCTTTACTCGTCTCATCTATATTTCAATATTGTTGCCCTTTATAGAGCAACCGAAATGTTGTTAAACGTTATGCCAAGCCTGGGAACAGATTACGTAGGCCATTGGCGATGAACTCGATGCCCAATGCGCCAAGAATCAGACCCATGATACGAGTGATCACGTTGATACCCGTTTGACCTAAAAAGCGAACGATAACCGGCGCTGAACGGAACAAAAGCCAAGAGCACGTTGCGAATGCGATGATGCTAATGCCGATGCCGACCGTATCAATAGCAGCAGGGTAGCGAGAACCATAAACAATGGTCGAGCTGATTGCACCTGGGCCTGCCATTAGCGGCATAGCAAGTGGAACAACGCCGATCTGCTCTTTGCTGATGTATTCAGACTTCTCTTGTTTGTTCTGCTTATCTTCACCGAGCTTACCGCTCATCATCGAAAATGCGATGCTCAATAACAGTAAGCCACCAGCAACGCGGAATGAATCCAACGAGATGCTAAACATATCAAGAAGCATTTGCCCTGCAACAAGTGACATAATCAAGATCACGGCAACAGCAATATTTGCTTGTAAGGCTGTCCTGTTCCTCTCTTCTGGCGGCATATGAGCAGTAAGAGAAACAAAAACAGGCATGATGCCGATTGGGTTTACGGCAGCAACAAGCCCAAGGAAGAATTGCATAAAAATTGCGAGTTCTAAGCCTTGCATGAGAGCGATCTCCAGTTAGCGTACTTAAGGTTGAAGGGTTGATCTGTGAATAGTTTAGGCGCGTAATGTAAGGGACAAACTCAATTTACGCGAATGAAAAAAACTAACTTGAAATGGGTGATTCTTTTTAGAAAAACTAATTGAATCTCACTTTTGTTTTAAGCCTGTTGCAAGCTAGTTGGTAGTGTTTCATTTTGTAATTTATTATTGAGTAACTGTTAACCGACGCACGAAATTAATAAAAATTATGTCAGAATCTAGCCCGTACAACGCTATAGATATACTCTCAGTAGCACGAATATAGCTGTATACATGTAATTTAACGGACTAAAAATGAAACTTTTTTACAGTTTATTACGCTATGTAGAAAAAAGTTGTCTGTTTGCTTGTTTTTTGCGCGAACGAAAAGTGTGAGTTTAATCTATATAAATCATGCTCTTAAGTTCATTTTTGCGATTGCCTTACTACTTTCTGGTTAATTCTTTTTGGGTAACTGATCTGGGTCAATTTTTTTCACACAGTGAAATAATATACTCAGCCCTGAAAGCAATTTACTAAGAACGCTGGTGTTTAAGGTTAACGGCAAGCAGCGAATTTAATAAAAAGTTTTTAATATTTATTATTTTAGGAGATCCACCATGCCTGTAACTAACTTAGCGGAACTTGATGCTCTAGTAGCTCGCGTTAAAGCAGCACAAGAAGAGTTTGCAACATTCTCTCAAGAGAAAGTAGACGCAATCTTCCGCGCAGCTTCTCTTGCTGCTAACCACGCTCGTATTCCACTTGCTCAACAAGCAGTTGCTGAATCTGGAATGGGTATTGTTGAAGATAAGGTTATCAAAAACCACTTTGCATCTGAATTTATCTACAACAAATACAAAGACGAAAAAACATGTGGCATCTTAGAAGAAGATGACAACCTAGGCACAATGACTATCGCTGAGCCTGTAGGTATCATCTGTGGTATCGTTCCAACAACGAACCCAACTTCTACAGCAATCTTCAAATCTCTAATTTCTCTTAAGACACGTAACGGCATCATCTTCTCGCCACACCCACGTGCAAAGAACTCAACTAACGACGCAGCGAAACTAGTTCTAGACGCAGCTGTTGCAGCTGGTGCTCCAAGAGACATCATCGGTTGGATCGACCAACCATCTGTAGAGCTTTCTAACGCGCTTATGAAGCACGACGGTATCGCACTTATCCTTGCTACTGGTGGTCCAGGCATGGTTAAAGCAGCATACTCTTCTGGTAAGCCTGCTATCGGTGTTGGTGCTGGTAACGTTCCTGTCGTTATCGATGAAACAGCTGACATCAAACGTGCTGTAGCATCTATCCTTATGTCTAAGACTTTCGATAACGGCGTAGTATGTGCTTCTGAGCAAGCTGCAATCGTAGTTAGCGAAGTATATGACGAAGTTAAAGAGCGTTTCGCTTCTCACAAAGCTCACGTTCTATCTAAAGCTGACGCTGATAAAGTACGTAAAGTTCTGCTTATCGACGGCAACCTAAACGCTAAAATCGTAGGTCAACCTGCTCCAGCAATCGCTGAAATGGCTGGTGTTAAAGTTCCTGCTGATACAAAAGTACTTGTAGGTGAAGGTCTTGGTAAAGTTTCTTACGATGACGAATTCGCTCACGAGAAACTATCTCCAACTCTAGGTCTATTCCGCGCAGATGACTTCGAAGACGCAGTTGCTCAAGCGGTAACTATGGTTGAAATCGGTGGTATCGGTCACACATCTGGTCTTTACACTAACCAAGATACTAACGCAGACCGCATCCGTTACTTCGGTGACAAGATGAAGACTGCTCGTATCCTAATCAACATCCCGACTACTCACGGTGGTATCGGTGACCTGTACAACTTCAACGTTGCACCTTCTCTAACTCTAGGTTGTGGTTCATGGGGTGGTAACTCTATCTCTGAGAACGTAGGTCCTAAGCACCTTATCAACAAGAAAACTGTAGCGAAGCGAGCTGAAAACATGTTGTGGCACAAACTACCTAAGTCTATCTACTTCCGTCGTGGTAGCCTTCCAATCGCAATGAGCGACCTAGAAGGTAAGAAACGCGCATTCCTAGTAACTGACCGTTTCCTATTCAACAACGGTTACGCAGATGACGTAGTTAGCTTGCTTAAAGCACAAGGCATCGAAGTTCAAACTTTCTTCGACGTAGAAGCGGATCCAACGCTATCTGTTGTTGAGAAAGGCGCTGAAGCAATGAAGAGCTTCCAACCTGACGTAATCCTTGCTCTAGGTGGCGGTTCTCCAATGGATGCTGCTAAGATCATGTGGGTTATGTACGAGCACCCAGAAACTCACTTCGAAGAACTAGCAATGCGCTTTATGGACATCCGTAAACGTATCTACAAGTTCCCTAAAATGGGTCAAAAAGCTGAGCTTGTATGTATCACTACAACTTCAGGTACAGGTTCAGAGGTTACTCCATTCGCTGTTGTTACTGACGACAAGACTGGTGCTAAATACCCACTAGCTGATTACGAAATCACGCCAAACATGGCTATCGTTGATGCGAACCTAGTAATGAACATGCCTAAGTCTCTAACAGCGTTCGGTGGTTACGATGCAGTAACTCACGCTCTTGAAGCTTACGTATCTGTTCTAGCGAACGAGTACTCAGACGGTCAAGCTCTTCAAGCTCTTAAGATGCTTAAAGAATACCTACCATCAAGCTACAAAAATGGTGCGGCTGACCCAATAGCTCGTGAGAAAGTACACAACGCAGCAACTATCGCTGGTGTAGCATTTGCGAACGCATTCCTAGGTGTGTGTCACTCAATGGCTCACAAAATTGGTGCTGAGTTCCACCTACCACACGGTCTTGCTAACGCACTACTTATCTCAAACGTTGTACGTTACAACGCGAACGATAACCCAACTAAGCAGACTGCATTCTCTCAGTACGACCGTCCACAAGCACGTCGTCGTTACGCTGAAGTTGCTGACCACCTAGGCCTAAGCCAAGCTGGTGACCGTACAGCTCAGAAGATTGAACGTCTACTGACTTGGTTAGAAGAGCTTAAAGTTGACCTAGACATCCCACTATCTATCCAAGCTGCGGGTGTTAACGAGTCTGACTTCATCGCTAAACTAGACGAGCTAGCTGTTGAAGCGTTCGATGACCAGTGTACAGGTGCTAACCCACGTTACCCTCTAATCACTGAGCTAAAAGAAGTTCTAACAACTTCTTACTTCGGCCAACCATACGTTGAAGGCGAAACTTTCGAAGGTACTACAGTTATCCTTAAGAAAGCAGACCAAAAGCCAGCTGAAGCGAAAGCGCCAAAAGCTAAAAAAGAAAAAGCTAACGCATAATAAGTAAGCATTAGTTTTGAGATAAGTTTTCGCTAGCACGATACTTATCTATCGGGAAAAGATGAAAGCCCCAGTCGAGAGACTGGGGCTTTTTTTATGTTTGGTTCGTTTGTAAAACGGATTGAGAGGCAATAGCTCTGCTACTTAATATTAGCTGAGCCAGTCATGTTCAATTGGAATAGGGAGTTAAACCTCTGCCGCGACAACTCGCCCACTGAAGTAGTCATTCGAGACAATGTATTCGGTTGTTCTGGTCAGCTCGTCTTGCAGCTGCGCCCAGTGACATCGGTTGAGCTTGCCATCGGAGTTATGAACGGCGGGAACAACGCCACCGACTCGAATGCCAAAGGGAGTCAGCTCTTTCGCCCAACTATGGGTAAAGCCAGTGATCATTGAGTTTGCGCTCTCTAAGCCAGACACATCGTGAAAGTCATCATGAGATATCACATTCACAATCACGCCTTCCTTATCTTCCTCTCGCAATCTCTCAGCACTGATTTGCCCAAATGCGAACAGGGTCGATGCCATCGATGAGAGATCATTAATAAAGCTGCTCACAGGCTGATCGCCAATTAGGCTAGGCATTGGGGAGCTTATCCAGTTATTGACCAGCACATCGGGTGTCGTGTTGAAGGTGGTTTGAATAAAATCATATACGCTGAGAATCGCTTGGCTGTCATTGCCTTTGAGCGTGTAGTGGTAAACAGAGTCAGAAAACCGGGCACACTGTAGATACGTCGCTTTAAGTGCTTCCGTGTCTTTATCACAAAGGATGACGGTGGCTCCAAGGTTAACAAAGTGGTTCGCAATCGCCCCCCCCAGTCGCGAGCCGGCAGATGTCACCAATATGATTGAGCTTTTTATTTCCATCCCAGTACCTAAACAAATCGTCCATGTCGGATAAGGATGGGTTGAAATTTATACAACGGGTGTGAATTGGTTCAAACTAAGGTGTGCCAATTAATAAGTTTTTATAAACTTAGTGGCACGTCACATTTTGTAGTAACTTCAAGCGGTAACCGACATCAGGTGTTTTTAGGTTGCCTAAGGCTAGTGGTTCATATCATTCGTGTGAATACTTTGAAGTGTGCGAGTTAGTCGAAGAAGAGCTATGGATAGACAGCGAAAAAGGGAAAGGTAGGTGATCGCTATACTTGAGCTTGAATTTGATACCGACGTTGCGCGGTGGTTAGCTCATTGTAGAGCGTGGCATGTGGCAAATCAGGTAAATGCTTGTTTGCGAGTTTGCGTCGGTCATGACCAGAAAGGTTTTGGTAAACCTCTTCGGGTAAGTCGGCTGTATCTTCAGGCATGAAGGCAAGCGCTTCAGGTTTCAAGTAATGGCTGAGTTTGGCGCTGGCAAGGCTAGCTTGATGAAAATGATTAGATTGCTGAGCTGAAATCTCATATGAAGACTGGTTTGAACGCAGTTGTTGAGGTTCTGCTACGCCAAATTGTTTGCGCAGGCGATCTTCATTTGTCTCTGTGATTTCAATGGTGTCAATTGGCGTGCAATCACGGACATCATTAGAAAACATAGATAACAGCAACGCGAAATCTGCACGGCGACCTTGCTCAACCGCTTGGCTGATCCCGATGCCGAACTTCAGTTCGTTGATGATTCCTGCTTTGTCTAAAGTATGTATTTGCATGTCGCCTCTCATTGGATACACCTTTAACGGCATGGAGTCGGCAAACTTTAGTGTTTAATTACAGGCAAATAGAGAATTTATGTAGGGTTGGGAAGAAGGCTATCAATAGTTCGAGAAGTAAGCGCTATTGGCGGGTTTATTACGAAATGTTTAGATTTTGTGGAACACGACAGATACAAAAAAGCTCACGCCGAGGCATGAGCTTTCAATAGATAACTCGCTATAAATAGCGCAGCGTAAGCAATAATTACTTAGCTAGGTTCTCTTCTACGAAAGACCAGTTTACTAGGTTCCAGAATGCAGCCATGTAGTCAGGGCGAACATTGCGGAAATCGATGTAGTAAGCGTGTTCCCATAGGTCAACAGTTAGAAGTGGAGTAACACCTTCTTCTGTTAGAGGAGTAGCAGCGTTAGAAGTGTTAACGATGTCTAGAGAACCGTCAGCTTTCTTAACTAACCAAGTCCAAGAAGAACCGAAGTTGTTGATTGCTGAATCAGTGAATTTCGCTTTGAATTCTTCGAAAGAACCGAATGCAGCGTTGATAGCTTCTGCAACAGCGCCAGTTGGTTCGCCGCCCGCTTTAGGAGCAAGACAGTGCCAGTAGAACGTGTGGTTCCAGATTTGAGCAGCGTTATTGAAAACACCACCAGTAGAAGTCTTAACGATCTCTTCTAGTGTTTTGCCTTCAAACTCAGTACCTGGGATAAGGCCGTTTAGCTTAACAACGTAAGTGTTGTGGTGCTTACCGTGGTGGAAATCTAGCGTTTCTGCTGAGATGTGTGGTTCTAGCGCGTCTTTCGCGTAAGGAAGAGCCGGTAGTTCAAATGCCATTGCTCAATTCTCCATTGATATGAAAGAGTTAACTCTTTCGATTGCTTCCAGTGATATTATTATTCATGGCTCGCTATACTGCCAACCATGGTCAATTTGCTGACTTGCGATATAGTTTAGCAAGTTTTTACTTTATTAAAAGCTTATTTCATTACTTTTGTGTGAATTGTTAGCTTAGCTTGTTAACCGCTTTTTTTATATGGTTTTTATTCTTTTAGTTTGGGGTAGAATAAAGGCAATAAAAGCCGTAATCCATTAACGAGGAAGCAATGGAAACTATCGATAAAATCAAACAGCAAATTGAAGAAAACACTATTCTACTGTACATGAAAGGTTCTCCTAAGCTACCTAGCTGTGGTTTCTCTTCTCAAGCGTCTCAAGCTCTAATGGCATGTGGCGAAAAATTTGCTTACGTAGATATCCTACAAAACCCTGATATCCGTGCAGAGCTTCCTGCTTACGCACAGTGGCCAACTTTCCCACAACTTTGGGTTGAAGGTGAGCTAATCGGTGGTTGTGACATCATTCTTGAGATGTTCCAAAAAGGCGAACTTCAGCCAATCATCAAAGAAGCAGCGGCTAAAGTTGCTGGCGATGACGCTGAATAAGTTCTAGCCTTTGCGCTGAATAGTTAAAATGAGGGGCCTTAATCAGGCTCCTTTTTTGTTTGAATTGATCGAATCATTGACTCGATAAGGAATGAACAATGAACGTAAAACTTCATTATGTGCATGATCCAATGTGCAGCTGGTGTTGGGGATATAAGCCGACACTGGAGTTACTAAAACAACAATTGCCTGCGAGTATTGAGTTTAACTACGTAGTCGGTGGTTTGGCTCCGGACTCTGACGAGCCAATGTCAGAAGAGATGAAAAGTAAGCTGCAAGCTATTTGGAAGCAGATCGAAGCTAAGCTAGGTACTGAGTTCAATCATGAATTTTGGACTGAGTGTAAACCTGTTCGCAGCACTTACCCCGCGTGTCGCGCTGTTATTGCTGCGGGTTTCCAAGATCACTATGAGCAGATGCTTGAAGCGATTCAACACGCATACTACTTGCGCGCGATGCTGCCGCACAGTGAAGAGACTCATAAGCAATTGGCTGAAGAGCTAGGCATGAATGTTCAGCAATTCGAGAATGACCTTGCTGGTAAGTTACTAGAGGGTGAACTAGAAGATCAGCTGAGCTTCAAACATGCGATGGGTGTGCATTCTTACCCAACCCTAATGCTTGAAGTTGACGGTATCTTCACTGAAGTCGAGCTGGATTACCACTCATCAGAAACGACACTGAAGTCGATTCGAGAAGTTCTAATAAAGAGCGCTCCTGCCGTTTAATTGGCGATACTGAATCGTACTACTTCAAAGGCTTGCTCATAAGAGTAAGCCTTTTTTGTCATAGGTATGCGGTTCTTCTGTGTAACTTGGTTGGAGAAACGCCGGATACAAAAAAGACCGCACGAGGCGGTCTTTATAAAAGTGAGCGTAGGACTGTTTAACTACAGAACCTAATTACAGAACCATGGCTGCAATCCAACCGAATACGATCAGTGGGATGTTGTAGTGCAGGAACGTCGGTACTACGGTTTCCCATACGTGCTCGTGTTGACCATCAGCATTTAGACCAGACGTTGGACCTAATGTTGAGTCAGAAGCCGGAGAGCCCGCATCACCAAGTGCAGCAGCTGTACCTACTAGAGCGATTGTTGCCATTGGCGAGAAGCCAAATGCTGCTGCTAGTGGAACGTAGATAGTTGCAAGGATTGGAATCGTAGAGAACGAAGAACCAATGCCCATAGTAACCAATAGACCAACAATTAGCATAAGTAGTGCTGCTAGAGGCTTGTTGTCGCCGATGCTTGTTGAAAGTGCTTCAACCAAAGATTCAACGCCACCTGTTTGCTTCATAACTGCCGCGAAACCTGCTGCTGCAATCATGATGAAACCGATCATTGCCATCATGTGAACGCCCTTGGTGAAGACATCTTGTGTCTCTTTCCAAGCAATAACGCCACCGAAGGTAAATACCATGAAACCCGCTAGAGCACCGATGATCATAGAGCCAGTCGATAGTTGAACTGTTAGCGCTGCTACGATACCAGCTGCTGCTACTAGGATGTGCTTCTTGTTGATCTCTTTCACTTCTGTTGAAACAACAGTGTGAGAGGTTTCTTTGTATTGGCGAGGCTTACGGTAAGTAAAGAATACTGCAGTAAGAAGACCGAAGATCATGCCCGCAGCGGGTAACAACATCGCCATTGGCACTTGGCTTGCTACTACGTTTTCAAGACCATTGTCGTGAAGGTTTTTAAGCAGAATGTTGTTTAGGAAGATGCCACCAAAACCAATCGGTAGCACCATGTAAGGTGTAATCAGACCAAAAGTAAGTACACACGCAACTAGACGGCGGTCTAGGTTCATTTTTGCGAATACGCCTAGTAGAGGTGGGATTAAGATTGGGATGAAGGCGATATGTACTGGAATCACGTTTTGCGAAGACATGGTCACTAAGATCAACGACGCAAGCATGCCGTATTTAAGACCAGTCGATGCCGCACTGTTCTCTTTGCCGTGAATGCGTTTGATAACACTTTGAGCAAGGAGATCTGTGATACCAGAACGTGAGATAGCAACAGCGAATGTACCAAGCATAGCGTAGCTAAGTGCAATCGTTGCACCGCCGCCTAATCCACTTTCGAAAGCCGCGACTGCGTCGTTCAAGCTCATACCAGAGGCTACGCCACCGATAATTGCACTGAACGTCAGAGCAACGACTACGTTTACGCGCATCAAAGCTAAAACAAGCATGATGCAAACTGAAATTACAACAGGATTCATATTATTCTCGGGATGTTGTGTTTTTTATGAAGGCAATACGAAAAAACGTTTACCGACTCTATTTTTTATTCTTCGTCAACAAGAGGCCAACCACCAAGGGCTTTCCATTTGTTTACAATGCCGCAAAATAACTCTGTGGTTTTTTGCGTATCATACAAAGCAGAGTGTGCTTCTTTGTTGTCAAATTCCATCCCTGCAGTGCGGCAAGCTTTAGCCAAAACGGTTTGACCGTAGGCAAGACCACTAAGAGCTGCAGTGTCAAAAGTAGCAAATGGATGGAAAGGGACGCGTTTAAGCTTACAGCGCTCACTTGCCGCATTAACGAAGTTCAAATCGAATGTAGCGTTGTGAGCAACCATGATTGCGCGACTGCAATCTGAAGCTTTTTGTTCTTTTCTCACTAGCTTGTAGATTTCTTTAAGGGCTTCTTGTTCCGACACAGCACCACGTAATGGGCTAAATGGGTCTTTAATTCCGTTAAAGTCTAATGCTGCCTGCTCTATATTTGCGCCTTCAAAAGGCTCAATGTGAAAATGAAGCGTTGATGCAGGGTGCAGATCTCCGTTCTCATCCATTTTTAACGTAATGGCACAGATTTCTAATAATGCATCGGTTTCAGCGTTAAACCCTGCGGTTTCCACGTCGATGACCACTGGGAAATAGCCACGAAAGCGTTTTTTTAGGGTCAGAGCTTCGTTTTCTACAGTCATGTTAGCCCAAATAAGTGTGATTAAGGCTGCATTATTGCAGATAATAGCAGTGATAAAAACTAGGGAAGGGCAATAAATCTTAAATTACCCAACCCATTACGGCTTGATAATTGCATATTTAAACGTGAGAGAAAAATGCGGCAATTGGCTGCATTGTTAAACGAATTGCTTAAGAGATACTCCACTTTATGAAGAAACAACTCATAACAGGTTCAATGCTATTTTCGCTACTTGTGTCGTCATCGGTCATGGCACAAGAAAAGCGTTACGGAGCATCTCCTCAACAGTCGACATGGGAGATGGTAGCCAACACGCCACTTGAATGTCGTTTGGTCCACCCAATTCCAAACTTTGGTGATGCTGAGTTCTCATCTCGCGCGAGTAAAAAAATCATTTTGGACTTTGAGCTTAAAATGCGCCGTCCAATGGGTGCGACGCGCAATGTAAGCTTGATCTCTATGCCGCCACCTTGGCGTCCGGGTGAAAGTGCTGATCGTATGACAACCATTAAGTTCTTCCAGCAATTTGACGGCTATGTCGGCGGTCAAACAGCTTGGGGCATCTTGAGTGAGTTGGAGAAAGGGCGTTATCCGACATTCAGTTACCAAGAGTGGCAGAGCCGAGATCAACGTATCGAAGTGTCGCTGTCGTCGGTGTTATTCCAAGAAAAATACAATGTGTTCAGTGACTGTGTTGCTAACCTGCTGCCTTACAGCTTTGAAGATATCTCTTTCACTATTTTGCACTATGACCGTAACAGTGATCAGCTGAACAAGTCGTCGCGCAAAAGGCTGAGCCAGATCGCCGATTACGTTCGCTATAACCAAGACATAGATCTTGTGCTGGTGGCAACGTACACCGACTCTGTCGACAGCAAAGGGATTAGCCAAAACCTTTCAGAGCGCAGAGCAGAATCGTTAAGAGAGTACTTCAAATCTCTAGGCCTGCCAGAAGATCGTATCCAAGTGCAAGGCTATGGCAAGCGTCGTCCGATTGCGGACAATAACTCGCCAATTGGTAAAGATAAGAACCGACGTGTTGTGATCTCTTTAGGTCGCACACAGGTTTAAGCTGAATAGCTTGTCTAGATAAAGATAAAGATAAAGATAAAGATAAAGATAAAGATAAAAATGCCTATCTACGTGATGGGCATTTTTTGTTTGGATAACATGTCGATTTGGCTCTAATTATTCGAGGCAACCATTAATTCAAGCGGAACCGAGCAATCATTTCACAGTTGGTCGCAGTATCGATTTTTTCAACCATAGAGGCAATTTTAGGGTTTGGGTGGCGTTTCATGAAATCGATCAGTGCTTTCTTACAGCAACCAATAGAATCGATAAAGCTTGAACATTGAGTATTAGGGCACTGAGGGATCAGTGTGAGTACCTTTTCAGAAGCCAGTTGAAGATACTTGAGCTCGTATTCAGTGTCGCCAGCCCAACGCCAGAATTGAGCAAGATTGTGGCAAGAAATCACCGAGATCAGTAAGCGTTCATCGGCTTGAATATCGGTGCGTTCTGTAATTTCTTCACTTAAGTTCAAAGCCTGCTGATAATGAAGAATACTTCGTACAGGATCGTCGAGCTGCAATGCAGTATCGGCAAGTAACGTGTGTTTTTCCCATTCGCTAATCATTGTATTACCTCACTAATCAATAGGTGGTTAATTTAAATGATAATCATTATCATGTAAAGTTTCATCAATGAGATTGTTAAGAATAATTGGTGAAGCATATCGATTATGGGGAGAGTGATAAAAAAGAAGCGAGCATAGTGCTCGCTTCTTTTTTATTTCATCAGGCGTTCAAACTCAACTTCTCAAAGAGGTTAAGGAATTAACCTTCTAGACCTGCGCTTGCTTGTTTGTTCTGAATCAGCTCAATCATGTAGCCATCAGGATCTTTAACGAACGCAATGTGTGTAGAGCCGCCTTTAACCGGACCCGCTTCTCGCGTTACGTTGCCGCCAGCTGCTTTAATCGCATCACACGTTGTGTAGATGTCATCAACACCGATAGCAACGTGACCAAAAGCAGAGCCAAGATCGTATTCCGTGGTGCCCCAGTTGTAAGTCAGCTCAATCACTGCGCCTTGAGATTCGTCGCCAAAGCCAACGAAAGCCAGTGTGTATTCGTACTCTTTGTTTTCGTTCTTACGTAATAGCTGCATGCCCATTACATTGGTGTAGAACTCGATAGACTTGTCTAGATCACCCACGCGTAGCATGGTGTGTAAAATACGACCGTTTGACATGATTTGCTCCTAGCTTGTTATTGGTTGTTTCTTTTATAGCACTATATATGAGCAAGCTCATAAGCAACACCAAAGAGATGATGAGCTTGGTCATATTTTCTTATTCTCATCATCTATCTTACTCTCCCTCTCTACCTTTTTTCTTATTTGTATTATAAGAAATTAAAGAGCGACGGCCTTATTAATTTGTCAGTCACTAGCGCTTAATTCGCTGTTTTGCATAAATAGTAAGTTTGAGTGTTGGTCTTTTTTGTAATGGCCAAGAATGGCCTTGGTTGTTGAATTGTGACTTATATCTCCATCTTGTTGCTGATTTCCTTTCGTTTTTACAATTGGCATCTAACTTTCCATTTTATCAATTTATGATCACGCCAACATATCCCTGTTTATAGAAAGGTTATTCCGATGTTTTACTTCGTTATTAAGGAATTTTCGATAAAATACGCCGATAACTAATGGTTTTTACGAAAGTGCAAAGGGTGTCTATTTTTTGTTCTTATCTTTTTTAAACAATAGTTTGGGCTTGTATTGTTTGTTTTATGTTTGATGTTTGATGTGGTTGTGTTTTCAAAGTAGTTGTCAAGTGTGTATCAAGTGTATCTTTTGCGATCTTTGCTAAATAGACAATCCTTACTATATAGTTTTTCAAGCGCACCAAATCGACTAAATATTCACTTTTGATTTGTGCGATTTTTCTATCACATAAGAATAAGTATTATTTTATTACATTAGCCTCGGCGTGAGGCATTGATGTGGAGTACTCAAATGACGAGTAAATGGTTTACACAACAAAGTTCAGATGTTTTAAACGAACTGAACGCAGATCAAACGACAGGTTTATCAACTTCTGAAGCGGATGCACGCTTAGAGAAGCACGGCACTAACGAACTGACTGCACAAGAGTCAGCTTCTGCGTGGGAACTGTATATTCATCAATATAAAAACCCACTGATTTTTATTCTAGCTGTTGGTGCAATCGTTTCTTGGTCTACTGGCCACGCGATTGATGCTATTGCTATTGCAGTGATTATCCTTATCAATACTGGTATTGCATTCTGGCAGGAGTTTAAAGCTCAGAAAGGGATGGAAGCGCTAAAAGAAATGGCAGCTCCAGAAGCCGAAGTGATGCGCGATGGTAAATGGATCAGTGTTCCAGCGAAAACCCTCGTTCCTGGTGACATCATCAAAATTAATACTGGCGATATTCTGCCTGCTGATGTTCGTATTCTTGAGTCAAACCGTCTGACGGTAGATGAGGCTGCGCTGACCGGTGAATCTGAGCCAGTGAATAAGCAGTCTGAACGCCTTGAAGATGAGACCCTTGGTCTTGGCGATCAGAAGAACATGGGCTTCATGACAACAATCGTGACTACAGGTACAGGCCTTGCTGTTGTAACAAGCACAGGTATGCAAACTGAAGTTGGTCACATCGCTGATATGATGAACCAAACGGAAGAGACGAAAACACCAATGCAAGAGCGTATGGACACCATCGCACTCGCATTATTGGTTGTTGCTCTTGTGGTTGTTGCTATTGTTTGTGCTATCGGTGTTTACCACGGTATGCCATGGTTAGAAATCCTAACAACAGGTATCTCTTTATCGGTTGCCGCTATTCCTGAAGGCTTACCAACGGTGGTTACTATCGTATTAACGATGGGCTCGACTAAGATGGTTAAGAATAATGCTTTGGCTAAACAGCTAGCAGCAATCGAAACGCTTGGTTCTACAACCGTTATCTGTTCAGATAAAACCGGTACGCTAACACAAAACCAAATGCAGGTAATGAAAGCGTACGATGCGTCTGGTCATTACTGGGATGTATCAGGTAAAGGTTTTGATCCTAAGGGTGAATTCATTACCAAAGGTCACGATGTCGAGGCGACAAACAGCCCTGCAATGATGAAAGGTCTTGTAGTTGCAACGCTTTGTAACGATGCTGAATATGTAAATGCTGATGGTAAATGGACGGTTCGTGGCAACCCGACAGAAGGTGCACTAATTGTTGCAGCTGCAAAAGCAGGTCTTAAACAAGATGAAATGCTATCAACGGGTGGCTACTCAATCGTTAAGAAGTTCCCGTTCGATTCTGGTCGTAAGATGGCTTCTGTTATCGTTCGTGACCCACAAGGTAAGCACTTCCTAGCATTGAAAGGCGCGCCAGATGTTGTTCTTGGTAAATCAACCAGCTTCATGGTTGACGGTGGTTTCGTACCAACGGTTGGCTGTGAAGTTGCAGGCAACTTGGCTCTCGATACCGCACCGTCTCAAGAGCTTCATTTAAACTTTGAAGCGGCAATCCAAACCTTTGGTGGTGATGCTCTGCGTACACTTGCCGTTGGTTTCCGTGAATTAAAAGAAGAAGAGCTGGAGTTAGATTTCCCTGAGCTTGAAAAAGACGTCAGCATCCTGGGTATCTATGGCATCATGGATCCACCACGCCCAGAAGTGCGCGATGCAGTAAATAGCTGTTATAGCGCAGGTGTTCGTACGGTAATGATTACCGGTGACCACGCAGTCACGGCAGCAGCGATTGCTCGTGAAATCGGAATCATCCGTAGCGAAGACGATCTAGTGGTAACGGGTGCAGAGCTTGACCAAATGGATGACGAGAAGCTGTTGTCTATCTGTTCTCAGGTTGCAGTATTTGCACGTGTTACTCCAGAGCACAAGCTGCGTATCGTAAAAGCGCAGCAAGAGAATAACGAAGTTGCCTCTATGACCGGTGACGGCGTGAACGATGCGCCAGCACTGCGTCGTGCAGACATTGGTGTTGCGATGGGTATTACAGGTACGTCTGTTGCGAAAGACTCAAGTGACCTTATCCTGTTGGATGATAACTTCAGTACTATCGTGAAGGCGGTACGTCAGGGTCGTCAAATTTTCGATAACCTACGTAAGTTTATCCGCCAAGCACTTACAGCGAACGTGGGTGAGGTTTCGGTAATCCTATTTGCATTCCTACTCATGGGACCAGATGTAGTACTTCCGCTAACTCCACTAATGATCTTATGGGTTAACCTCGTTTCTGATGGTCTACCAGCACTTGCACTCGGTGTTGAGCCAGAAGAGAAAGATCTCATGGAGCGTAAGCCAGGCAAACGTGACCAAGGCTTCTTCTCTAATGGTCTAGGCGCTCGTATCCTAACTCGTGGTCTCGCATTAGGTGGTCTAAGCTTTGTGACATTCTCTTACGCACTCGACGGTGGTTACAGTGCTCAATACGCACAAACTGTTGCGTTTTTAACACTGATCTTTGCTCAACTTTGGAGCTTGTTCGATGCACGTACGTTTACAACGATTTATCGTAAGAATCCGTTCACTAACCACTACCTACTTGGTGCGGTGGCAGTATCGGCTATCTTGTCTTTAAGTGTTGTCTACACAAGCTTCGGCCAGCTGGTATTCAGCACAGAAGCACTAGAGTTTAATCACTTAATATCGTTAATCTTCATTGCAGCAGTACCAACATTTGTTCTATCTGCTATCAAAGAAGTGACTAAAGTGAAGTTTATCTAAGACAGACTTCTTAGCTAAATAATTGAATCCCGCCATAAAAGGCGGGATTTTTTATGCCTGTTATCTTGGGAACGCAGAATTAGAAATGAAAACTGATGTAGAGGCGACTTCTAGAGAGTGGCAATAAAAAAGCAGCGCTTTAAGCGCTGCCGTGTTGATTAATTGTTGTGAACGGAAAGACTAATCTTCGCTCTTTTCTTTGTACTCACAGAGGTCTTCAATGATACAGCTGCCACAGCGTGGTTTACGTGCGACACAGGTGTAACGTCCATGAAGAATGAGCCAATGGTGGACATCCAGTTTGAATTCTTTTGGGATAACTTTAAGTAGTTTTGCTTCGACATCGTCGACGGTTTTACCCATCGCTAGCTTAGTGCGGTTTGATACACGATAGATGTGAGTATCAACGGCAATGGTCGGCCAACCGAATGCAGTATTTAACACTACGTTTGCTGTTTTGCGACCAACACCTGGAAGGGCTTCTAATGCAGCGCGATCTTCCGGTACTTCACCATTATGTAGGTCAAGCAGCATACGACACGTTTTGATGGTGTTTTCTGCTTTTGAGTTAAATAGGCCGATGGTCTTGATGTACTCTTTTAAACCATCAACACCTAGGTCGAAAATTGCTTGCGGAGTGTTGGCTACAGGGTACAGCTTATCCGTCGCCTTGTTCACGCTTACATCGGTTGCTTGTGCTGATAAAAGTACGGCGATCAGCAACTCGAATGGGCTGTTCCAGTTAAGCTCAGTCTCTGGCTTTGGATTGTTTTCTCTTAAACGCTCAAGTATTTCTACTCGTTTTACATTGTTCATAGCGACATTACTTTCAAATAGTTAGGGCATGAAGCTTGGATTGCTTCTGCTTTATCATCGGTTACGCGCTCTTATGAGCGTCATTATTATATGTACTGTTTAGATCTGATTTTCCCCGCTGAGCGGTTGAGCTAACTCAGCGGGATTTAAGCTAATTTAACTTATTAGGCATTGGTAACGCGAGCGCGTTCAATGACTGGTTTTTCTTGTTTAGGTTGTCTAGATTTTGCTTGGTTGTCGATGATGTTTTTCAACGCAATTAAGAAACCAACACCAATAAAGGCACCGGGTGGAAGCAGGGCTAACAAGAAGCTGTTATCAAATTGGAATATCTGGATTCGTAACACCGAAGCCCAGTCTCCAAGCAGCAGGTCTGCACCATCAAATAGAGTGCCGTTACCAATAATCTCACGCATCGCACCTAACACGACCAATACTGATGTCATGCCTAGACCCATCCAGAAACCATCTTGAGCCGCTGGTAGCACTTCATTCTTTGAAGCGAAGGCTTCCGCACGACCAATGATGATGCAGTTGGTTACGATCAGCGGGATGAAGATACCCAAAGAGAGGTAAAGCCCATAGGCGTAAGCGTTCATCAGTAATTGAACACACGTTACTAGCGAGGCAATGATCATTACGAATACTGGGATACGCACTTCTTTTGGTACGTGGTTACGAACCAAAGAAACAGAAACGTTTGAGCCGACCAGTACAAGCAAGGTAGCAATGCCTAGCCCAAGTGCGTTAGTGACTGTTGACGATACAGCCAGCAGCGGACATAACCCAAGAAGTTGCACTAGGGCAGGATTATTGGCCCACATGCCATTTTTGATCAATGTTTTATGGTCACTCATTATTCACCACCACAATTTAGAGGTTGAGCAAGCAATGCTTGGTTGTTTTGGTTAACGTACTGGACCGCTTGTTTGACTGACTTCACGACTGCTCTTGGCGTGATAGTAGCGCCAGTAAACTGGTCAAAATCACCACCGTCTTTACGAACCTTCCAACGGTCTAGATTAGAATCCGTCACTTGCTTACCTGCAAACGAAAGAATCCAATCACTCACACGCAGATCAATCTTATCACCCAAGCCCGGAGTCTCTTGGTGAGAAAGCACGCGAGTACCTAAAATAGTACCGTCAGTTTTCATTCCAACAATGACTTTAATCGCGCCATTGTAGCCGTCTGGTGCAATCGCTTCGATCGCAATCGCGCTTGGCTCACCATTAAGCTTAGCAATGTAAGCCGGCATCGCTTGCTCAGTACCAAGCTCTTCTGCTTGAACCAAAGTACAAGACGAAAACAGCTCGTTGTCGTGCTGATCGTGTGGGATCACTTGGTTAAGAACAGACAGTAACTGAGCCTGTTCTTGTTGTTTGATCTGATCTTTGGTCAGGTAGTGAGTTACCGCGACCAAACCCGTCGAAGCACACGCAAAAATCGCGAGTACAAGGCCGTTTTTCTTAATTGCATTTAGCATGGTATCCGCTCCCTTAGTGACCGTATGTGCGAGGTTTGGTGTAGTAGTCAATCAGTGGAACACACATGTTGGCTAACAATACAGCAAACGCCACGCCATCAGGGAACCCCCCCCAACTGCGGATGATAAAGACTAAACCGCCGATCAGAGCGCCAAACACTAAGCGACCTTTGACTGTTGTTGATGCTGAAACTGGGTCGGTCGCAATGAAAAATGCGCCTAGCATCGTCGCACCAGACAATAGATGAATGGTCGGTGATGCGGTTTCGCCAGGAGTGAACATCAAGAACACTAGGCTAAATAGGGTCAAGCTTCCCAGAAACGCTACTGGGATATGCCATTGAATCACGCGTTGTTTGATAAGCACTAAGCCACCAATAAGGTAAGCAAGGTTTACCCATTCCCAACCCACGCCAGCTAACCAGCTAAATTGAGGTTGAGACAGAGCTTCAGACGCTGTGTTGCCTGCCGTTAGTGCAGTTTTGAAGGCATCGAGTGGCGTCGCCATTGTGGTGCCATCAACCCCTAAACGAGCTTGCTGTAGAGATAATCCTTCATTATTGAAGCCAGTAAAGATCATCAAGAATGAGTCAACAAAACTGGTTGCTTCAGCCGTTAAGCTAGCTGGAGCATTCCAACTGGTCATTTGAACTGGGAATGAGATCAGCAAAACAACGTAAGCGACCATCGCTGGGTTAAATGGGTTTTGCCCAAGTCCGCCGTATAGGTGTTTCGCGATGACAATTGCGAAGAACATACCTATCACTAGAATCCACCACGGAGAGTGCGGAGGAATCGCGACACTAAGTAGCCAAGCGGTGACAACAGCACTGTAATCACGTAGCGCCATCACTGGCGGGCGCTTTCTTAGCAGCATGATTGCTGCTTCAAAGGTAATCGCAAGTGCGATAGCAAATACTAACTGGATGAGCGTACCCCATCCGAAGAAGTAGGTTTGAGCTAGTAGACCTGGCAATGCACAAATAGCCACCCATTTCATCAGATCTGGGGTGCTTCTACGACTGTGTGCGTGCGGTGAGCTGGCGATAAAGAAGGCCACTACTCTTTCTCCTCATTGTTCTTTTTATCTAGCTCTTGCTGTGCTTTTCTTGCTTTAGCACGAGCAATAGCGGCAGCAACGGCTGCTTTTTTAGGGTCAACAGCTTCAGATTGAGTTTCAGCTGCCACTTCGAGCACTGGCTCTGGCGTTTCTACTGTTTCGTCTTGTTTCGCTTGCTGGGCTTTTTTCGCTTTAGCACGAGCGATAGCTGCAGCAACAGCTGCTTTCTTCGGATCGACCTGTTCAGATTGAGTATCAGTTTCTACTTCAACTACTGGTTCAGACGTTTCTGCTTGCTTAGCTTGCTGTGCTTTTTTTGCTTTAGCACGGGCTATAGCGGCAGCAACGGCGTCTTTCTTAGCATCGCCAGAACTTCCAGCTTCAGTTTCAACTGCAGGTTCAGGAGCTTCGGTTGTTTCTTGTGTCGCTTGCTGTGCTTTCTTAGCCTTAGCGCGAGCGATAGCGGCAGTAACAGCATCTTTCTTGGCATCGCCGGATTTTTCAGCAGGAGCTTCAGCAGCAGATTCAGCTTGTTGAGCTTTCTTGGCTTTAGCACGAGCAATGGCCGCAGCGACAGCATCTTTCTTAGCATCGCCAGAGCTTTCAACAGGAGCATCCGAAGCAGATTCCGCTTGCTGTGCTTTCTTCGCTTTAGCGCGAGCAATCGCAGCAGCAACGGCGTCTTTCTTCGTATCGCCTGAGCTTTCTGCAGGAGTATCGGCTGCTGCTTGTTGTGCCTTGCGCTCTCTCGCTTGACGCTTGCGCTCTTCACGCAGTTTAGACATTTCAGAGTTGTCTGGTTCAGCGCCTTCCGCTTTTTGAGCTGCAGCTTGTTTCGCTTTTGCCTTCGCAATAGCGGCAGCAACCGCAGGTTTCACTGCTGGTTCTTCATTCGGAGCCTGATCCGCAGCGGCTTTTTGTGCTTTAACACGAGCAATCGCAGCAGCAATAGCATCATCACCGCCGGATGTTTTCATATCTTTACGGCGGTTATCTGCGGCTTTTTTAAAGCGGTTTTCACGTTCGGCTTTATCACGCTCCATACGAGCGTTCTTCTCTTCAAAACGAATCTTGGCGCGTTCTGCAGCAGCGGCTTCATCTTTTCGAGTTTTGATTTCAGCTTTTGCTTGGCGATAGTACTGAACAAGAGGGATTTCGCTTGGGCAGACAAATGCACATGCACCACATTCAATACAGTCTTTAATATTTAGCTCTTCACACTTATCCAACTCGTTGGCTTTGGCGTGCCATTGCAGTTGTTGAGGAAGTAGAGACGCAGGGCAAGCTTCAGCACATGCGCTGCAACGGATACATTCCATCTCGTAAGTGCTTGGTGAGATCTCACGACGCGTTGGCGCCAAAATACAGTTCGACGTTTTGGTGATTGGCACATTGGCATGCGGCAAGGTAAAGCCCATCATCGGGCCGCCCAAAATTAAACGCGGCAGTTTTTTATCTGCTTTGTAGCCAAACTCTTCAAGTAACTCATGTACTGGTGTGCCTAATAGCGCCCAAACGTTACGAGGTTGCTTAAAGGTTTTACCGGTTAATGTCACAACGCGGTTAACCACAGGTTCGCCGTCAATTACCGCTCGCTTAATCGAGTAAAGAGAGCCGACGTTCTGAACCAAAACACCAATGTCTGCAGGAATGCCGCCAGCTGGAACCTCTTTGTTGGTGAGGATCTTGATAAGTTGCTTCTCACCACCAGAAGGGTATTTGGTTGGGATAACGCGAATGACGATATCTTTGTCTTTCGCTGCAATCTCAAGTGCTTTTATCGCATCTGGTTTGTTGTCTTCAATGCCGATAACCGTCAGCTTTGGTTGAAGAATGTGTTCAACCACTTCGATGCCGTTTAATACTTCGTCGGCATGTTCTTGAAGCAACTTGTCATCAGAGGTGATGTAAGGTTCACATTCCGCAGCGTTGACGATCAAAATGTCGGTACGACCTAAGCCTGATTGAAGCTTCTTAGCCGTAGGGAAACCTGCGCCGCCCATGCCTGAAATACCAGCTTGGCGAATCACATCAAGCAGTTCGTCAGAAGTCTTTGTCGAAAAATCTTCAACTGGATTTTTTTCAATCCAAGTGTCTAGGCCATCAGGTTTAATAACCACGCATATTTCGCTCAAGCCTGAAGGGTGAGCGGTAGTTCGCGGTTCGATAGCGGTAATCACACCCGATGTTGGTGCGTGTACTGGCAAAGTAAAACCTGTGTCTAAGGCCGTGAGTTGCTGACCTTTTAACACAGTGTCGCCAGCAGCAACCAATAGGTTCCCCGGCTTACCGATGTGCTGTTTCACAGGAAGAACGATTTCTTCTGGAAGCCTTGCATGGACGATATCAGTAGTATTCGACTGTTTCTTGTTTTCAGCAGGGTGCACGCCACCAGGGAAGTTCCAAATAGAGCCCGTGCGAATTTGTTCAATTAAAGATATCATACTAACCCTATGCTTTAGGCTCTGACGCAGTCGCATCAGTCGCTTGGTTAGTGATATCAGTAACAGGGATGATGTTCATCTGCCATTTCCAATTTTCAGTCGTTGTTGCCACTGGAATCATTTCAATACAGTCAGTAGGGCACGGTGCGACACATAGATCACAACCTGTACATTCATCTTTAATTACTGTGTGCAGTGCCTTGGTGCCACCAACAATGGCGTCAACAGGGCAGGCTTGAATACACTTGGTACAGCCGATACACATATCTTCGTGAATGAAGGCAACGGTTTTTACTTTGTTATCTAAGTCATGAGCGGAGTCTTCAACTTCTACGCCCATTAAATCTGCTAGCTTCTCAATGGTTGCTTGGCCGCCCGGAGGACATTTGTTGATCTTGTCTCCGTTAGCGATCGCCTCTGCGTATGGGCGACAGCCAGGGTAGCCACACTGGCCACATTGAGTTTGCGGTAAAATGGTGTCGATTTGATCGACGATAGGATCAGCTTCAACTTTAAAACGGATAGAAGCAAAGCCCAAAATAGCGCCAAAAACAGCGGCTAAAACGGCTAGCGCAATGATCGCAATTAAAATGGTACTCATGTTTATTTCACCAACCCAGTAAAGCCCATGAATGCCAGAGACATTAGGCCTGCTGTGATCATCGCAATCGATGCGCCTTTGAATGGCATTGGAACATCAGCAACCGCAATACGTTCACGCATTGCAGCAAATAAGATCAATACAAGAGAGAAACCCACCGCTGCGCCGAAACCATAGATGATCGACTGAATGAAGTTGTGGTTTTCATTGATGTTCAGAAGTGCCACACCTAATACCGCACAGTTGGTGGTGATAAGAGGCAGAAAGATACCCAGCAGGCGATAAAGAGTCGGGCTGGTTTTGTGAACGACCATTTCCGTAAATTGAACAACCACCGCGATAACCAAGATGAAACTCATGGTACGCAGGTATTCAATACCCAGAGGGGTAAGGATGTAGGTTTCTACTAGGTATGCAGAGACCGACGCTAACGTTAGAACGAAAGTCGTCGCGAGGCCCATGCCAATCGCAGTCTCCAGTTTCTTGGAGACTCCCATAAATGGACATAGTCCTAAAAACTTCACTAGCACAAAGTTATTGACCAGCACTGTGCCAACCAACAACAAAAGGTATTCGGTCATAATGGATTAATTCTTGAGATTCCGATCCCGATATTATCCTGCTTTGCTCACCTAATAACAACCAAGGATCACTAGGGATTTAGACACTTGGTGAAAAAAACATCAGGTAATCGATTGATTATTAAAGTTACCGTAAGTATAGACGGCCAATTTTTACTTCGTGAGACAAGTTTGTAGGAGTAGTTGAATTGGATCTTTCATAAGATCATTCTTGAATTGAACTCGATTTGCTTCCTACGAATAGGGTCATATTTGTGGCTTTTTGTGCTCAGAACTATCAAAAAGAGGAGTGAAAGAGGCGAGTAAAATACGAGCCCAAAGCACTAAAACGCAAAAAGCCGCATCGAGTGATGCGGCTTCTTTAAATTTGGCCCCCTTGTCGAGACTTGAACGCGGGCGGCTAGGTTTGTGACATTAACTTGGAACAAGTTAGTCGCAGTTATATACGAAAAAAGCCCAATCTTTCGATTGAGCTTTTTTCTGAATTTGGCTCCCCTTGCAAGACTTGAACTTGCGACATACGGATTAACAGTCCGCCGTTCTACCGACTGAACTAAAGGGGAATTGCTTGTTAGCGACGCGAATTTTAATAATAGTCCGAATTTCTGTCAACAAAAAATAGCAGAAAAAAATAATATAAAAAACTTTACTTTCTTGGACGCCTTACCGGATTTAGCCTTTCTTTAGTTATCCACCAAAATTGTGGATAAGTGTGTGTGTGAAACTTTAACAACAATAATTGGGATAAATCTGAGAATATAAAAATCTAAGGTAAGGTAATGTATTTAAAAGATTTGTATCAAAATATCACTATTGTATAACTTTTGGCGATTATAAAACATACAGTAAAACAAGTGCTATTTTTAGATTTTTTGGGGAAAAGTAGTGGATGAAAAATTGAGTGATTTAGCTGAAGAGATCTTGCAAGGGCACGGATAATACCAAGTTATAAAAATAAAAGCTATAACTGATCTCTGATCTTAAGATGCATTTCTCTAGATAATTGTTGCAACGACACTCCTCCTAGAGTGACAATGACCTGATTAAAAAAACAGTATGGAAATGGCGACCTATGAGTAAACTCTTTGACTTGGTATCGGACTACAGCCCGTCCGGTGATCAGCCGACAGCGATAACCAAATTACTAGACGGATTAGATTCTGGTTTGGCACATCAAACTCTACTAGGGGTAACGGGCTCAGGTAAAACCTTTACCCTTGCCAACGTCATTTCCCAATCTCAAAGACCTGCGATTCTGTTAGCGCCTAACAAGACATTGGCGGCTCAACTTTACGGTGAGATGAAATCTTTCTTTCCAAACAATGCCGTTGAGTATTTCGTTTCTTACTACGATTACTACCAACCTGAAGCCTACGTTCCAACCACGGACACGTTCATCGAGAAAGATGCGTCTGTGAACGCTCATATCGAACAAATGAGGCTTTCGGCAACCAAAGCCTTATTAGAACGAAAAGACGCCATCATTGTGGCTTCTGTGTCGGCTATCTACGGTCTGGGTGATCCTAAGTCTTATTTGAAGATGATGCTTCATTTGAGTCGTGGCGAGGTGATGGATCAGCGAGACATCCTGCGTCGATTGGCTGAGCTGCAATATTCAAGAAACGATGTCGCCTTTGAACGTGGTCAGTTCCGTGTTCGTGGTGAGGTGATTGATATCTTTCCGGCTGAATCTGACCAAGATGCGGTTCGAATTGAGATGTTCGATGACGAAGTGGACTGCATTAGTATTTTTGATCCTCTGACTGGTGCGGTGAAACAAAGAGACTTGCCGCGCTTTACGGTTTATCCAAAAACTCACTATGTAACGCCAAGAGAAAAAATCCTTGAGGCGATTGAGAACATCAAGGACGAACTGCGCGATCGTGCTCAATACTTAAAAGACAACAATAAGCTTTTGGAAGAGCAGCGTATCTCTCAAAGAACTCAGTTTGATATTGAGATGATGACTGAGCTTGGCTTCTGTTCCGGTATCGAAAACTATTCACGATACTTGAGCGGCCGTGCGGAAGGGGAAGCGCCGCCAACGTTATTTGACTACCTGCCTGATGATGGTTTGCTGATCATCGATGAGTCACACGTGACGGTGCCGCAAATTGGTGCGATGTATAAAGGTGACCGTTCTCGTAAAGAAACCTTGGTCGAGTTTGGTTTTAGACTGCCTTCTGCTTTGGATAACCGTCCAATGAAGTTTGAAGAGTTCGAATCGATCGCTCCGCAAACGATTTTTGTGTCGGCAACGCCGGGTAATTACGAGATTGAAAAATCAGATGGCGAGATTGCTGATCAAGTGGTGCGTCCTACTGGTCTGTTAGACCCAATCATCGAAGTAAGACCTGTCGCGACTCAGGTGGATGACTTGTTGTCTGAAATCAGAATCCGTTCAGCGAAAGAAGAGCGTGTTTTGGTTACCACGTTGACCAAGAGAATGGCAGAAGACTTAACCGAATACCTAAGTGAGCACGGCGTTAAAGTGCGTTACTTGCACTCGGATATCGATACCGTTGAGCGTGTAGAGATCATCCGAGACCTACGTTTGGGCAAGTTCGATGTGTTAGTGGGCATTAACTTACTTCGTGAAGGTTTGGATATGCCTGAAGTGTCGCTGGTGGCGATTCTTGATGCAGATAAAGAGGGCTTCTTGCGTTCTGAGCGTTCTCTGATTCAAACCATTGGTCGTGCTGCTCGTAACTTGGAAGGTCGAGCAATCCTTTATGGTGATTCGATTACTAAGTCGATGAGAAAAGCGATTGATGAAACCGATCGTCGTCGCGAGAAACAGCAAGCCTACAACGAAGAGCAAGGCATCACTCCGCAAGCGTTGAAACGCAATATCAAAGACATTATGGAACTGGGTGATCTAACCAAGTCGAAGCAGCAGCGCCAATCGAAACAAGTTCCACTATCTAAGGTGGCAGAGCCTTCTGAAAGTTATGCAGTACTTACGCCGCAACAGCTTGATAAAGAGATCAGCAAGCTAGAATCTGCGATGTATCAGCATGCTCAGAATCTGGAATTTGAATTGGCCGCACAGAAGCGTGATGAAATTGATCAGTTAAGAAAGCAGTTTATTACCAACAGCTAATCTCACTTTTCGCTCGAGAATTGATCCCCCTCAACACAAGAATTGAGAGTGTTTCAGACAAAAAAACAGCCAGTAGTAAATGTTCTACTGGCTTACGTTTGTGAACAATCGGTCCACTAACAACGTCAGTTGGCTAGGTGACCCGAAGGTCATTTATACCGTTGCATCGTTCGTGCCAGATAGATAAAACATTGATTGTTTGAAGCAAGTAAAAAAACACACTACAAATACTGTGGCTAATTTGCATAATGCAAAGCGGAATGCGACTATAATAAGAAATGCAAATTATAAATGGCTAGGATATGCAATCAAAAACGCTAGATAACAAATCGAAGTATTTGTTGATGGTAGAGGATACCGCTTCGGTAGCAGCTTTATATCGCTCGTATCTTACACCGCTCGAAATTGATATCAACATTGTCGGCACTGGCCGCGATGCAATCGAGAGTTTGAATCATCGAATCCCAGACCTTATTTTATTAGATCTACGTCTGCCTGATATGACGGGTATGGACGTACTATTTGCTGTAAAACAAAAATACCCTGAAGTTCCAGTTATCTTCATGACGGCTCACGGCTCTATCGATACCGCTGTAGAAGCGATGCGTCATGGCTCTCAAGATTTCCTTATCAAACCGTGTGAAGCCGACCGACTCCGTATTACGGTGAATAATGCGATCCGCAAAGCCACCAAACTTAAAAATAGCTCGGAACACCCGGGAAACCAGAACTACCAAGGTTTTATCGGCAGCAGCCAAACCATGCAGCAGGTTTACCGAACTATCGATTCTGCTGCATCGAGTAAGGCGAGCATTTTCATTACTGGTGAAAGTGGTACCGGTAAAGAGGTATGTGCAGAAGCCATTCATGCGGCGAGTAAGCGTGGCGATAAGCCGTTCATCGCGATTAACTGTGCCGCTATCCCTAAAGACCTGATTGAAAGTGAGCTGTTTGGCCACGTTAAAGGTGCCTTTACCGGTGCTGCGACCGATCGCCAAGGTGCTGCTGAGCTTGCTGATGGTGGAACACTGTTCCTTGATGAACTGTGCGAAATGGACTTAGAGCTGCAAACCAAGCTGCTGCGCTTTATCCAAACCGGCACTTTCCAAAAAGTCGGTTCTTCAAAGATGAAAAGTGTCGACGTTCGTTTTGTGTGTGCGACCAACCGTGACCCTTGGAAAGAAGTACAAGAAGGTCGCTTTAGAGAAGATTTATACTATCGTTTATACGTGATTCCATTGCACTTGCCGCCATTGCGCGAGCGTGGTGAAGATGTCATCGAGATCGCGTATTCGTTGCTAGGCTATATGTCGGTCGAGGAGGGGAAGGCGTTTGTACGTTTTGCTCAGGAAGTACTTGATCGCTTTAATCAATATGAGTGGCCGGGTAACGTTCGTCAGCTACAAAACGTGTTGCGGAACGTGGTGGTTTTGAATAACGGCAAAGAGATTACTCTCAACATGCTTCCACCACCGTTGAACCAACCGATTGAAAACAGTCTGCGATTGAAAGAGAAGCAGAATGAAGACATCACGGTAAAAGATATTTTCCCATTGTGGATCACTGAGAAAACGGCTATCGAGCAGGCCATTAAAGCGTGTGATGGCAACATCCCTCGTGCGGCAGGTTTCTTAGATGTCAGTCCATCGACGATATACCGTAAGTTGCAAACGTGGAATGCGAAGCAGTAATCAACAAACAATAAGAAAATAATAATGACGAAAGTATTAAATCAGCAAAAAGTTGATGAGCTTGCCGGCGAAATAGGCCAAGAGAATGTCCCGGTTTTACTGGAAATCTTTTTAGGTGAGTTGAAAGGCTACTACGAACACCTAGAGATAAATAAAGAGTCGGATACCTCTAAGTACTTGGCTGATATCAGTCATGCGCTTAAGAGCAGCGCAGCAAGCTTTGGTGCGGATTCTTTGTGTAGTTTTGCGATTAGCTTAGACGCAAAAGTGAAGCAAGCGTTGCCTGTAACCGAGATTGATTTTCAAGATATGCAAGACCTCCTGTTATCGACGTACACTGAATATCAGCAGTTGATGACGGACCTTTAAAACAGCGAGTTATTACTGAGATTAAAAAAGGAGCAGCATGCTCCTTTTTTGTTGTTTGTCGCTTGAACCTATGGCTACGCCAACTGGGCTTCAATGGCTTGTTGAAGCTTCACACGGTCGTGTCGCCAATCTCGGTTTGCCGATGCAAGATCTGTGGTCACACAATTCCATTGCACTTCTAGTTCCGGGTGAGGTTCATTGCCTAACACGATGTCTATTTTCCTTGCCTTACAGGTACGTTCACACCACTCCAATTGCTCTTGAAGCGTCATTTTCCCTGCGGGACCGTGCTCTGGTGAAAGGTTTTCAACGAAGATAACTTTTGCCTTGGTGTTCTCAGAGATTGCTTTGCCAATCTCTGGAAGGAGAAGAGGGGGCATCACACTGGTTAAAAAGCTTCCAGGGCCAAGGACAATGCAGTCTGCTTGCTCAACGGCAGCAACGGCTTCTTTGGTTGCTGGCACTTCTGGAGACAAGTCCATCATGCGCAGCTTTTCCGTCATGTCATCAACGTTGGTTTCGCCGGTAACCCAGCGGCCGTCCATTGATAGAGCCGTGAGGTCTGAAGGATGCTCAGTCATCGGCACGATATTGACATCGACCTTGAGCATATTTCGAATCAGGTTAATTGCTTCCAATGGGCGAACGGAAAGGTTGTCTAACGCCGTCAGCATTAGGTTACCCAAGTTATGACCGTCTAGCTCACCTTGACCACGAAAGCGGTATTCGAACATCATCGAACTGATTGAAGGCTCTGTGATTAATTGGTTGATACAGTTGCGTGTATCTCCCCATGCGATGCCACCTTGGCAATCTCTAATACGTCCGGTGGAACCGCCGTTATCTGTCGTTGCAACAATGCCAGTTGCGTTGTTACCAAAGTCTTTTAATGCAGCTAACATGCGACCTAAGCCATGGCCACCGCCGATTGCTACGACTTTCTTTGAAGAGTAAATATTCATTTATTGTTCTTGTTAGGTTATTACCAACTATAATTTAGGTTAAATGCTTCTCGCTATATACTCAACAAGAGTTATTTTGAGCGTTTGATACGTTTTTTTTGCCGATGTGACCCGTTTTTTACCATCAGAGCTAGATTCACGTACAAATATTAAGTATTTTATTACTCAGCTACTGCGCGTGTGAATATAACGCTCAGTTGCCATAACTCCGAGCTCTCGCATGCTAAGTCGCACAGTGGTATTTGCTGTACCGATACGCATCAAGAGCCAGTGACATGTTGTCACAAGGGCTTAATTGGAAATGATTATGCCTCCCGTGTTTGGAAAGGTGTTCCGTGGCGCAACAATTCGAAGATAGATTCCATCGCAAGTTTTATTACTTGCGCTTGTCGGTTACAGACGTCTGTAACTTTAAATGTACTTACTGCTTGCCAGATGGTTACAAACCGTCAGGGCAAAAAAACTCGTCTTTTTTAAGTGTTCCCGAGATCAAACGCGTTGTTAAAGCGTTTGCAGATTGTGGTACCTCAAAGATCCGCATTACAGGCGGAGAGCCGAGTCTGCGTAAAGACTTTCCTGAAATCATACATACCGTTGCTTCTACTCCAGGCATCGAAAAAGTAGCCACCACAACGAATGGCTACCGCATGGAGAAACAAGTAGGGCAATGGCGTGATGCTGGTTTAACCCATATAAACGTGAGCGTGGATAGTTTAGATTCGCGCATGTTCCATCAGATCACTGGTGAGAATAAGTTTACTGAGGTTATGCGAGGCATTGATAAAGCGTTTGAGGTTGGCTTTGAACAAGTCAAAGTCAACGTCGTATTAATGAAAGACCTCAATAGTCAGGAATTACCAGCCTTCCTTAATTGGATCAAAGACAAACCTATTCAATTACGTTTTATCGAGCTGATGAAAACCGGCGAGATGGACGAGTTGTTCGATAAACATCATGTGTCTGGCGTTGCGATTCGCAACCAGCTTATTGCTAATGGTTGGCTGTTAAAAGTCAAAGCCGTTAACGATGGCCCGGCGCAAGTGTTTGTCCACCCAGACTACAAGGGTGAAATTGGTTTGATCATGCCTTACGAGAAAGACTTTTGTGAGAGTTGTAACCGACTGCGCGTTTCTGCGACCGGTAAACTTCACTTATGTCTGTTTGGCGACCATGGTGTTGAACTGAGAGATCTGATTCAAGAAGATCAACAAGAGCAAGAACTCATTGATCGAATTCAGGCTCAGCTTCAAACCAAGTCCGTTAGCCACTTCTTACACGATGGCAACAGCGGCATGACTCCAAACTTGGCGTCAATCGGCGGTTAACCCGCTACACACTCTAAAGCATTTTATCGCTCAGCTTCTTCAGGCTGGGCGAATCAGTCTAATGAAAAATTTATATAGGTGAACAAATGGGTCACGCAGAAAGCAAATTCCAAGCAGCAAACATCGCAGTACTAACGGTTTCAGATACTCGTACAGAAGAAAACGACACTTCAGGCGGTTACCTAGCAGAGCATGCTAAAGAAGCGGGTCACAACGTGGTTGATAAGCAAATCGTTATTGATGACATGTACAAGATCCGTGCGATCGTATCTAAATGGATCGCTGATGAAAGCGTACAAGCTATCATGATCACGGGTGGTACGGGTTTCACTTCTCGTGACAGCACGCCTGAAGCGCTTAAGCCACTGTTCGACAAAGAAGTAGAAGGCTTTGGTGAGCTATTCCGTCAAGTATCTTACGAAGAGATCGGTACTTCGACAATTCAATCTCGTGCGATTGCGGGTTTTGCTAACCACACGGTTATCTTTGCGATGCCAGGTTCTACAGGCGCTTGCCGCACCGGTTGGACTAAGATCATCAAGCAACAGATGGATGCTAGCCACCGTCCTTGTAACTTCATGCCACACCTTTCTGTATAAGGCGGTTTGAGTATGAGCCAATTTACACACATTAACGCGTCTGGCGAAGCAAACATGGTCGATGTATCGGCTAAAGCGGAAACAGTACGTGAAGCGAGAGCGGAAGCCTTCGTTCAAATGTCGGCAGAAACGCTAGAGCTGATTGTCTCTGGTAGCCACCATAAAGGTGATGTTTTCGCAACGGCACGTATTGCGGGTATTCAAGCGGCGAAGAAGACGTGGGATCTGATTCCCCTGTGTCACCCTCTGCTATTAACTAAAGTAGAAGTGCAGCTTGAAGCTATCGAGTCTGAAAACAAGGTTCGCATCGAATCTGTTTGTAAGCTTGCGGGTAAGACGGGCGTAGAGATGGAAGCGCTAACGGCTGCTTCTGTGGCTGCGTTAACGATTTACGATATGTGTAAAGCTGTTCAGAAAGACATTGTTATCGAAAACGTGCGCCTGCTAGAGAAGACAGGTGGTAAATCTGGTCACTTTAAGGTGGAGTCATGATTACAGTACTTTTCTTTGCTCAAACTCGTGAACTTGTTGGTGTGGACAGCGTTGAAGTTGATGCACAATTTAAGACGATTGAAGCGATTCGTAGTCATCTTGTGACACAAGGAGGCAAATGGGATATCGCATTGGAAGAGGGGAAGCTTCTGGCTGCACTTAACCAATCAATCGTACCTCTGACAGCTGAAGTGAAAGACGGCGACGAAGTGGCTTTCTTCCCACCAGTGACTGGAGGCTAAGCATGGATCCAAGAGTATTAGTGACAGCTGAGGACTTCTCGGTAGGCGACGAATACGACTACTTGGCTCAAGGTACAGCTGCCGGAGCGATTGTGACGTTCGTTGGTAAAGTTCGCGACATGAACCTTGGCGACAATGTGATTGGTTTGTCTCTGGAGCACTATCCGGGTATGACAGAAAAATCACTGAGCGAGATCTGTGACCAAGCTGAGGCTCGCTGGCCTATTCAGAAGATGCGTGTTATCCACCGTGTAGGTGACTTAGATATCGGCGACCAGATTGTTTACGTTGGTGTATCCAGTGCACACCGTGGTGCTGCATTTGAAGCCTGTGAATTCGTTATGGACTTCCTGAAAACCAAGGCTCCCTTTTGGAAAAAGGAACGCACGACCGAAACGACGCGTTGGGTTGATTCTCGTGATTCAGACACGAAAGCAGCGGAACGCTGGGAGAAGTAATTTCTCTTAAAGTGATGTTGCTTCAGCATTTGCTCATTTGTATATGAGACAGTCAAAAACCGACCACTTAGGTCGGTTTTTTTGTACCTGCTATAAATCTATTTATAGATAATCATTGATTTGACAAATGATAATTCATTGTGGTTGCATATAAATTCAGCGCGTAATTTTGTCTTAATTGGTGCATTGGATAACCCGGTTTGGTGCAGAGCATTATGCTGTCTTGTATAAAGTGATTATCCTCACAAATAGTGTAGACGGTTTAGGTGATATGTGATGTGCAATTAGATTTCATGTGGCATTAATGTTAATTTGCGCTCAGTGTTCTAGCATAAGATGCTAAAAAAAAGTATCAACACAGATACATCAACACTAAAGGCTGTTTTTTAATTAATCCCTCTACGCAAGTCACTACTGATTTGGGGTTTTTTAGATATTTACACTGATACCTTAAGTATTTCGGAGAATTATCCGATTTTTTGCGACTTGTTTGTGGCAAATTACTTCAATGGTTGATAGTGTGTGCCTCAATCTTTGTAAGGTTTTAGATTTTTATGCTTAAATTTTGAGCTAAATAAATCTAAATCACTGCCGTTCAGTGAACCAAGCAAAGAAGTCATGGATGCAATACATAAAACTTGGAGTTTATTAAATGTACAAGAATAAAATCACTCAGGCCCTTCTTCTAGGTGCTGGTTTGGCAGTGGCTGCCTCTTCTACTCTTTCTATCGCTGCTGAAGTTCCAGCAGGCACAGAACTGGCAAAAGTTCAGGAACTTGTTCGCGGTAACGGTACTGAAGTTGCAACTATCGACCCACACAAATCTCAAGGTGTACCAGAATCTCACGTAATTCGTGATCTTCTAGAAGGCCTAGTGAACCAAGACGGCGACGGCAACACTATCCCTGGTGTTGCGGAAAGCTGGGAAACGACAGACAACAAAACATTCACTTTCCACCTACGCAAAGGCGCAAAATGGTCTAACGGCGATCCTGTAACAGCTCAAGATTTTGTATACAGCTGGCAACGTGCAGTTGATCCTGCAACGGCTTCTCCATACGCTTGGTACATGGAATACACCAAGATGGCGAATGCGAAAGATATCGTAGCGGGTAAGAAAGACAAGAGTGAACTAGGCGTTAAAGCAGTGGATGCAAACACTCTAGTTGTTGAATTAGAAACAGCGGTACCATACTTCGTAATGATGATGGGCCACACAACAATGAAGCCAGTACACCAGGCAACTGTTGAAAAATACGGTGACCAGTGGACTAAGCCAGAGCACTTTGTTGGCAACGGTGCATTCTCTGTTGATAAATGGGTTGTTAACGAGCGTCTAGTACTCAAGCGTAACGAACAGTACTGGGACAACGATAAAACAGTTCTTAACAAAGTAACGTTCCTACCAATCGAAAACCAAGTAGCGGAAATGAACCGTTTCCTATCTGGTGAAATCGACTTCACAAACGAACTGCCAACTGAGCACTTCAAGCGCCTTCAAAAAGAGCACGCTGAAGATGTATCTGTAGCGGGTAACCTATGTACTTACTACTACATCTTCAACACGAAGAAAGCACCGTTTGATGACGTTCGTGTTCGTCAAGCAATCTCTTATGCAATCGACCGTGATATCGTAACAGGTGCAATCCTAGCGCAAGGTCAAAAACCTGCTTACTTCCTAACGCCTGAAATCACTGCTGGCTTCAACCCTGAGCTACCTGCTTACGGTAAGATGTCTCAAAAAGAGCGTAACGCAGAAGCAGAGCGTCTTCTTGCAGAGGCGGGCTACGGTAAAGACAACCCACTTAAATTCAACCTACTTTACAACACTTCAGAGAACCACAAGAAGATTGCTGTAGCACTAGGTTCAATGTGGAAGAAAACACTAGGTCTTTCAGTAACACTTGAAAACCAAGAGTGGAAAACATACCTATCTTCTAAAGACTCTGGTGACTTCGAAGTTGCACGTGCCGGTTGGTGTGGTGACTACAACGAAGCGTCTTCTTTCCTAACACTAATGAAGAGTAACAACACGACTGGTGGTGTTCACTACGATAGCGCGGCTTACGATCAAATCATCGACAAAGCACTTAACTCTACTTCAGAAGAAGAGCGCGAAGCACTTTACCTAGAAGCTGAGAAGTTGATGGCTAACGATATGCCAATCGCTCCTATCTACCAATACGTGAAATCTCGTCTACTTAACCCGCATGTCGGTGGCTTCCCAATCAACAACGCGGAAGACAAGATCTTCTCGAAAGACCTATACATCAAAGCTCAATAATCAGCTTCGATTCAAAAGTTAATATAAATATAACGATACAGGCACTACATGCGCAGGGCGCGCATGTAGCGTCTTTCTAATTTTAATTGTCACAGACTGAAAGAGTGAGTTTATGCTTAAATTCATTATGAAACGGATATTTGAAGCGATTCCAACCATGTTGGTGTTGATCACTATATCTTTCTTTCTTATGCGTTTCGCACCGGGTAACCCGTTTTCAAGCGAGCGTCCATTACCGCCAGAAGTTATGGCTAACATCGAAGCTAAATACGGCTTGGATAAACCAGTATTTGAACAATACACCACGTATTTGACAAATATCTTACAAGGTGACTTCGGTCCCTCTTTTAAATACCAAGATTACACAGTAAATGAGCTGATCGCGGTTGCACTTCCAGTATCTGCGAAGGTAGGTTTCGTTGCCTTTATCTTCACACTATTGATGGGGGTCACCGTCGGGACGATTGCCGCCTTGAAGCACAATACCTGGGTCGACTACACCATAATGTCGACCGCCATGCTCGGGGTGGTGATGCCATCCTTCGTGTTGGCACCGGCGCTTATTTACCTTTTCTCCCTGCACTGGAACATATTCCCAGCAGGTGGTTGGCATGGCGGTACATTTATGTACATCGTGCTGCCTGTTATCGCGATGTCTCTTCTTTACGTAGCAACCTTTGCTCGTATTACTCGCGGTAGCATGATTGAAACGCTAAACAGTAACTTTATCCGAACTGCGCGTGCAAAAGGTCTAAGCTACCGTTATATCATTCTAAAACATGCACTTAAGCCAGCAATGCTACCTGTTGTTTCTTACATGGGACCTGCGTTCGTAGGTATCATCACAGGTTCAGTTGTTGTTGAAACCATCTTCGGCCTACCAGGTATCGGTAAGCTGTTTGTTAACGCCGCGTTTAACCGTGACTACTCGCTAGTAATGGGTGTAACCATCTTGATTGGTTTCCTATTCATCTTGTTCAACGCAATCGTTGATATTTTGCTAGCGCTTATTGACCCGAAAATTCGCTACTAACAGGGACGCATGGTTATGTTGAAGAAAAAAGAAAATTTAGAAGCGATCGAAAAGTTCTCTGAGAGCTTAGAGATTGAAGGTCGTAGTTTGTGGCAGGACGCGCGTATTCGTTTCATGCGAAACAAAGCTGCGATGGTGAGTCTGTTCATTCTTACGCTTATGGTACTGGCAGTTATCTTCTTACCAATGCTGGCTCAGTACACTTATGATGATACTGACTGGTACGCAATGCACGTTGGTCCGAATGCGGATCACTGGTTTGGTACCGATAGCTTAGGTCGTGATTTGTACGTTCGTACTCTTGTCGGTGGCCGCATCTCATTGATGGTTGGTGTGATGGGTGCCTTCGTAGCGGTACTGATTGGTACGCTTTACGGTGCAGCTTCAGGCTTCATCGGCGGTCGTACTGACCGAGTGATGATGCGTATCCTAGAGATCTTGTACGCAGTGCCGTTCATGTTCCTAGTAATCGTACTGGTAACGTTCTTTGGTCGTAACATCGTCCTAATCTTCGTTGCTATTGGTGCGATTGCTTGGCTAGATATGGCGCGTATTGTACGTGGTCAAACGTTGAGCCTACGTAGTAAAGAGTTCATTGAAGCTGCACACGTATGTGGTGTAAGCAAATGGAAGATCATTACACGTCACATCGTACCGAACGTACTGGGTATCGTAGCGGTTTACTCTACGTTGCTTATTCCAAGCATGATCCTTACAGAATCATTCTTATCTTTCCTTGGTCTTGGTGTTCAAGAGCCTATGACAAGCTGGGGCGCATTGCTTCAAGAAGGTTCGCAAACAATGGAAGTTGCAATCTGGCAATTGACATTCCCTGCGGCATTCATGGTAGTTACGCTGTTCTGCTTTAACTACGTAGGTGATGGTCTGCGCGACGCGCTTGATCCAAAAGACAGATAACGAAATAGCAATTAAAAGCTATAAAAGATTAAGGAAGCAATAATGAGCTTATTAGATGTCAAAGATCTGCGCGTCGAATTTACCACGCAAGATGGTATCGTAACCGCAGTAAACGACTTGAACTTCTCACTTAACCAAGGCGAAACGCTGGGTATTGTTGGTGAGTCGGGTTCAGGTAAATCACAAACGGTATTTGCACTGATGGGGCTGCTGGCTAAAAACGGCATCATCTCAGGCAGTGCAAAGTTTGAAGGCAATGAAATCCTCAACCTGCCTGAAAAAGCGCTGAACAAGGTTCGTGCTGAACAGATCGCAATGATCTTCCAAGATCCAATGACGTCACTGAACCCTTACATGAAAGTAAGTGATCAGTTGATGGAAGTACTTATGCTGCACAAAGGCATGGGTAAAGCAGAGGCGTTTGAAGAATCAGTACGCATGCTTGAAGCGGTTAAAATCCCTGAAGCACGTAAGCGTATCACCATGTACCCACACGAATTTTCTGGCGGTATGCGTCAGCGTGTGATGATCGCAATGGCACTGCTCTGTCGTCCTAAATTACTTATCGCTGATGAACCAACAACGGCACTGGATGTAACCATTCAAGCGCAAATCATGGAATTGCTGAACGAACTTAAAGATGAGTTCAATACGGCAATCATCATGATCACCCATGACTTGGGTGTTGTTGCTGGCTCATGTGACAAAGTACTTGTGATGTACGCGGGTCGTACAATGGAGTACGGCACGGTTGATGAAATCTTCTACGAGCCAAGCCACCCATATGCGGAAGGCCTGCTTAAAGCGATTCCTCGTTTGGATACCGAAGGTGAAATTCTACCGACGATTCCAGGTAACCCACCTAACTTACTTCGCCTACCAACAGGTTGTCCTTACCAAGACCGTTGTCACCGTGTAATGGACCGTTGTAAGCAAGAAGCACCGATTTTGCAGCCATTTGCTAAAGACCGTCAGCGTGCTTGTTTTTCAGATTGGGAGACTTGGACAAAATGAGTAAAGAATTACTATTAGATATTAAAGACCTGAAAGTTCACTTTAGTATTGCAGCTAAGTCTGCTTGGCCTTGGGCAAAACCATCAAACCTTAAAGCGGTTGATGGTGTTGATGTTCACCTTTACGAAGGAGAGACTCTGGGTGTAGTAGGTGAGTCTGGTTGTGGTAAGTCGACTTTTGCCCGTGCGATTATCGGCTTGGTTGAAGCGACTGAAGGTCAAGTGATGTGGTTAGGTCAAGACCTAACTAAGATGCAGGAAGTGAAGCGTCGTGAGACTCGTAAAGAGATTCAGATGATCTTCCAAGACCCGCTAGCATCGCTTAACCCACGTATGTCAGTAGGCGATATTATTGCTGAGCCTCTAGAGACTTTCTTCCCTGAACTTTCTAAACAAGAAGTGAAGGACAGAGTTAAAGAGATGATGGCAAAGGTTGGTCTACTACCCAACGTAATCAACCGTTACCCTCATGAATTCTCTGGTGGTCAGTGTCAGCGTATTGGTATTGCACGTGCGCTTATCTTGAAACCTAAGATGATCATCTGTGATGAACCTGTTTCTGCACTGGATGTATCTATCCAAGCTCAAGTAGTTAACCTTCTGAAGGAGCTACAAAAAGAGCTAGGTTTGTCTTTGGTATTCATCGCGCACGATTTGTCGGTTGTTAAACACATCTCTGATCGCGTATTGGTGATGTACCTAGGTAATGCGGTAGAACTTGGCGAATCAGATGCATTGTTCTCTGATCCTAAGCACCCATACACCAAAGCGTTGATGTCTGCAGTTCCAATTCCAGACCCACGCTTAGAGCGCAGCAAAACCATTCAGATGTTGGAAGGTGATCTCCCATCGCCAATCAATCCGCCATCAGGTTGTGTGTTCCGTACTCGTTGCCCACAAGCAACGGAGGCGTGTGCGCAAACTAAGCCAACGATTCAAGGCGATGACGTTCACGCAGTATCTTGCTTGCACGTACAAGTCTAGAGCCTATTTAAAACGGTTCAGCCTGTGACAGGCTTAAGCGCGACTAGTTATTAGAGTCGCGCTTTTTTTGTCTTAGGCTTATTGGTTCGCTCAACAAGCTTCATCAAAATATTCGAACAACTAAGCCAACTTCTTCTAGTTTTGAAAAAGTTGGCTTTTTTTATACTAGAGAAAAGTTTCGATGACAGAGGTTTGGATATGGGTAAGTTAGTTGAAGGTGTTTGGCACGATGTGTGGTACGACACCAAAGAAAGCGGTGGTAAGTTTGTTCGTGAAGATGCGGGCTTTCGTCACTGGATAGAGAACAAACCGGGCGCGCAGTTTGAGCCTGAAAGCGGCCGTTATCACTTATACGTATCATTGGCTTGCCCTTGGGCGCACCGAACCCTTATCTTCCGTGAGCTGAAAGACCTAACCGATCACATTGACGTGACGGTTGTTTGCCCAGACATGATGAGTGAAGGTTGGCAAATGGGGTTACCTGAACCTCTATTTGGCCATACCCGCATGCACCAAATCTACACTCAAGCCAAGCCTGACTACTCGGGTAGAGTAACGGTACCTGTGCTGTGGGATAAGAAAACCAACACCATTGTGAGTAACGAGTCGTCTGAAATCATCCGCATGTTCAATTCAGAATTTAATGAGTTAACAAGTAACACCGATGATTACTACCCATGGGAGTTGTCCAAGAAGATTGATGAGTGGAATGATTATATCTACCCGAACATCAACAACGGCGTTTATCGCACTGGCTTTGCGACAACACAAGAAGCGTACGAAGAAGCGTATGACGCCTTGTTTGAAGCCTTAGACAAAGTAGACGCTCACCTTAGCGAACATCGCTATTTAGCGGGTAGCGAGATTACAGAAGCGGATTGGCGGTTGTTTACGACCTTGGTTCGATTCGATGCTGTGTATGTGGGTCACTTCAAGTGTAACAAGCAGCGAATAGCGGACTACGCAAATATTCAGGGTTATCTAAAAGAGCTGTATCAGATCGAAAGCATCAAAGAGACGACCGATTTCTATCATATCAAGCGTCACTACTACTACAGCCACACTGGTATCAATCCGACTCAAGTGGTACCCAAAGGGCCAGAGCTAGACTTAGAATCGCCACATGGCCGAGGCTAGGGTTACCAGTCAGTTCCTTTACTCCAGACATAAAAAACCCTAGATAAACATCTAGGGTTTTTGCTTTCTACTAAAGAAAAATTAGTTAATTACTTTTTCTTCAGCTTGAGCAGCTTGGTCTGCTTGGATAGCCGTTAGAGCTACTGTGTAAACGATATCGTCTACTAGAGCGCCACGAGACAAGTCATTTACTGGCTTGCGCATACCTTGAAGCATTGGACCGATAGATACTAGATCTGCTGAACGTTGTACCGCTTTGTAAGTCGTGTTACCAGTGTTTAGGTCTGGGAATACGAATACAGTCGCTTTACCAGCTACTGGAGAGTTCGGTGCTTTAGAAGCAGCAACGTTTTCCATGATAGCAGCATCGTATTGTAGAGGACCGTCGATCACTAGATCTGGACGTTTCTCTTGAGCAAGCTTCGTCGCTTCACGTACTTTATCTACGTCTGCACCCTTACCAGATTCACCAGTAGAGTAAGAGATCATAGCAACGCGTGGGTCGATACCGAATGCAGCAGCAGAATCTGCAGATTGGATAGCGATTTCAGCAAGCTGTTCAGCTGTTGGATCTGGGTTGATCGCACAGTCACCGTATACAAGAACTTGATCAGGCAGAAGCATGAAGAAGATTGAAGATACGATAGAAGCATCAGGAGCCGTCTTGATGATCTGGAACGGAGGAACGATTGTGTTCGCCGTTGTGTGAACAGCACCAGAAACTAGGCCGTCAACTTCGCCAGCTTCAAGCATCATAGTACCTAGGAATACTGAATCTTCTAGCTTCTCACGAGCAACAACTTCAGTCATACCTTTAGCGCCACGAAGTTCTACTAGACGAGCTACGTAGTTTTCGCGAACTGATGCAGAATCGATGATCTCAACGCCAGCGCCAAGCTCAACACCTTGCTGTGCAGCAACGCGACGGATTTCTTCAGGGTTACCTAGAAGTACACACGTTGCGATACCGCGCTCAGCACAGATAGCCGCAGCTTTAACTGTACGTGGCTCATCACCTTCAGGAAGAACGATGCGCTTAGCCGCTTTACGAGCAAATTCAGTTAGCTGGTAACGGAATGCTGGTGGGCTTAGACGACGGATGCCTTGAGTACCTTCAGATAGAGAATCAATCCAAGGGCCATCAATGTGGCTTGCAACGTGATCGTTAACGAACTCGATACGCTCTTTATCGTCTGCAGGAACTTCTAGGTTGAAGCTCTGTAGGTTTAGAGATGTCTGCCAAGTGTTACCTTGTGCTTTGAAGATCGGTAGACCTGAAGCGAATGCTGGTGCACAAAGGTTAGCAATGCTTTCTGGGATGTCGTAACCGCCAGTCAGTAGGATTGCGCCAATCTCAACACCGTTTTTCGCAGCAAGAGCCGCAGCAACGATAACGTCAGGACGGTCTGCAGAGGTTACTAGCAGTGAGCCTGGTTTAAAGTGCTCAATCATGTGCGGTAGAGAACGTGCACAGAAAGTGATGCTCTTAATACGACGAGTCGCGATTTCACCTTCGTTGATGATTTCAGCGTTAAGGTGCTTAGCCATATCAACCGCACGAGTTGCGATTAGGTCGATGCTCCATGGCACACAGCCAAGAACACGGATAGGGCTAGAGTTGAAGATTTGCATTACTTCAAGGTTCGCTTGCTGAGCTGTATCTGCATCGTCGAAGATTTCAGATAGGTCAGGGCGAGTACGGCCAGCTTCATCAACAGGAGCGTTAAGCTTGTTAATGATTACGCCTTTGATGTTCTTGTTCTTAGTACCGCCGAAGTTAGAACATGCTACTTCGATACGCTCTTTAAGTTGCGTAGGGTTGTCAGTACCAGGAGTCGCAACGAATACGATCTCCGCGCCAAGTGTCTTCGCGATTTCCGCGTTTACTTGGTTAGCAAATGGGTGCTTACGAGTAGGTACTAGACCTTCGATTAGCGTTACTTCTGCGTCTTTGTTGATCTTGTTGTATTGTTCAACAACAGACTCAAGAAGTACGTCCATTTTTTCGCTACCGATCAAAGCTTCAGCTTTAGTCATTGCGATTGGTTCACCAATCTTAATGTCGCTGTTTACGCTGATAATAGTAGACGTTAGATCGGGTTGATCACCACCGCTGCGAGGTTGAGCGATTGGCTTGTAGAAAGAAACACTTACGCCCTTACGCTCCATAGCGCGAAGAACACCCATGCTTACACTAGTAAGACCAACACCAGCGCTTGTAGGGATAAGCATAATAGTACGTGACATTGACGAACACCTTTGACTATTGGAAATAAAAAAAGCTCAACTGCTATTCCCACCGATATTTAAATTGGGGTAGGAATAGAAGTTGAGCCCCATTTTCTTGATATGAAAAACTGACTAGCTTCGAGTGAAGCTAGTCAGGAAAATCAATTAAAGACCTGCTAGTTTCGCAGTGTCTTCAGCAATTACTAGCTCTTCGTTAGTAGAGATAACCATTGCTGGGATACGGCTGTTAGCTGTAGTGATAGTACCTTCGCCGCCGAAACGAGCTTTAAGGTTTGCTTCACCGTCAACTTCGATGCCGAAGATGCCTAGGCGGTTAAGAACCATTTCACGGATTGGGCCAGAGTTCTCGCCGATACCGCCAGTGAAAGTGATTGCGTCTAGACGACCTTCTAGAGTTGCAGTGTAACCAGCTACGTACTTAGCTAGACGGTGACAGAACACGTCCATTGCACGAGTTGCTTCTTCTTTCTCACCGTAGTTGTCTTCAACGAAACGACAGTCAGAAGTCACTTCAGTTAGACCAGCAAGACCAGACTCTTTAGTTAGCATGTTGTTGATTTCTTCAACAGAGTAACCAAGAGCGTCGTGTAGGTGGAAGATGATCGCAGGATCTAGGTCACCACAACGAGTACCCATTACAAGACCTTCAAGAGGAGTAAGACCCATAGAAGTATCTACAGATTGACCGTTCTTGATAGCACATACAGAAGCGCCGTTACCTAGGTGACAGTTGATGATGTTAACTTCTTCAACTGGCTTGTTTAGTAGGCCTGCAACTTCACGAGTGATGAATAGGTGAGAAGTACCGTGCATGCCGTAACGACGGATGCCGTGCTCCTTGTACAGGTTGTACGGTAGAGCGTATAGGTAAGACTCAGAAGGCATTGTTTGGTGGAACGCAGTGTCAAATACAGCAACGTTTTTAAGGCCTGGGAAGTTCTGTTGAGCCGCTTCGATACCGATAAGGTGAGCTGGGTTGTGAAGAGGTGCGAAAGTCGCAGCGTCTTGAATACCCTTAAGAACTTCATCAGTGATAAGTGCAGAAGAAGTGAACTGCTCGCCACCGTGTACGATACGGTGACCGATAGCGCCAAGGTTAGCTTTAAGCTCAGGCTTAGAAGCAAGAATAGTTTCTACCATGAAAGATAGTGCTTCTACGTGAGCTGCGCCCGCGCCTAGTTGTGCTTCATGCTTGCCATCAAGTTTCCACTTCATACGAGCTTCTGGAAGACCTAGACACTCAGCAAGACCAGTTAGGTGCTCTGCACCTGTTTCTGCATCAACAACAGCGAATTTAAGAGAAGAACTACCACAGTTTAAAACTAAAACTAGCTTAGACATTAATGACTACCTGTTAATTTTTCTGATCGAAATCAGTTAAGGATGAAAATTAATCTCAAGAATAGACGAAGCTCGCTAGCTTGCGTACTAACCTTGGTCAAAAAAACGTTAATTTCCGTATTAAAGTGAAAGCGCACTTTTTAAGCAAAAGCGGCTTGTGCATTCCTTGCAGAAGTCTTCTCAAAGTTGCTTAAATTGTAAATAAGGGCAACAATGAGATTGAGGTCTGCAAATAATAGCGATATTGTGCAAATATAACAAAAAAATTTGAAAGAATATTATTTTTCGTCAAATTTTTGTGTTTTTAGTTGATGATTTCAACTTTTTTTTAATGGGAGACTCATATGAGCAATAGAGTTGGTTTAGCTGGCAGTTTAAAAGATGGCCAAAAGTATATGGATCTCTGGCCTGTTCGAAAAGAGTTAAACGCTATTTTCCCAGAGCAACGCATCATTAAAGCGACGCGCTTTGGTGTTAAGGTAATGCCTGCGATCGCTGCTATCAGTGTTCTTACGCAAATGGTTTTTAATAATTACCAAGCAATGCCACAAGCTGTGGTCATGGCTTTGTTCGCTATTAGCTTGCCACTTCAAGGCATGTGGTGGTTAGGTAACCGTTCAAAGACTCAACTTCCGCCGGCTTTGGTCTCTTGGTATCGAGAGTTACACGAAAAGATCACTGAAACAGGGTTCGCGTTAGAGCCGATGAAGCCGCGCCCTCGTTATAAAGAATTAGCCATTATCCTTAACCGCGCTTTCCGTCAGTTAGACAAGTCGTCAATGGAGCGCTGGTTCTAAAAACACCTCACATCTCCCCATAGGCCTGAGAGCATCGATATTCTACATACTTGCTTGCTCTCAGAGCTAACCCTTGCATATCTTATTCACCCCATTTCTTATCGTGTCCCAAAGCAAACCTAGCTTTCCTCGCATAATTCGAGCCTTGTTGTGTTTTTGTTAAATATCACTTCAAGTTATCAATTGTTACTGGTAATAATATCAATAGTGATTTGATGTTGTTCTCTTTGATCGAGCAATAACAACGGAAGCTTGATTCAGGGAGTGTGAATGGGTTTAGTAAAAAAAGTATTAACGGCAGTTTTGAGCTGTTCTCTGCTGCTATGGACTAGCAGTGTGATGGCAAACATTGCGAAAGTGTCGGTGTCACAAGTGGTCGATCACCCAGATTTAAACGCGACACGTTTAGGGCTTCTTGAAGGGCTAAGAGCAAAAGGTTATGAACCTGGAAAAAACTTAGAGTTTTCTTATGAAATGGCCGATGGAAACCCAGCTCAGGCAGCGAAAATTGCCAGAGAACTTGTGAGCGAAAACCCACATGTTTTGGTGGGCATCGCCACGCCGAGCTCACAGGCTTTGGTGTCAGCTACGAGAACCATTCCTATTGTGTTTACGGCCGTAACCGATCCAATCGGATCAAGGCTTGTTAAGCAATTTGAAAAACCGGGACGCAATGTGACTGGCCTTTCTGATCTATCTCCAATTGTTCAGCATGTCTCCCTAATCAAAGAGCTTCTTCCTGAGGCGAACTCTATAGGCGTGGTCTATAACCCGGCAGAAGCTAATGCGGTCGCTTTAGTTGGGCTACTAAAAAAAGCAGCGCGTGATTTTGGCTATGAGCTCTATACAGAAAAGGCGCTGACCATTGATGATGTGGAATCTAAAGCAGAATCAGTGGCCAAGCGCTCCGACGTAATTTACGCGCTGACCGATAATACGGTTGCTAGCGGTGCTGAAGGCCTTATTGAAGCGGCAAACCAAGCGGGGACGCCAGTGGTCGCAGGGGCAACGTCTTATGTAGGGAAGGGGGCTATTGCTGGTTTAGGGTTAGACTATTACGACGTTGGAGTACAAACCGCGGATTATGTTTCTGCTATCTTGAATGGTCAAAAGCCCGGTAAATTGAGCGTAAAGACCGCACAGAGTTCGCAATTGGTGATTAACTTGGATGCAGCTCGCGAGCTAGGTGTTACGGTGCCAAAGTCAGTGATTGAGCGTGCGATAGTGAGCCGGTGATGGCGTTGGATAGCATGAGCTTAGCGAATTAGACATAAGTCATATTGTTAACGGTGCTAGCATCGCCTTCCATCAAATGGCGCTACGCTGTTCTACGCGTTAACTTTTATCTATTTTGTTCATTTATAAGCAGTTATTTCACCGAGAGCGGTACCGTTAATATCAATTTACATTATTTTACGTCGAGCAGGTTGGCGATTAATGTAATAATATTAATGGGGTAAATGAAAATAGCTGAACGCTAAGAGCACATTATATGAAAGTAAATAGGCACTTTAGCCTAACCTTTGTTTTCGGGTTTCCCGCTGTGATCGCCGCGATGTTACTTGGCCTAATAGGAAAGAATCATTTTGACGCGGTAGAAAAAGATATCAGTAGTGAGTTTCATCGTATTGAAGATGTGTTCAAAAGAACCACAAAAGTGGCGACAGCCCTAGACTACAGCTTCTCCAACTATTATAAATCAGGAAACCCTCTCTTTCTTGATCACAACAAACATGTTGTGGATGGTCTTTGCCAAATCTGGCCTATTGATGTATTGCTACTTGCCGACGGTAAAACCTCAGACATTCCCTCTGTCGATATCGACTATATGCTAATTGGTCAAGAGTCTCTTTGTTCTGAAAGCAGTGATAGTTATAAGAGCGCGTCAGAAAAAATAGCGTTAGCTCCTATTCTTTCATTTTTATCCCAGCTTGATGAATACCATGCCGGCGTGCACTTTATTGATACGAGCGGCTATGTGATCTCTTCACCTGAAGGTTTTGCCAAAGGACTGAGCAAAGAGTTACTCTCGACCATAAAGAGTCGTCCTTATTGGCAGAAAACAGCCAACAACCCTGACCAACTTACCCTTTCAGGCCCTGGTTATCGTTTTGATTCCCTTGACCGTATAATCAGTATGACGATCCCTGTATTCCATAAAGGCGTTCACCAAGGGATGCTGTCGGTGGATATTAATGCTGACAAGCTGCTCGCAAACTCGAATGAGCATCTTGCAGGTCGGATCGATATCATTGATACCACTTTAGCGACTCCGGTAGATTCTGCGGCTTTTTATCACGAGATCAAACTGGATGGTGTCTCGTCTCACCATGCGATGTATTACAAATTAGACATAGCGAAAGAGGTTGAGCACTTTTTCGTCTACGAGAAAGACAGCCTTATTGTTGCCATCATTGTGTATCTGTTCTCAGTAACCATCTTCTTCTACGTCAATTCCAATATTGAACGTGGTTACTTCAAAGATCTCGCAGCCAAAGACCCTATGACAGGGTTATTGAATCGTCGTGGCTTAGAAGCGTTCTGGCGCAGTGTAGAGCACGATCAACTGTTTGCATTAACCGTCTTCGATATTGATGATTTTAAGTCAATTAACGACACCTACGGCCACGATAAGGGGGATGATGTGATTCGTTATATGTCGCGTCAGATCAGCAACAGTATTCGAAGCAGTGACGTTGCAGCACGGTTTGGCGGTGAAGAGTTTGTCGTTTATATGAAAGGCGAAGATCGTGAAACTTTGATGAGAACATTAGAGCGAGTGAAGAATGCGATTTGTTCCACTTCAGCCGACATTATTCCAAATGGATTTACGGTGTCTGGCGGTGTCTGCATTGTTGAAACTGAGCAAAGTAAACTTAACTTCGATGAGATATTTAAGTACGCCGATGAAAAGCTGTACGTGGCTAAGACGACGGGCAAAGACCGTCTTAAATTTTAACCACGTTATTGAATCGATGCTTTGTATGAAAATGAAAATGAAAATGAAAATGAAAGAGGGAAGAGCGAACGTGTCTACCAAGCAAAGCTTATTTGCACCGGTAAACACGTTTGTAGCGTTGGGTATTTAACCCTAAACATAATCTTAAACAGGTTGGCGGCGTTCTTCTTGATAACGCTGAAGGCGTTCTACAATCGGTGGCGCCTTTTTGAAAGTACGAATTTCTTTAAACAGTTCGTTCGCTTCAGGGTAGCCTTTACTTAGATAAACAAACCACTGCTTCACTCTATTGGGGTAGTACATGCCTTTGTCCCCTTTAATTTGAAACTCTGAATAGCGCAGCAAAAGTTCAATGACTTTATCCCACGGCATTTTTTGGTGGTTGTGCTTAACGACGTTGCCAAGGTTTGGAATATTGAAAGCACCACGGCAGACCATCAATGAATCGACGCCTGTTGCTTCTATGCAATCTTGACCATCTTGATAGTTCCAGATCTCACCATTAGCAATCAACGGCAGAGACGTTTTTTCTCTTATTTGATTGATGAAGTCCCATTTGATTTCGCTGGCTTTATAGCCGCCAACTTTGGTTCTTGCATGCACGGTGAGTTCGTCAGCTTTGGCTTGTTCGATGGCATCGACGATTTCAAAGCACTCTTCCGGATGCTCCCAACCTAATCGAATCTTTGCGGACACAGGAATGTGTGCAGGTACTGCTTCCCGACAGGCGTTCACCACTTGATAGATGAGCTCTGGTTCTTTTAGCAGTGACGCACCACCATTACTTTTGTTGACCGCCTTTGCTGGGCAACCAAAATTAAGGTCAATCCCTTTAGCGCCTAAGCTAGCAGCTTGAAAAGCATTCTCGGCCATCCAATTTGGGTGTTGACCTAAAAGCTGGAGATGGATTGGCACACCAGCCATGGTCTGAGAGCCTTGATGTAGCTCAGGGCAAATACGGTGGAACACATGCGGGGGAAGAAGTTGATCCACGACGCGCACAAACTCTGTCACACAGAGATCGTAATCATTAATCTCTGTGAGAATTTCACGCATTAGGTGGTCTAGAACGCCCTCCATAGGGCCAAGTATTACGCGCATGCTGCTTTACCGAAACTGAGTGAACCGAAAAATTCGAGGCGTGATTGTACGGTGTGCTTACAGGATTGTCACTATGAGTGTGGTTTGCCTGTCTTAATGTTGGTTTCGTCTCTTAATAGCGACATCTTGGGGAGGATGGCGTTATAATATCGAAAATGCCCAATATCCAGAGCTTTCATGACATATCAATTATTAAGCCTACCAGAATCAATCACAGACATTACTCCGCAGTTTATGGAAGGTGCAATCCTTGCCTCTAACTTGGCTACCAAGCCACTCGATCCAGAAGAGTGGCTGGCTATCGTTGCGCCTGAAGCGGGTAAAGAGCTGGTAACAACGGTGACAGAACAGATTAACCGCCAGCACAATTTGATTCAGCGTAATGAATACCTACTGACAGACGTATTGGTTGAAGGTGACTTTAACGAACAGTTCGCCGATTTTTCTGAAGGCTTCATGATGGTTTGGCCAACAGTGGAAGAGCAGTGGCAGAGCGTGACAGTCGCGGATGGTACTCTGCGCATGTTGCAAGCGCTCTTAACCACCTTGATGCTTGCGATTGATGAAGAGCAAACTCAACAACAAATGATCGCTGCAGGGCTTACTAACCCACCATCGCTTGCCGATTTAGTGGGTCAAGTCGATCTGATGCTCTCAGAAGTGGCAATGGCAGCGGATGAAGCTATGTTGGGCAATAAGTCCCAGAGCGTGAACCCGTTTAAAGACATTGGTCGAAACGACCTTTGCCCTTGTGAAAGCGGCAAGAAGTTTAAACAATGCTGCGGTAAAAGCAGCTAATCACGGCTTGTTGAGCAACTTAGTTTGTGTGAATAACAGACTCTCTTAATATGTTCAAAAGCTTAAGTAATAAAAAAGTCGACCTCGTGGTCGACTTTTTTGTTGTCCAAGTGTCAACGGCTTACTGTTAGTCGTTTTTCGACTTCACAAATTGAGAAATAACCACAATACCGAAAGCAACCAAGTTACCTGCAAAGATAATTACTAGCCACTGAGGCATAGAAAGATCGAAGAACTGCCACACAACCTTGCTGCAATCGCCGTAAGCCTCAAACATCCACGGAGCCCATTGGTTTAAAGGCGCCCAGCTAGGGAAGGTTACGAATAAGTCGCAGGTTGCGAAAGGGGACGGATTGAACTGGTAATCGACGTGCTCTAAAGCAAGCATCAAACCTTTGTATGCGCCAAATCCCCAGCTAGCAAGGCCTAACCAGCGTGATATTGGGTTATTCGGGGCAATCGCACCAATCATGGCGGCAACACCGATAGCGAGCATAGCAACGCGCTCATAGATACACATTACGCAAGGGCCAAGCATCATCACGTGTTGGAAGAAGAGAGCGCATGCCTCAAAAAAGACAATAAAAGCCAGCAGTAAAAGCCAAGATAAACGTCCCTTAGAGAAGTCTTTAAGCATTGCAAAAAAGTTCACGAATTTAATCCCGTCTATAAAATAAAAAAGCCCTGATTACTCAGAGCTTTTTATCTTGGATAAGTTTCCTAATCAACTAATATTTTTGATTAGTTAGTTATAGTTATTGTGGTTTGCGACACAGTGTTTAGCTTAGTGACCACCAGAGATAACTGGAGCGACGACTTCACCAGTGCGTTGAATGATCCAACCAGCATCGTAGAACCATGCTGTCATTGGCTCTACGATGAACACAATGCCTGCTAGGCCAACCAGTGCCAATACGATGGTGTATGGCAACGCCATGATAACCATGCGACCGTAAGACAATCTAATTAACGGAGCAAGTGCTGATGTTAATAGGAATAGGAATGCAGCCTGGCCGTTTGGCGTTGCAACAGAAGGTAGGTTAGTACCAGTGTTGATAGCAACAGCAAGTAGGTCGAACTGTTCACGAGTGATGATGCCTTCAACCAGTGCAGTTTTCACTTCGTTAATGTAAACCGTACCGACGAACACGTTATCTGAAACCATCGATAAAATACCGTTGGCAATATAGAAGAGTGCGAGCTGTGCGCCTTTATCTTCAACGTGAAGTACTGCATCGATGACTGGCTTAAATAGAGCTTGGTCGATGATCACAGCAACAACAGCGAAGAAAACGGCAAGAAGTGCAGTAAATGGCAGCGCTTCTTCAAAGGCTTTACCCATAGAGTGTTCTTCAATAACACCCGTAAATGCTGTAGCTAAGATGATCACAGACAGGCCAATCAAACCTACTTCAGCAACGTGAAGTGCAAGGCCGACGATAAGCCAAACTGCGATTGCACTTTGAACCCATAGTTTTGCTACGTCTTGCTTTGTGCGGTTTGCACGTTCTTTGTTGTCAAACTCAACTAAGATTTGGCGAACATTCATTGGTAGTTGAGCACCGTAACCAAACACTTTGAATTTCTCGACAAGTGCACAAGTTAAAATACCGCAGAAGAAAACAGGTAGTGTTACTGGCAGCATACGGATGATAAATTCACCGAACTCCCAACCTGCTTGCTTAGCAATTACCAAGTTTTGTGGTTCACCTACCATGGTCATTACACCACCCAGTGCTGTACCCACACCAGCGTGCATTAGCAGTGAACGTAGGAAAGCACGGTAGTTTTCTAGGTCATCACGAGTTAGCTCTGAGATCTCTTCATCATGAGTATGATCGTGCGAAGACGTTGTGCCCTTGCCTGATGCAACCTTGTGGTAGATAGAGTAGAAGCCGACCGCAACGCTAATAACTACGGCGATTACTGTTAGTGCATCTAGGAATGCTGATAAGAAAGCGGCAGCAACACAGAAGGCAACGGAGAGTAAAATTTTAGATTGGATGCCAAGCAAGATCTTCGTGAAAATGAACAAAAGCAGTTCTTTCATGAAGTAAATGCCAGCAACCATGAATACGAGCAAGAGTAATACAGGAAGGTTTGCTTGCAGCTCGTGATAAACCATTTCTGGTTTGGTCATGCCAATGGCGACTGCTTGAATAGCTAATAGACCACCCGGTTGAAGTGGGTAGCATTTGAGAGCCATAGCTAGAGTGAAAATAAACTCAACCACCAATAGCCAGCCCGCAACAAATGGGTCAACTAGGAAGAAAACAAACGGGTTGATGATTAAAAAGGAAATGATGGCAAGTTTATACCAATCAGGAGCTTTACCAAGGAAGTTCTTGATAAAAGCGTTTCCGAGAGACATCGGCATGTTAATACTCTTTTATGTTGATTATGAATAGACAAGCAATACAACATTTTGAGAATCGAGCTATAGAAATTGTTAAAAACTATGACTAACAGTGACTTAGAAAAACTACATTCCATGTAATGTTCTGTGGTCTTGCCAAGTCACTCCCTTAGAAACTCAAGCACTGCTTATTTTTGAGCGCAACTTTACTCTTAGATAACATTTAGTCAACAGGAAAAGCCCTGTAGCCCTAAAAATACCTCTTTTTTGTTGAGAAACGCGATCAAAGTAGCGCAAGCATACCACTTAAAATGTGATAAAAACCGACTAGAATCAATATTTCAGCGAAATGATTGAAAATTACAGAATAACGATGGCTTATATATGATTATTACAACTTAATATTGCAAATTAATAGCTTTAAAAATATGACCAATCCCATTGATTTTAAAGAAAAATTGTTGTGTTAACGGTTTGTTTAAATGGTGGTTTAGAGTCGCTTGCTTTACAAACCTGAGGTGCAAACGTGTGCTGAACTTTAGAGTTATAACTCTAACGGTGTTTAGGGGGAGTAAAATTTTTGAGGGTGTTTCCGCTAGGTGTGAACTAGTGGTATGATGAGTAAATTAGAACAGAATAATTAAATTGGATTGAAGTGTAGATGGTCATTAAGGCGAAGAGCCCGGCAGGATTTGCAGAGAAGTATATCATTGAAAGTATTTGGAATGGCCGTTTCCCTCCAGGTTCTATCTTGCCCGCAGAGCGTGAGCTTTCTGAGCTGATTGGTGTTACACGTACTACGCTTCGTGAAGTACTACAACGTCTTGCTCGTGATGGTTGGTTGACAATCCAACATGGCAAACCAACTAAAGTTAACCAGTTTATGGAAACCTCAGGTCTTCATATCCTTGATACGCTAATGACGTTGGACGTTGATAACGCAAGCAAAATGGTAGAAGACCTGCTTGCTGCTCGTACTAATATCAGCCCGATCTTTATGCGTTATGCATTCAAAGCAAACAAAGAAGCTTCAGAGCGTACTATCAGTAATGTGATTGAATCTTGTGAAGCGCTACTTGCGGCACCAACTTGGGATGAGTTCCTAGAATCGTCGCCATACGCTGACAAGATCAAACAAGCGGTAAAAGAAGATTCAGAAAAAGATGAAGCGAAACGTCAGACGATCTTAATCGCGAAGACTTTCAACTTCTATGATTACATGCTTTTCCAACGTTTGGCATTCCACTCAGGCAACCAGATTTACGGCCTGATCTTTAACGGTGTGCGTAAACTTTATGACCGTATCGGTAGCTACTACTTCTCTAACCCAGAAGCACGACGTTTAGCGATGGACTTTTATAAAGAGTTGTTCATTATCTGTGAAAGTGGCGAGCGCGAAACTTTGCCATTAGTGATTCGTAACTACGGTATCGCAAGTGCACAAGTTTGGAATGAAATGAAAACGACATTGCCGACGAACTTCACTGAAGACGACAGCTAAGGCATAGGTTTACTATTGTTGTTCCTGTTTAGTCAGTGACGTAAAGAAAACGAAAAAGCGGCGAGATAATTCAATTATCTCGCCGCTTTTTATTTATCTGTCGTTACTAGAAAATTATCAGTGGGTCAGTTACTTACCTATGACGAGTAATTTATCTATGTGTAGCAACTTAAAATTTATCTAGGAGTAGTAACTTAACCCGTAAACTCTTCTGAGTCTGGACGGTTGGTAAATTGCACACCGTTTAGAAAATCGCAAAGCAGTTGGTCTTCACACACTTTGTAGTTTTTGTTTTCTGGCTTGCGGAAGTAAGCGCCGATTTCGTACTTGCTCAAGCTAATGCCAACCACTTCTAGTACGTCCAAAACATCTTCTGCTTTCATGTTCAATGCGATACGAAGCTTCATGAAGATCATGTTGTTCGTCAGTGCAACTTCAGGTTTAGGTTGCTCGCCTTCTTTTTTGCCACGCTTAAGGTTGATGAAACCATTTAGGAATACCGCTAACTCTTTATCTTTCATCTTAGAGCATGACTTGTCGTTGTCATCTTTTAGCCAGTTAATCACTTGGTCATGAGCAACAGTCACATCAGCTTGTTCGATAGCTTTGATGATTTGTGCATTTTTAAGGTTTAGTGCGTGTTGAATACGACGCAAGATTTCGTTGTTAGTCACTGGGGATTCCTAAAAAGGGTTTTAGAGTAAAGAGGTGTTGGTTTAGCCTATTTTTGTCGACGAACCAATTTCTACTCTACATAGCATAGTTGACGGCGACTCTAACAGAGAACGCTAATTTTCGGTAGATATAAAAAATCCCCAATGCTGATTAACTCTTTCAAGTCAAAAAAGCATTAGGGATTTAGTGATGGGTGCTTGTTATCTGACTGGAGTCAGAATTACATTACACGCATACCAGGCTGAGCACCTTCGTGTGGCTCAAGGATCCATAGGTCGCTGCCGCCAGGGCCCGCTGCTAGGATCATGCCTTCAGACATACCAAACTTCATCTTACGAGGTTTTAGGTTTGCTACCATTACAGTTAGCTTGCCTTCTAGCTCTTCAGGTTTGTATGCTGATTTGATACCAGAGAATACTTGGCGAGTCTCACCACCGATGTCTAGTTGGAACTTCAGTAGTTTGTTCGCTTTTGGTACTTCTTCACAAGAGATGATACGAGCGATACGCATGTCTACTGCTGCAAAGGCATCGAACTCAATCTCGTCTGCGATTGGCTCTTTGTCTAGCTCAGTTTGGCTTGCTTGCTCTTTTTCAGCTTCTGCTTTTTCTTTCGCTGCTGCTTCAGCGGCTGCATCTTCTTTAGAAGACTCAACCATTGCTTCCACTTTCTTAGGGTCAATGCGGTTGAATAGCGCTTTGAACTTAGTGATCTCGTGATCAGTTAGCGGAGTAGCAATCGCTTCCCACGTTAGCTCTTCGTTTAGGAAAGCTTCAGTGCGAGCTGCAAGCTCTGGCATCACTGGTTTCAGGTAAGCCATCAGTACGCGGAATAGGTTAATACCTACAGAAGAAACTTGTTGAAGCTCAGCTTCTTTGCCTTCTTCTTTTGCAAGAACCCAAGGTGCTTTTTCGTCGATGTACTGGTTAGCTTTATCCGCTAGTGCAGTGATTTCACGGATAGCACGGCTGAATTCACGAGTTTCGTATAGTTCACCGATACGCTCAGCAGCAGCAACGAATTCGTTGTATAGCTCAGGCTCTGCAAATTCAGAAGCTAGCTTGCCTTCAAAACGCTTAGTAATGAAGCCAGCGTTACGAGAAGCTAGGTTAACAATCTTGTTTACTACGTCAGCGTTTACACGTTGAGTGAAGTCTTCAAGGTTAAGATCTAAGTCATCGATGCGGCTGTTTAGTTTCGCAGCGTAGTAGTAACGTAGACACTCAGGGTCTAGGTGGTTTAGGTACGTGCTTGCTTTGATGAATGTGCCTTTCGACTTAGACATCTTCGCACCGTTCACTGTTACGTAGCCGTGTACGAATACGTTGTTTGGCTTACGTAAACCTGCGCCGTCTAGCATTGCTGGCCAGAATAGGCTGTGGAAGTAAACGATGTCTTTACCGATGAAGTGGTAAAGTTCAGCGGTGCTGTCTTTCTTCCAGTACTCGTTAAAGTCTAGATCGTCGCGCTTGTCACATAGGTTCTTGAATGAGCCCATGTAGCCGATTGGTGCATCTAGCCATACGTAGAAGAACTTGTCTTTTTCGCCTGGGATCTCGAAGCCAAAGTATGGTGCATCACGAGAGATGTCCCACTGTTGTAGACCAGACTCGAACCACTCTTGCATTTTGTTTGCTGTTTCAGCTTGCAGTGAACCAGAACGTGTCCACTCTTTTAGCATGCTTTCAAACTGAGGTAGATCGAAGAAGAAGTGCTCAGAGTCTTTCATTACTGGAGTTGCGCCAGAAACTGCTGACTTAGGATCGATTAGCTCAGTTGGGCTGTATGTCTCACCACAGTTATCACAGTTATCACCGTACTGGTCTTCTGACTTACACTTAGGGCAAGTACCTTTTACGAAACGGTCTGGTAAGAACATCTCTTTCTCAGGGTCGAAAAGCTGAGAAATAGTACGGCTAGAAATGAAACCGTTCTTTTTAAGTTCTAGGTAGATGTGAGAAGCCAGTTCACGGTTCTCGTCGCTGTGTGTGCTGTGGTAGTTATCAAAGCTGATATCAAAGCCAGCGAAGTCTTTTTGGTGCTCTTCACTAACAGCAGCGATCATCTCTTCTGGCGTGATACCCATCTGTTGAGCTTTAAGCATAATTGGCGTGCCGTGAGCATCGTCAGCACAGATGAAGTTTACAGTGTTGCCACGCAGACGCTGGTATCGAACCCAGATATCAGCTTGGATATGCTCAAGCATATGGCCAAGGTGAATAGAGCCGTTAGCGTACGGAAGCGCACAAGTTACCAAAAGTTGTCTTGGATCAGTTGCCATACTTAATAATTCGCTTTTTTGATAGGTATAAATTTGATTGGTAATACTACTTTATAACGTGTGATACGCCAAGGTATCAGACAAAGGATTCCCCTAGTTTTTTAGGGGTTCAGTCTTCATCTCGTGGGTGATAGCATAAATAAAAAAAGGAGCCCCAATGCGTAACTTTACTTCGAAGCAAGATTTCTGTTCATGGTTGAATGAGTTTGAGTCACCAATCCTCATCCCAGAGTGGGCGCTACACCAAAACATTGTCTCTGTTGACCCTCGTGGATCGTTTGTTATTACTTTGCCTTTCGCAGCGAATCAGCTTGCTATTGACCTGGAAAATTGGATTAACGCTCAGATTGAACAAAAGCTTGTGAGTGCTTTTCAATTTGAAGTGAAGGTCAAGCCATCGGCACTTGAAACGACGGTATCAACGCCACTTAAAGGCGTGAAGAATATTATTGCTGTCACTTCTGCCAAGGGCGGGGTGGGCAAATCAACGACTTCAGTTAACCTTGCGCTGGCTTTATCTAAGTCAGGTTCAAAAGTCGGTTTATTGGATGCTGACATCTACGGCCCATCGGTTCCCATGATGCTAGGACAGTTAGATTCGAAGCCAGAAGTGCAAAACAATAAGTGGATGATGCCAATCGAAGCACACGGTATTTTCACTCACTCTATCGGTTATCTTGTGTCGAAAGATGACGCTGCGATTTGGCGCGGTCCAATGGCGGCCAAGGCTTTAGGTCAGCTTGTTAACGAAACCGTATGGCCAGAGTTGGATTATCTAGTTATTGATATGCCACCGGGCACGGGCGATATTCAGCTGACGTTATCGCAACAGATCCCAGTGACCGGGGCTGTAGTGGTGACCACTCCTCAAGATTTGGCGCTAGCGGATGCACGTAAAGGCGTAGCGATGTTTGATAAGGTGAGTGTGCCAGTCGCAGGCTTAGTTGAAAACATGAGCTATCATATTTGTAGTCACTGTGGTGAGAAAGAGCATATCTTTGGCGTTGGTGGTGCCGAAGCTATGTCAGAAGAGTTTTACCTCGATATTTTGGCACAGATCCCTCTTCATATTGATGTGCGAGAAGATATCGATGCAGGTTGCCCGACGGTGATTCGTCGTCCAGATAGTGAACATACACGTCACTACTTAGAGCTTGCAGAGAATGTGGCTGCGAAGATGTTCTGGACCGGCAAGGCGAGACCAGAAGCGATTAACTTCTCTATGGTTGAATAACGAAAGATAATCCAAAAGTTGTGTTAATCATGTTGGATTAGATAAATAGCGGTTGGATTTAGGCTGATCGCCATTGGGGTTGTGCAAATAGTTGTAGGCAAGTTATTTGAAAGCAAACGATTGTATTCATTAAATGCATTGATATCATCAATTTGACTGCAATTAGCTAAAATGGCGACTAGAATCTATGTGCTTTAGCCCCTATAATCAGGCGGTTTATCTCTTCCCACCACCAAACCATATCGGGTGCAAAATTAATGTCTGATAATAATCAATGTGTCATCGTAGGTATCGCTGGCGCTTCAGCTTCAGGAAAAAGTCTGATTGCTAGTACAATTTATAATGAATTGCGCGAAAAAGTAGGCGACCATCAAATTGGTGTTATCACGGAAGATTGCTATTACAGCGACCAAAGCCACTTGAGTATGGAAGAGCGTGTTAAAACTAACTACGATCACCCAAATGCACTAGATCATGATCTTTTATGTGAACATCTACAGCAGCTAATGAGTGGCAACGCCGTAGAAGTTCCTGAATACAGCTACACAGAGCACACACGTACTTCTGAAACGACTACACTTACTCCAAAGAAAGTGATCATTTTAGAGGGTATTCTGCTTCTAACAGACCCGCGTCTTCGTAAACTAATGCACGCAAGTGTGTTTATGGATACACCATTAGACATCTGTCTACTACGCCGTGTTAAGCGTGATGTAGAAGAGCGTGGTCGCACAATGGACACTGTACTTAAACAATACCAAGAAACAGTACGTCCAATGTTCATGCAGTTTATCGAGCCTTCAAAACAACATGCAGACATCATCGTTCCTCGTGGTGGTAAAAACCGTATTGCGATTGATGTGCTAAAAGCGCACATTGCGAAGTTGTTGAAGTCTTAATCGAATAAAATTTTGCCTAAGTGACTCACTTAGCTTTATTTTTTACCGAATCAGTGGCACTTTTATAGTGCCACTTTCTTTTGGAATCTAAGCAAGGAATATGCGGATGAAGAAACTACTCATTTTCATAGCTGTACCAGTGTTTGTTGTCGTTGCAGCAATTCTGGCACTAGTGCTGTTAGTGAATCCCAACCAATTTAAGCCATTAATTGTCGAACAAGCCCAAAAACACACAGGCCTAGAGCTAGTGATCGAGGGTGATATCAGCTGGCAATTCTTCCCATCCATTGGCTTTGAACTTGGTCAAACTGAATTACGCAACCCTGAAGGTTTTACGCAACCTAACCTATTTAAGGTTGATACCGTTGGCGTTGACGTTTCGGTTACTCCGCTATTTAGCAACCAACTAGAGATCGGCAACATTACTCTAGATGGTGCAGAATTCTATTTAGAAACGCTTAAAGATGGTCGCAAGAACATTGATGCACTAACGCAAGCGTCAGCGCCTCAAGAATCTGAGCCTGCAGCAGGCACAAGTTCTGAATCAGCGCCTGCCCCTCAAGAGCAAACTACCACAGACGCATCGGGTTGGACGATCAACCTTGCAGGCGTAACTGTATCAAACGCATTGTTTGAAATGGACGACAAGCAAGCGGGTTCATTCACTAAGCTATACGATGTGTCTTTGAATCTTTCTGAGTTTGCCGTTGATACATGGACAACCGCGACATTTGCGGCTTCTGGTGAGAACAATCAACAGAAGTTCTCTGCACAAGGCAGTGCAGAATTCAAATTAGCTGAAGGCTTTGCAAGTTACGCACTTCGTAATATCGACTTAAACGCTAAGTTCAATGATCCAGCGACGTCGATTGAGTCAGCAAAAATTGGCTTGAATACGTTTGAGTTCGATAAGGTAAACCAACTGACTTACGCTGTAATCGGTAATGCAGCTGGCCTTGACCTTGGTCTTAAAGGTGGCGGTGAACTTACTGTTGATAGCGCGATTTCAAAAGTAACGTTGAACAAATTGACGTTAGACTCAACATTCAAAGGCGACACGCTTCCTCAGTCTCCAATGAAAGTCGACATGCTGTCTGACTTAAGCTTCGATCTTAACAAGAGCCACCTGAGCTTTGTGTTAGAGAAGCTACAAGCTAACGCTATTGCATTAGACGGTAAAGCAGACGTAATCCTATCTGAAATACCAAAGGTTCGTTTCTCTCTTCATAGCCCGAATATTGATTTAGATGAATTCTTAGGCTTAGGCAATACAACAGAAACAGCGAGCACAGCGCCTTCTGGTTCTGCTGGTGGTTCAACGTCAAGTTCTGGTAGTTCAGATCCAGCTAAAGAAGTGGAACCTGATCTGTCGGCTCTGAAAACGTTAGACGTGAAAGGTGACATCACGATTGATAAGTTCAAGGCGAACAACGCGAAGATGCAGAATGTTAAAACCGCATTTTCGGTTAACCGTGGTATCGCAGAGCTAACCTCATTCACCTCGAATCTTTACCAAGGTTCTATTTCTGCTACTGCAAAGTTAGACGCTCGTAAAACACCAGCGACTTACACGGCTAAGAAGAAAATCAAAGGCGTGAAAGTACAACCGTTACTGGTTGATGTTGCAGATAACGATATGCTGGAAGGTACCGGTAATATTGATGTCAACGTGAAAGGTAAGAGTCTAACTCCGACGGGTATCAAGAAAAACCTAGTCGGTACTATCGCGATTAACTTTGAAGATGGTGCAGTTAACGGCATCAACGTAGCTCAACTGATTCGAGAAAACTACGCTAAGATCAAGGGCGAGAAAGTTGAAAGCACAAATGAAGCTCAAAAAACGGACTTCAGTGCAATGAAAGCGACGCTGAAAGTGGATAAAGGTTGGGTTTCAACTAACGACTTATCAGCACAGTCGCCATTGTTACGCGTTACAGGTCAAGGTAAAGCCAACTTCATCAATGAAACGGTCGATTTCCTTGTACGTACATCAATTGTGGGTTCACTTGAAGGTCAGGGTGGTAAGAGTATCGACGACCTGAAAGATGTGACTATCCCAATTAAGGTAACTGGTCAGTGGGCAGCCCCGAAATTTGCACTTGTTTTTGATGACGTATTGAAACAGAAAGCACAGAAAGAAATTGACCGTGGTGTGAACAAGCTAACGGACAAGATCAAAGACGAGAAAACTAAAGAAGCAGTTGATGGTTTATTGAAAGGTTTCTTTAACTAAACGTTTTTAACTCGTATATAAAAGAAGCGCCATTCCTACTGTAGGAATGGCGCTTTTGTTTGGGTGCTTATAATACTTTCGAGAGATTCCCTATGACACTCGTCCCTCGCTCTAGGGAATGACGATAGGCCGTCGTCCTTTGTTCAAGAGCGTAACGGCCTAGTGGTCGTCATCCTCGAGAGGGAAGAATGACCGAGTCGGGGATCTCTGGTTGAAGGTGATTACCAGTCAACGCCTTGTAGCGCTTTAACACCAGATTCAAAAGCGTGTTTCACATTGCGAACTTCAGATACTGTATCTGCTATCTCAGTAAGAGTACGGTGCGCGCCACGACCTGTAATGATGACAGACTGCATCTTCGGGCGGTTATTCAACGCCTCAACCACTTCATCGAGTTCGATGTAACCGTAGCTAACCATGTAAGTCAGTTCATCAAACAGAATCACATCGATCGACTCATCAGCCAGCATGCGTTGGCACTCTTTCCATACACGCTGCGCAGCTTCAATATCTTGCGCTTTGTTCTGAGTTTCCCAAGTAAAGCCTGTGCCCATGACTTGGAACTCGACATCAAGCTTTTGCAGAACGTTTTTTTCGCCGTTATCCCAGGTACCTTTAACAAACTGAGCAACGGCGCATTTCTTACCATGACCAACTGCACGTGTAATCGTACCAAAACCGGATGTTGATTTACCTTTACCGTTACCCGTGATGACCAGCAATAGGCCTTTTACTTCTTGTGCTGCAGCGACACGTGCATCGACTTGTTCTTTTACTTTCTGTTGTCTTGCTTTGTGGCGTTGTTCTTTGTTGTCTTCAGTCGACATAACAAATCCTTTTAAGTTGTGATTGCGTCTATCATAGCCTAACTTAACGATAGCAAAAACCATCGGAAGAACAGGTGATTAGGGATGAAAAAGATACTCGTAGTTTGTATGGGGAATATTTGCCGCTCGCCAACAGGTGAAGCGGTGCTAAGGAAGAAAGCGCAACAGCTGGATATTGATGTTGTGGTCGACTCTGCGGGGACGATTGGTTTTCATCAAGGCAACCCGCCAGACTCGCGATCCAAATCTGCAGGAGAGAAGCGAGGCTACAGCTTTAAAGGGATTACTTCTCGTAAAGTGGTAGATAATGACTTCGAAGAATTTGACCTGATACTCGCGGCCGATAGGGCGAATTTAGACGACTTAATGAGCCAATGCCCAGTTCACCTCCAATACAAGCTCGCATTATTTTTGAGCTTTGGAGAGTCACAATATCAAGAGATCCCCGATCCGTATTATGGTGAGGGAAATGGTTTTGAATTGGTGTTGGATTTAATCGAAGAGTCTAGCGAAGCGATACTGCGTTCGATGTAGTGTAGGAACAATGTACGTCGTTTTGTTATCAGCGTAAGGGCTGACCGATAGGTATAAAAAAGGCCGACATTGAATGTCGGCCTCTCTAAATCTAACTTAAAGCTACAGCTAAGATTACTTAGACATTACTTTGTAGATTGGGTCTTCTGCAACGTTCGCTTCAACTAAGCTACCTGCTTTGTGCAGCATAGCAACACAGTCTTGGCTTAGGTGGCGAAGGTGAAGTGTTTTACCTAGCGCCGCGTAACGGTCAGCAATCGTGTCGATCGCTTCAATTGCAGAGTGGTCAGTCACGCGTGAGTTTGCGAAATCAACGATTACATCTTGTGGATCGTTGTATGCGTCAAACAACTCTAGGAAGTTAGCCGTTGAACCAAAGAAGATTGGGCCGTTAACTTTGTACTCTTTTGAGCCTTCAGCGTTTACTGATGTATCTGCGTAGATGTGTTTAGCATGTTGCCAAGCAAACATTAGCGCAGAAGCGACAACACCAACACCTACTGCCACAGCAAGATCAGTCAGTACTGTTACTACGGTAACAAGAACGATAACGAAGAAGTCTTGTTTAGGAACGCGACGCGCAAGCTTGAAGGTTGCCCATTCAAATGTGCCGATAACAACCATGAACATTACGCCCACAAGTGCTGCTAGAGGAATCATTTCAATCAGTGCAGAACCGAACAGGATGAACATCAGTAGTGCAACTGCGGCGACGATACCTGAAAGACGACCACGACCACCTGAGTTTACGTTGATCATCGATTGACCGATCATCGCACAACCACCCATCGCACCGAATACAGAACACGTTACGTTAGCCATACCTTGACCAACACATTCACGGTTAGATTGACCACGAGTGTTTGTCATTTCGTCTAGTACTGTCAGTGTCAGCAGAGATTCAATCAGGCCGATAGCCGCAAGGATAATTGCGTAAGGCAGGATGATCTGTAGTGTATCTAAAGAAAACGGAACAGCAGGAATTGAGAATGTTGGAAGAGAGCCCGCTAGCGTAGCAGCTTCGTCACCAGACATTGTACGTAGGAAGTCGACAACAGTGCGAGTTTCAAGGTCAAGACCCACAACCAAAGCCGTTACTGTAACAATAGCAACTAATGAAGATGGTACTGCTGTTGTTAGCTTAGGTAGGAAGTGGATGATAGCCATTGTAAGGGCTACTAGACCTAGCATTAGTGTCATTTGACCGCTTGGTAACCAAGTCAACGCACCTGTTACGTCTGGCGCTTTAAATTGACCAAGTTGAGCTAGGAAGATAACAATGGCCAAACCGTTCACGAAACCAATCATTACTGGGTGTGGAACGATACGGATAAATTTACCTAGTTTAAATACACCTGCTGCAATTTGCAGAAGGCCAGCCAGCATAACGGCTGCGAATAGGTATTGAACACCATGGGTTGCCACTAGGCTCACCATTACAACGGCCATTGCGCCGGTTGCGCCAGAAATCATACCTGGACGGCCGCCAAAGACAGAAGTGATTAAACCTACGATGAATGCTGCATAAAGACCAACCATTGGGTCAACGCCAGCAACAAAGGCGAATGCTACAGCTTCAGGTACCAGAGCCAGGGCTACTGTAAGACCTGAAAGCACGTCATTCTTTACAGAGTGCTTTGAAAATTGTGGGAATTCGAACATGTTTGCTCAGCTATGCTTAAGATGGATTTACCGACACGGGTGTATTGCGTAGCCAAACAGTGATGGAAAAGAGCGGCAATAGCGAAGTGTCGAAAAGATAAGTGCGCGAATGCTACCCAAAAATGTGATTAAGTTCAAGGTTGAACCTAACTTTGAGTAATATATCTGTTAATTTTTATTCGATTAGTAGATATGAAAAAGGCTGCTTTAATAAGCAGCCTTTGATTCTATTTACTCGCGATTACCTATCAGTAATCACTAGTAGTTTGGCTTAGTCATCGCCGCGCCAGCTTTGTTCGACGCTGCCTGACTGCCTGCACCTTTCGATACAAAACGTTCAGTGCGGAACGGAGCTGCAATCACTTCAATCTCTTTGATCTCTTGAGGACCAGGAGCTTTAGTCATTGGTGAACCGGCTTGCTTCTTAGCAACAGCTGCCTTTGGTGCCGCTTTAGGAGCTTCTGCTTTAACAACAGGTGCTTCTTCAACTTTTGCACTTTCAGCTTTAGGCGCTTCAGCTTCAACAACTGGTGTTGCTTCTGCTTGCACAGCTTCTGCTACAACAGGCGCTTCAACTTTCGTCGCTTCTGCAATCACTGGAGCTTCAACTTTCGCGGTTTCAACAACCACTGGTGCTTCTTCAACGACTGCAGGAGCTTCAACTACAGCAGGAGTCTCAGCTACTTGAGCTTCAACAGCAGCATCTTCACGACGGATGATAACTTTACCCATTGCAAGCTCTGGACATGCGAAGCCGCCAGTCATTGCTACATTGCTTTGTGGTGCCGTCTCTAGAGCAACATTCTGCTCTTGAACAGATGTTTGAGCTTCAGCTGCTACTTGAACTTCAGCCACTTCAGGCTTTGCCTGCTTGTGGTGAGGTTTTGGAATGAAGCGAGGCATCACTTTACCCATAGCCATCTCTGGAGAAGCTACACCACCTTTACGTAGGCGGAATGGGTTAGGGCGACGATCACGACCGCGACGACGACGTTGACCACTTGCACGTAGGTGACGTGGAGAACGACGGTTACGACGTTGTTTCGGCTCTTCCTGTTCAGTTTGCTCTGCATTCGCTTGAGTTGCTTCTACTTGTTCCGCAACTTTTTGCTCTTGAGCTACTGACTGTTCTTTTGAAACAGATAGTTCTTTAGCAGCAACCTGCTCTTTTGAAGCGTTATCTTCAGCTTGAGCTTGTTGGTCTTTAACACGAACTTGCTTGTTCAGTTTACGACGCTGACGACGCTCTTTAATCTTAGCTGCTTTCGCTTCAGGTTTAGCCTTAGGCGCTTCCGGTTTACCAGCTTGTGCTTCTGCTGCTAGCTGTAGACCTTCTTCTGCTAATTTAGATGGTGCTTGCTCTTCGCGTTGCTTCTGCTCATCACGTGGCTTGTTGCGACGGTCTTGCTTAGGCTTGCGAGGCTGACGAGTTTGCTGTGGAGCTGCTTCTTTTTGCTCTTCAGGCTTCTCATCACGAGCTGGCTTACGGCGGCGTTTGTTGTCACGGTTTTCGTTACGATTGTCACCACGTTCACCACGGTCGTTACGCTGTTCGCCACGCTCACCACGTTGGTTACGACGACGGTTATCGTTACGATCACGGCGTTGACGGTTGCCGTTGTTACGATTGTTTTTAGGTTTTTCTTCTTCTTTCTTCTCTTCTTCCTTTTTCTCTTCTTGAGTTGAAGAGCCAAATAAGAAGCTACCGATAGCTTTGAAGAAACGACCAATTAGGCCTGGTTCTTGAGTCGCTGCTGGTTCAGCTTTCTTCTCTTCTACAGCTTTAGGTGCTGGAGCAGGAGTTGGTGCTAATTGAGCAGGAGCTGCGAAGCCTTTCAGAGCAGGTTCTTCGATCTTCTTAGGACGAATAGTCTGTTCAGCAGGCTCTTTGCTTTCCGCTTCTTTTAGAGCTTCTAGCTTGTTAGGCAGCAAGTAAGATAGTAGATCGAACTCTTCACCTTCACGAACACGGATAACCTCAAAATGCGGCGTTTCCATGTCTGAGTTAGGAACAACAGTGATCTTAACTTCTTGGTTCTTCTCGATGTGGTTTACTGAGCGACGTTTTTCGTTCAGAAGGTAAGAAGCGATTGGAACAGGCACAACAGCAAGTACTTGTGCTGTGTTGTCTTTTAGAGCTTCTTCTTCAATCAAACGTAGAACAGAAAGTGCTAGAGATTCGTTATCACGAACAACACCAGTACCTGTACAACGAGGACAAATGTGGTGGCTTGCTTCTGCTAGTGATGGGCTCAAACGTTGACGAGACATCTCTAGAAGACCAAAGCGAGAAATACGACCAATCTGAACACGTGCGCGATCTAAACGAACGGCATCACGTAGACGGCTTTCTACTTCGCGTTGGTGGCGAACCGGGGTCATATCGATAAAGTCGATTACAACAAGACCACCTAGGTCACGTAGACGTAATTGACGTGCAATTTCATCGGCAGCTTCTAGGTTAGTGTTAAGTGCTGTTTCTTCAATATCGCCGCCCTTTGTTGCACGAGCAGAGTTGATATCGATAGAAGTCAGTGCTTCTGTTGGGTCGATTACGATAGAACCACCAGATGGAAGACGAACTTCACGTTGGAAAGCAGATTCGATCTGGCTTTCAATCTGGTAATGGCTGAATAGTGGCACTTCACCATCGTATTTCTTAACGCGATTCATGAAATCTGGGCGTATTAATTGAATGTGCGCTTGTGCACGTTCAAAAATAGTATTGCTGTCGATTAGAATCTCGCCAATATCACGACGTAGGTAGTCACGAATTGCGCGAACAATAACGTTACTCTCTTGGTGAATTAGGAAAGGAGCTGCATTTGAATCAGAAGCTTGCTTGATAGCGCCCCAATGGTTCAATAGAACATTCAGGTCCCACTCTAGCTCTTCTGCACTTTTGCCAACACCCGCTGTACGCACGATTAAGCCCATACCTTGAGGAAGCTCAAGAGTGCTTAATGCTGCTTTCAGTTGAGTGCGTTCATCACCTTCGATACGACGAGAAATACCGCCAGCACGAGGGTTATTAGGCATAAGAACTAAGTAACTACCAGCTAAAGAGATGAAAGTTGTCAGTGCAGCACCTTTGCTACCACGTTCTTCTTTCTCTACTTGTACGATTACTTCTTGACCTTCTTTTAGCACTTCTTTAATGCTAGGACGGCCTTGGTATGTATAACCTTCAGGGAAGTATTCGCGGGCAATTTCTTTAAGAGGGAGGAAACCGTGACGTTCTGCGCCGTAATCAACGAATGCCGCTTCTAGGCTTGGTTCAATACGGGTAATACGTCCTTTGTAGATATTCGCTTTCTTTGACTCGTGACCTGGACTTTCGATATCTAGATCGAACAGTCGTTGGCCATCAACCAAAGCGACACGCAACTCTTCTTTTTGAGTTGCGTTAATTAACATTCTTTTCATTTAGAAATTCTCATTGTCTTTTCTTATTTTCATCATTGTTCTTATCGCTTTATTTCGTTTCTCATGGTGCCAGATCCCATGGCTTTATCGGTGCAGCCTCCCGGCTGGAGAGGGATGCTCTGGGGCACGTCAGTCATCATAGGGATTTAGCCTATGATCCGCGATGTGGCGGTGAATACTCAACATGAGTGTACGTGAGTAGAGCGATAAGGAACTCAGTTGACCGTGTCTTACGCCGATTGCAGCACTGTCTAATCTGAGTTATCTACTCATTTACTTGCTTATGAATGGTTAGCTGTTTAAATAATAGTCAAACCATTGATAGCAGCTGTGAACTATAGCAGCGGTCGGTAAACACAGCAATCTGCTTTGTCGGAATGCTGTAAAAAAAACAGTTTTTGTTTGGGTTTTGATAGCTCTAACTCACTGTCTATAAATAATTTATCAATTGATATTTTAATTTGCAGGAATCTTGATGCTTTTTTGTTCGAAGAATCAAAGAAATATAGAACTTCAATGACCATTTTGGGATAGATCGGTAAGGATTAGGGATAAATAAGTTCGGAATAGGGCTAAGAAAATCTCAATTATCAAAAGTGACAGTGATACAATAGCGCAATGAGCGAAATTAGAACCCAAGTCCAATTCGTCGACATTGACGAAGATATGGCTGGTCAGCGTATTGATAACTTCTTACGCAACCAATTAAAAAACATCCCGAAAAGCATGATTTACCGAATCGTGCGTAAAGGCGAAGTCCGCGTAAATAAAAAACGCATCAAGGCTGAGTACAAACTAAAAGCTGGCGATTTAGTTCGTATCCCTCCGGTTACTATTGAAGAGAAAACAGAAGAGAACGTGCCGAGCACGAAACTCAACAAGGTTTCAGAATTAGAACAGTGCATCATTTATGAAGATGATCACATGCTAATTCTTAACAAACCGTCTGGCACTGCTGTTCATGGTGGTAGCGGATTAAAATTTGGCGCGATTGAAGCATTACGTGCTCTTCGCCCTGATGCTCGTTTTCTTGAATTAGTGCACCGTATCGATAGAGATACGTCTGGCATTTTGCTTGTTGCTAAGAAGCGCTCGGCGCTAAGACACCTTCAAGCACAGTTCCGTGAAAAAACGGTTCAAAAATACTACTTCGCTTTAGTTATGGGCGAATGGAAGAACAGCTGCAAAGTCGTCAACGCACCTTTGTTGAAAAATGAAGTGAACAGCATTGTTCGAGTTAACCCGAATGGTAAAGCTTCTGAAACCCGTTTTAAGGTTTTAGAAAAATTCCAAGAGGCGACGTTGATTCAAGCAAGCCCAATTACAGGCCGAACACACCAAATTCGTGTGCACGCTCAGTATACTGGTCACCCAATTGCTTGGGATGATCGCTACGGTGATCGTCGTTTTGATGCTTACACGGGTAAGGTTGGTCTTGATCGTCTGTTCCTACATGCAGCAAACATCAAGTTCACACACCCAGGTAGTGAAGAGAAGATGGATATCTCGGCGCCAATGGAAAGAAGGCTAGAGAAAGCCCTAACTGGTTTACGTAAGCTTTAAGAAGATACGAGATACGAAGGTATAGAGTGCCTCTAAATTTGTTCTTCAGTATCCATAAATGAGAAAGGTTGACGAATATCGTCAACCTTTTTTGTTTTCATCTGTTGTAGAAGATCCCCAAGTCGCTCGTTCCTCGCCCTTGAGGATGACGACTTTTTAAAATCACGCTCTATATCATTAGTTGGTTAGATAAAATTGCGTGTTCCGCCATTCCCTAGACTGACGAAGGAAGGAGTAGGGAATCTCTAACAAAGAGAGCGTATCCGTTATAGTACCCCCATTCCTTGCGCTTCTAACATATCGACTAGATCGATCAGCGGTAAGCCGATCAAAGTATTTGGATCTTTACCTTCCATCTGTTTAAACAACGCGATGCCTAACCCTTCACACATAAAACTGCCCGCGCAGTAATAAGGTTGTTCTTTCTCGACATAACTCATGATCTGTTGCTTAGTTAAATCGCGGAAATGCACAACAAAGGTGTCGAGACGCGTGTCAGCTTCATTGGTCTCGTTGTTCCAAACCGAAAGCCCAGTATAAAAAGTAATGCTCTTGCCGCTTTGACGAGATAACTGCTCGATCGCTTTTTCTCGAGTGTGAGGCTTACCTATGATCTCTCCATCAATCACACAAACCTGATCAGAACCAATGACTAAGCTAGGTTGCTCCACAACACAAGACTTAGCTTTGGTCTCAGCAAGGCGCATCACCAACTGTTGTGGTGTCTCTTCAGGAAGCGGCGTTTCATCGCAGTCTGGCTTGGCTGTAATGAAGCTTAACTGTAGTTTTTTGAGGATCTCTTGCCTAAATGGTGATGTAGAGGCTAAAACTAGTTGGTAATTTCTCATTTTAATTTACAATTCAAGGAAGCATTTATCTCAGGATAACGTAACTTGTCCTGCTATTCATAATGCTCTGAATAGGAAAGGCAGGAAAGTACATTTTTTTTGCCATTTCCTTTGACTAAACACGATTTGGAAGATAAGATTCGCGCCCTATGCAAAAGGAAAAAATACCGCGTACAGTTGATCCGGCAAGAACGGCTCAAAAACGACTCGATATGGATGGTATCATTCAGGTCAGTCTTTTGAAGCGTTTAACTGAAGCAACTGAAGGCGTAAAACGTGACGCGCAAGTCTCAATGTCATTTGGGCTTGATGAACAACGATTAGTCGTTATCTCTGGTAAAGCTAACGTCGAAGTCGATTTAGAGTGTCAACGTTGTAATGAGGTTTTCGCACATGAGTGCGATGTCCAATTTACTTATACTCCTGTTTACAGTGAGAAAAGTGAAGAGGAAGCACCGGAAGAGTACGATTTGGTAGATCTGAACGAGTACGGTGAGTTAGACCTGATTCAATTAGTTGAAGACGAGTTCATCCTTGGATTGCCACAAATAGCAATGCACGACGATGCGAAATGTAGCGTTAACTCAAATAACTTGGTGTTTGGTGAACTTCCTGAAGAAATTGAGGAAGACAAAAAGCCGAATCCATTTGATGTTTTAAAAAGCTTAAAGAAGTAATTGCTTCTTTAAGAATTTACATAGGAGTAGGGTCAATGGCCGTACAAAAGAGCAAGAAATCACGTTCAATGCGTGGCATGCGTCGTTCACACGATGCGCTAACTACAGCTGCACTTTCTGTAGACGCAACTTCAGGTGAAACTCACCTACGTCACAACGTGACTGCCGAAGGTTTCTACCGCGGCAAAAAGGTTATCAACAAGTAAGGTTGACCTTTGCAAAATCTAACCGTTGCGCTTGATGCAATGGGCGGGGACTTCGGTCCTCGTGTAACAGTGCCTGCCGCCGTGCAGGCACTGTCGTATTTCCCAGAGCTAAAAGTCATTCTAATAGGTGATCGAAACGCGATCACATCTCAATTATCTTCATTAGGTCGAATGCCTGATTCTCGTTTGAGTATCCAGCATTGTGATCGAGTCATTTCCAATTCTGAAAAACCGTCACTAGCCTTACGTAACAGTCAGGGTAGCTCTATGCGTGCTGCTATTGATTTGGTTGCTGAATCACAGGCTGATGCTTGTGTGAGTGGTGGTAACACCGGCGCACTGATGGCGCTATCTCGTTTCAGACTCAAACTTCTTCCCGGCATTGATAGGCCTGCATTGGTTTCAGCTTTGCCTACTGCTTCTGGCAACCGTACATGGATGCTTGATTTAGGGGCGAACGTTTCTAGTGACGCAGATTCACTGTTTCAGTTTGCCGTAATGGGCAGTGCATTAGCGGAACAACATTTAGGTCGCGCGCCACGTGTCGCTATCTTGAATATCGGCGCAGAAGAAATTAAAGGCAATGACCTTGTAAAACGATGCGCTGAAATGTTGTCTAATACTCAGTCTGTGAACTTCATAGGCTATATTGAAGGTAATCAATTACTTCAAGATGCTGCTGATGTCGTCGTATGTGATGGTTTTGTGGGCAATGTCTGCTTAAAAACGTGCGAAGGTACGGCTCAGCTCTTTATTGATAAGCTAAAAACGCGCATGATGGCTTCAACAATAAAGGGTTGGATAGCCAGAATGCTGTTTTCTGAGCTATTTACTGAATTAAAAACCTTGAACCCCGACCAGTATAACGGCGCAAGTTTGTTAGGATTGCGCGGCATTGTCATTAAAAGTCATGGAAGTGCTGATGTGTCTGCAGTCGTCAACGCGATTGGTGAAGCAGTACACGAGGTCAAACGACAAGTCCCCAGCCGCATTAGCGATCGTTTGGAAGCGGTTTTACTCGAGAGGCATTATTAGTCTTCATGTATAGCAAAATTTTAGGTACTGGCAGCTACTTGCCATCTCAGGTGCGTACGAACGCAGACTTAGAGAAAATGGTAGAGACTAGCGATGAGTGGATCGTTGCTAGAACTGGTATTAAAGAGCGTCGTATTTCAGCGGAAAACGAAACCGTTGCTGATATGGCGTTTTACGCTGCTGAGAATGCCATTGAAATGGCAGGTATCGACAAAGATGAGATTGATTTAATCATCGTTGCGACAACCAGCAGTAGCCACACATTCCCGTCTTCGGCATGTCAGGTACAAGGCAAGCTTGGTATCAAAGGCTGCCCTGCGTTTGATTTGGCTGCAGCGTGTTCTGGTTTTGTCTACGCACTGTCTGTTGCTGATCAACACATCAAGACTGGCATGTGTAAGAACGTTTTGGTAATTGGTGCTGATGCACTGTCAAAAACCTGTGATCCGACTGACCGCTCTACTATCATCCTATTTGGTGATGCAGCAGGCGCGGTGGTTGTAGGCGCAAGCGAAGAGCCAGGTATTTTGTCTACTCATATTTACTCTGATGGTAAATACGGTGAGCTTCTAAGCTTAGAAGTACCAGAGCGCGGCGGTGATGCAGACAAATGGCTGCACATGGCGGGCAACGAAGTATTTAAAGTGGCGGTAACTCAGCTTTCTAAGCTAGTTAAAGACACCTTAGCGGCGAACAATATGGATAAGTCAGAGCTTGATTGGTTAGTTCCACACCAAGCGAACTACCGTATTATCTCGGCAACCGCTAAAAAGCTGACGATGTCGCTTGATCAAGTAGTGATTACTCTTGATAAGCACGGCAACACGTCAGCAGCTACCGTACCAACGGCCCTAGATGAGGCTGTTCGCGACGGGCGAATTAAACGTGGTCAAACGCTTCTACTTGAAGCATTTGGCGGCGGCTTCACTTGGGGTTCTGCGTTAGTTAAATTCTAACCCTAAGCGATAATCAACAAACAAGGCACATAACTTATGTGCCTTATTCAATTTTTTGCTTTGCTTAAAGGAAAATTACAATGAGCAAATTTGCTATCGTATTCCCAGGCCAAGGCTCTCAAGCTATCGGTATGCTTGCTGACCTAGGCGAACAGTATGATGTTGTTAAAAAGACATTTGCTGAAGCTTCAGAAGCACTTGGTTACGATCTATGGGCATTGGTTCAAGATGGTCCTGTAGAAAATCTAAATGAAACTTTTCGCACTCAACCGGCTCTATTAACAGCGTCTGTTGCAATTTGGCGTGTATGGCAAGAGCTTGGCCTAGAGCAACCTGTAAATCTAGCAGGTCACAGCCTAGGTGAATATTCTGCTCTTGTATGTGCCGGCGTTATCGACTTTAAAGAAGCGATCAAGCTGGTTGAACTACGTGGTCAACTGATGCAAGAAGCGGTTCCTGCAGGTGTTGGTGCAATGTACGCAATCATCGGTCTAGACGATGAAGCGATTGCTAAAGCGTGTGAAGAAGCTGCGCAAGACGAAGTTGTGTCTCCAGTTAACTTTAACTCTCCTGGCCAAGTTGTTATCGCGGGTAACAAAGCTGCAGTAGAGCGTGCTGGTGCACTTTGTAAAGAAGCGGGCGCTAAGCGTGCACTTCCGTTACCTGTTTCTGTGCCGTCTCACTGTGCACTGATGAAGCCAGCAGCAGATAAGCTAGCAGTGGCTCTAGAAGCTCTAGAGTTCAACACGCCAGCATTGCCTGTTATCAATAACGTTGATGTTATTGCTGAAACAGACCCTGCAAAAATTAAAGACGCACTTGTTCGTCAGCTATACAGCCCAGTTCGTTGGACTGAAGGTGTACAAGCGATGAATGAGCAAGGCGTTGAGAAGCTACTTGAATTAGGCCCTGGTAAAGTTCTTACTGGTCTAACAAAACGAATCGTAAAAACTATGACAGCTGCTGCAGTTAATGATACTGCATCACTAGAAGCTGCTAAGTAAATAACCACTTAATAGAGAAGTTATGATGAATTTAGAAGGCAAAGTTGCACTAGTTACAGGCGCAAGCCGTGGCATCGGTCGTGCAATCGCTGAACTTTTAGTTGAGCGTGGTGCTAAAGTTATCGGTACTGCGACATCTGAAGGCGGCGCAGCTGCAATCAGCGAGTACCTTGGTGAGAACGGTAAAGGTCTTGCTCTTAATGTAACGGATACTGACTCAATTGCTGCTACACTGAAAACCATCAACGATGAATTCGGTGCGATTGACATTCTAGTTAACAACGCAGGTATCACTCGTGATAACCTACTGATGCGTATGAAAGACGACGAATGGAATGACATCATCGATACTAACCTAACGCCTATCTTCCACATGTCTAAAGCTGTATTGCGTGGCATGATGAAGAAGCGTCAAGGTCGTATAGTAAACGTTGGTTCTGTAGTAGGTACAATGGGTAACGCTGGTCAAGCTAACTACGCAGCTGCAAAAGCAGGCGTAATTGGTTTTACTAAATCAATGGCTCGTGAAGTTGCGTCTCGTGGCGTTACAGTGAACACTGTAGCTCCTGGTTTCATCGAAACTGACATGACTAAAGCGCTAAATGATGACCAACGTGCAGCAACTTTGGCGAATGTACCAGCAGGTCGACTAGGTGACCCTCGCGAAATCGCTGAAGCTGTGGTATTTTTGGCGTCACCTGCGGCAGCTTATATCACAGGTGAAACACTTCACGTCAATGGCGGTATGTACATGGTGTAAATTATGTGCAACATTTGTGCATGATTTAAGTCAAGATCATACGTAATTTCGGTTAAAATCGTGAAAATTGTGGTTTGACCAGAAAAGTTGACCTTGCAACTTTCAATAGATTGAATAAACTACGGAAAACATCGCATAAAGCGAACTCTGTAAAGGAAAAGAAAAAATGAGCAACCTCGAAGAACGCGTAAAGAAAATCATTGTTGAACAGCTAGGTGTAGACGAAGCTGAAGTTAAAAACGAAGCTTCTTTCGTTGATGACCTAGGTGCAGATTCTCTAGACACAGTAGAGCTAGTAATGGCTCTAGAAGAAGAATTCGACACTGAAATCCCAGATGAAGAAGCTGAGAAAATTACTACTGTTCAAGCAGCTATCGATTACGTAACTAGCGCTCAGTAATAATCTCTCCCAGGCGGTCACCTCGACCGCCTGTGTTTTATCTAACTCATCTATCCTCATCTTAAATCACCTCAATCCCCGGAGTGTAAAATCGTGTCCAAGCGTCGTGTAGTTGTCACTGGCATGGGTATGTTGTCACCGGTAGGCAACACTGTAGAATCTTCTTGGAAAGCCCTGCTAGCTGGTCAAAGTGGTATCGTTAATATCGATCATTTTGATGCAACCAATTTCTCAACTCGTTTTGCAGGTCTAGTTAAAGACTTTAACTGCGAAGAGTATATGACTAAAAAAGATGCTCGTAAGATGGACTTGTTCATCCAGTACGGCGTCGCAGCAGGTATTCAAGCTTTAGATGATTCAGCCCTAACTATTACTGAAGAAAACGCTCCACGTGTGGGTGTTGCTATTGGTTCTGGTATTGGTGGTCTTGGTTTGATCGAAGCCGGTCACCAAGCTCTAACTGAAAAAGGCCCTCGTAAGATCAGCCCGTTCTTCGTACCGTCGACGATCGTGAATATGATTGCTGGTCACATGTCTATCATGCGTGGCCTACGCGGTCCAAACATCGCGATTTCTACTGCATGTACGACTGGCCTACATAACATTGGTCACGCGGCTCGTATGATTGCATACGGCGATGCAGACGCAATGCTAGCGGGTGGTGCTGAAAAAGCATCAACTCCACTAGGTATGGGCGGTTTTGGTGCGGCTAAAGCACTTTCTACTCGTAACGATGAGCCTCAAAAAGCTTCTCGTCCATGGGACAAAGGCCGTGATGGCTTCGTTCTTGGCGACGGTGCAGGCATGATGGTTCTTGAAGAGTACGAACATGCGAAAGCTCGTGGCGCTAAGATTTACTGTGAGCTAGTTGGCTTCGGTATGTCGGGTGACGCTTACCACATGACATCTCCAAGTGAAGATGGCTCAGGTGGCGCACTAGCAATGGAAGCGGCTATGCGTGATGCTGGCATTACTGGTGAACAAATCGGTTATGTAAACGCACACGGTACTTCGACTCCTGCAGGTGACGTAGCGGAAGTTAAGGGCATCAAGCGTGCTCTTGGCGAAGCAGGCAGCAAGCAAGTATTGGTTTCTTCTACGAAATCAATGACAGGCCACCTTCTAGGTGCTGCTGGTTCTGCTGAAGCTATCATCACGGCTATGTCTCTGGTTGACCAAATTGTTCCACCAACAATCAACCTAGATGATCCTGAAGAAGGCTTAGATATTGACTTAGTACCTCACACTGCGCGTGAAGTTAGCAACATGGAATATGCTGCATGTAACTCATTCGGTTTCGGTGGTACAAACGGCTGTTTGATCTTCAAAAAGATTTAATCATCTTATTAAAGACGTAAACACTCGTAGATAGTCACAATTAGACTTGTTTTTAAACGGCTTGATGCTTTAGCATTGAGCCGTTTCTTTTTATGGGGAAAAACATGTTTTGGGTTGATGGAGAAAGCCAGCAAACTATCGATATTTTGGATCGCTCGTTTCAGTACGGAGACGGCTGTTTTACGACAATGCTCGTAAGTGATGGTGAGATACAACATCTTCACGATCATCAGCACCGTGTCGACGAGTGCCTTAAAGCGCTACGCATTTCTGCTCTTGATTGGGATGTTGTTAGTCTTTGGCTCGATACTGCGCTTCAACACATCCAACATAACGCTCTTCATGGCACAAAGAGCCTTGATGGTTCAAAGAAGCTCCATAACGCCAACAAGCCTCATAATCAAAAAGCAGGGATCAAGCTGCACGTTAGTCGTGGAGCGGGTGGGCGTGGCTACAGTACCAAGAATATCGCCAAGCCGACAATCACCATCAGTACCTTTGATTACCCAAGCCATTATTCAGTGTGGCAAGACTCCGGTGTTGAACTCGGTATCTGCCATCAAGCGCTAGGTTTGAGCCCACTACTGGCTGGCCATAAGCACAATAATCGCCTTGAGCAGATTTTGATGAAAGATGAAATGGATCAAGCTAATGAAGTGGATGGCGTGGTTCTTGATATATCGGGCAATGTGATTGAAACCACCATGGCCAATCTGTTCTGGCGCAAAGGTCAGTCGATATATACACCTCAACTCACTCAAAGTGGTGTCGCGGGGGTTATGCGTAAGCAAGTGTTAACCGCGCTGAATCAGGCTGAACTTTCCGTTACAATTAGTGACTACTGCTTATCTCAACTCATGCAAGCTGATGAGGTTTTCATGACAAACTCCATTTTAGGGGTTGCCCCAGTTACCCGTATTAGTGATACCCAATTTAACATTGGAACCATTACTCGTAGCCTTCAAGGACAACTAAACTCGTGATCAAAAAGTTATTTATTTTTATTATCTTGTGCTTAATTGCAGCCGGTGCTGCTGGTTTTTATGTTTACAACCAAGCGCAAGATAACCTGAAACAAGTTATTCAATTAGAAAAACCACAAGTCGTGACTGTTGCTTCAGGTAGCAGCTTTAACCGCGTTCTAGCCCAGTTGATTAACGAGGGGCTGTTTGAGGCTTCTCCTTACGAGAAATTAATCCGTAAGTTACATCCTGAGCTTGTAGACGTAAAAGCGGGTACTTTCCTGCTTGAACCGGGTTTAACCTTAGAGCAAGCGCTACAGGTGCTTGCAGAAGGGAAAGAACACCAGTTTACTATTACCTTTGTTGAAGGCAGTCGTTTTGACGAATGGCTTGTTCAGCTAAAAGACAACGAATTCATTCAACAGACATTGGATGGCGTTTCTGAAAAAGAGATCGCTGAAAAGTTGGGTATTGAAAACGAAAAGCTAGAAGGTCTCTTCTTAGCAGAAACGTATCACTACACCTACGGCACCACTGATTTAGATTTGTTGAAGCGCGCGCATCGAGACCTAATGAGCGTGGTGAATGAAGAGTGGGAAAATCGAGCGGATAAGCTGCCTCTTAAATCGCCATACGAAGCGTTAATTCTTGCATCTATCATTGAGAAAGAGACCGCTGTTGCGTCAGAACGTGAGCGTGTTTCTTCTGTGTTTGTTAACCGTCTAAACAAGCGTATGCGTTTGCAAACTGACCCAACGGTTATCTATGGCATGGGTGACAGCTACGATGGCAACATCCGTAAGAAAGACTTACGCACACCAACGCCTTACAACACCTATACAATGAGTGGCTTGCCACCGACACCTATCGCTATGGCAGGCAAAGCGTCTATCAACGCGGCGTTGAATCCAGAGAAGAGCAACTACTTGTATTTCGTTGCGAGTGGAACAGGTGGTCACGTATTTTCAAAGAGTTTGACTGAGCATAACCGTGCAGTGCGAGCTTACTTAAAGCAATTAAGAAAAAACAGATAAAGAAATAATTATGAATCAGTCGAAATTTATCGTGGTTGAAGGCCTTGAAGGCGCTGGCAAAAGCACAGCAATCAATGCCATCGTTGAGACATTAAAAGCATCGGGTGTTGAAGATATTGTTAATACTCGCGAGCCGGGTGGTACTGTCTTAGCTGAAAAGATGCGTTCATTGGTTAAAGAAGAGCACGAAGGCGAGAAGCTTCAAGACATGACTGAATTGCTGTTGATGTATGCAGCACGTGTTCAATTAGTCGAGAACGTCATCAAGCCGGCACTCGCCAATGGTCAATGGGTATTGGGTGATCGTCATGATATGTCTTCACAGGCATACCAAGGTGGTGGTCGCCAGATCGCGCGCACGACTATGGAATCACTGAAAGCAACCACGCTAGGCGGCTTTAAACCCGATCTAACGCTATATTTGGACCTAGACCCTAGAGTAGGGCTAGAGCGTGCTAGAGGCCGTGGTGAGCTTGATAGAATTGAAAAGATGGACATCTCATTTTTCGACCGCACGCGTGAGCGCTATCTAGAAATTGCAGAACAAGATGATTCTGTACTTGTGATTAACTCGCAGCAAGAAATTGAGCAAGTAGCCGCTGATATTAAAGTCGCGCTAACTGCTTGGCTCGACAAACAGTAGGTAGTCATGGCTGAAGTGTATTCTTGGCTCACACCGGTATGGAGTGAGTGGAAAAAAAGTCTCGATGCAGAGCGTTTTCCTAACTCTGTGATTGTTAATGCACCGGAAGGGCTCGGCGTTGATGCTTTGATTAGCCAACTTACCGACGCATTGATGTGCACGAACTATGAAAGCGAGTCGTGCGGGTTTTGCCACAGCTGTGAGTTAATGAAGTCGGGCAGTCATCCTGATTTTCATGTGATCTCACCCGAGAAAGAAGGTAAGTCGATCACGGTTGATCAAGTGCGTGCCAGTAACCGCTGGGCTCAAGAGTCTTCTCAGTTAGGTGGTTTGCGCGTTATTTTGCTTAACCCTGCTGAAGCAATGAACGAATCGGCTTCCAACGCACTATTGAAAACTCTGGAAGAGCCATCAAGCAAGTGCATCTTCATTCTGTCTACTCGTAACAGTAATCGCTTAATGCCGACTATTATTAGCCGTTGTCAGCAATTCAATGTGGTTTGTCCGCAGTTAGAGACAGCATCAGCGTGGTTAGATGGTGAAGTGGGCAAAGCGGTACCGCAGTATATTTTAGCACTCAATGACAACGCGCCTTTAAAAGCAAAAGCGATGTTTGAGCAAGGTGGCGTTGAAGCTTCAACAAAAGCGCTCGATGGCTTTGTGAATGTGATAAAAGGCACTCAACCTGACATGCTAAAGTTCTCTACAGAGCTTAGCAAAGACCCTTTGATTCAACTTGGCTGGCTTTGGCATCTATTGTCAGATGTACAGAAGCTGCATTTTGGTTTGGCGAATCAGGCTTTCACTCCGAGTGCGAAAGCATTGTGTGAGGCGATGTCTTATCAAAGTTCTTATGCAGCATCGAATAAACTGCTGACATTGATTGAGCAGTTAAAGCAACACCCTGGGCTCAATACGGAGCTACTCATAATGAATTGGCTGATAGCCACTTGCGAGGAAACATGTTCGTAGATTCCCACTGTCATTTAGACAAACTGGATTACCAAGATTTACACACCAGCGTAGAAGATGTGGTTAACAAGGCGAAGGCTGCTAACGTAGACCAATTGCTTTCTGTCGGTGTGACACTCGATTCGTTTGAAAATATGCTCGAGATGATCTCGCCGTTTGATAACGTTAAAGCCTCTTGTGGCGTTCACCCTCTCGATGTTGAAAGTGATTTCAGCCTAGAGACAATGCGTGAATACGCGAGCAACCCTAAGGTTGTGGCGATTGGAGAGACAGGTTTAGATTATCACTACCAACCAGAGACGGCGGAGCTGCAACAGCTGCGATTTAAGCAGCATGTTGAGTTAGCCGTTGAGCTGAATAAACCTTTGATCATTCACACTCGTAACGCACGTGAAGACACATTAGCTATTTTACGTGATGGCGGAGCTGAGAAGTGTGGTGGTGTGATTCACTGCTTTACCGAAGATCAAGCGTTCGCTGAAGCAGCAATGGAACTAGGTTTCTATATCTCAATTTCAGGCATTGTGACCTTTAAGCAGGCTACAGAACTTAAAGAAGTTGTTAAGAACCTACCGCTAGACAGGTTGCTGATCGAGACAGATTCTCCATATTTGGCGCCCATTCCATATCGTGGGAAGCAGAATCAGCCTGCATATGTCGTCGAAGTGGCGGCCTACATTGGGCAATTAAAAGGTGTGTCGATGAAAGAGGTTGCCGAACAAACGACCAAAAATTACCAAAAACTTTTTTTGCGATAAAAATCTAAGTAAACAAATAAAAGGGAGCGAAAGCTCCCTTTTTGTGTTTTTGATCACTAAAAATACGTTTTTTTTTAATGTTTACGAATTATGTTGAACTTGAGAGCGCTAATTATAACATTTGTAATTTTGTTACTAAAAATAACATTCGCTCCTATTTTATTTACTCAGTAAAATAATAGGGCTCTTGAAAAATACTTATATATTTCAATTGATTAAATGCTTGTAAAGGATTGCATTTCTAGATTTGACATGTGATCCAAGACGTGTTTTGAAACTAAATTTCGTAAGTGACTAGAAAGTTAGTTCCCCATCAATATATATTTAGCGGCAGAAAATATAATGCAATACATGGTTACATTTTCGCAGGGTGCTAACATATAGGCTACGGGGGTGTGCCGTTAGAACCCAATATAATTATTTTATCTTTATCAGGAGCATAAACATGTTTAAGAACCTTTTTGCTAGCCTGCAGAAAGTTGGTAAGTCTCTGATGCTTCCAGTATCAGTTTTACCAGTTGCGGGTATTTTGCTAGGTGTCGGTGCAGCAGATCTTCCTTTCATTCCAGAAATCGTTTCAAACTTAATGGAACAAGCTGGTGGTTCAGTATTCGGTCAAATGGCACTACTGTTCGCAGTAGGTGTTGCACTTGGCTTTACTAACAACGATGGTGTAGCGGGTCTAGCTGCTATCGTTGGTTACGGCATCATGACTGCTACACTTGGCGTAATGGCTGGTGTAATGGGCGTTGATAAAATCGATACTGGTGTACTAGGTGGTATCCTAGTCGGTGGTGTTGCTGCTTGGGCATTCAACCGTTTCTTCCGTATTCAACTACCAGAGTACCTTGGCTTCTTCGCTGGTAAGCGTGCTGTGCCAATCATCACAGGTTTCTCTGCGATTGGTCTAGCAATCCTACTATCTGTAGTATGGCCACCAGTTGGCGGCGCTATCTCTGCGTTCTCTGATTGGGCTGCTCACCAAAACCCACAAGTGGCGTTTGGTATCTACGGTATCGTTGAGCGTTCTCTAATTCCATTTGGTCTTCACCACGTTTGGAACGTACCTTTCTTCTTTGAAGCTGGTACTTGTGTAAACGCTGCTGGCGAAACTCAAAACGGTGTTCTTACTTGTTACCTAGTTGCTGATGACGCATCTCGTGCAGCGGGCAATGGCTTCGGTCAGCTAGCTGGTGGTTACATGTTCAAGATGTTCGGTCTACCTGCTGCTGCAATCGCGATTGCACACTCAGCTAAGCCTGAAAACCGCGCTAAAGTAATGGGCATCATGGCTTCTGCTGCGTTGACTTCATTCCTAACGGGTATCACTGAACCAATCGAATTCTCTTTCCTATTCGTTGCTCCAGTACTGTACGCAATCCACGCTCTACTAGCTGGTTCTGCATACGTTCTTGCGAACACTCTAGGTTTTGTACATGGTACATCTTTCTCACACGGTCTAATCGACTTCCTAGTTCTATCTGGCAACGCGTCTAAGATGGGTCTAATGGTTGTATGTGGTATTGCTTACGCTGCAATTTACTACATCGTATTCCGCACTGTGATTAAAGCTCTAGACCTTAAAACTCCAGGCCGTGAAGACGAGACTGAAGAAGAGTCAGTTGCGACTGGTTCTGAACTTGCTGGTGAGCTAGTTGCTGCATTCGGTGGCAAAGCGAACATCACTGGTCTTGACGCTTGTATTACTCGTCTACGTGTTGCAGTAGCTGATACAGCAGTTGTTGACCAAGACAAACTGAAGAAACTAGGCGCTGCAGGTGTTGTTGTAGTTGCTGGTGGCGTACAAGCTATCTTCGGTACTAAGTCTGACAACCTTAAGACAGACATGGATGAGTGGATCCGTAACAACGGTTAATTCTCTGATTCAATAAATTGAAAGGAGGCCGAAAGGCCTCCTTTTTTGTTTTCTGCTCTATGAAAGATCTATTGTGCTTAATCTCCATTAACTCAGATACTTATCATTCAACTCGATCAGTTGATGGTTGCTCTTAAATTTTTCGTGTCTTTTATCTTTTACCCAGCGATGACACCTTTTGCTGAGATTCCAGTAGACTTCCGTTTTTTAAATACAGTCTGAGAATATTATGAAACATCGTTACTTGATCGGCCTTATGTGCTGCAGCGGAGCCTCGTTTGCTCAAGCTTCTGAAGCTCCAGCTTTGGAAGTGGGACTCGCCATTGACCAAGACCTGAGTGTCGTTGTGGAATTTGATCAGAAATACCGTGCTACGATTGGCAATGACGGCGCTGCCTTTGATTACATTTTGAAGCGTGGTCAGTTCGAGACTGAAGCTCCGTTGAGCTGGTACGTCGGTGCTGGTGCTTGGGCTGAATGGAATGACGACTTTGGCTTACGCTTGCCGTTAGGCGTGAAAGTGAATTTCTACGAAGGTTGGAATGCTTACGCTCAAGTTCACCCTGAACTCGATATGTATAAAGGTGTTGAGTTGCAAGTGGGCGGCGCTTTAGGTGTTACCTATAAGTTCTAACCTGAACTAAAACCGTTTTAATAATGAAAAAACCAGCATTTAGCTGGTTTTTAGTTTGGGCCGATCTTATATTTTTGCTTCATTGAGCCGCTTAGAAAGTAAAACTCAGTCCGACATTGGCTTGGAATTGGTTCATCCAGTCGGTATCAAAGCGAATGATGCACTCTTGCCCGTTATTTGGGATATTACAAACACCGGAGGTATCGTTGTCGACAACCGTGCCTAACCAACGTACTTGTGTGTTCAACGCTAGTCGGTCACTAAATTTGTACTCTAAGCCACCAAAGATAGAAGTTGAGAATCCATACTTATCTTTTGCCCAGTCTACATCGACGTAAGAAGCACCCAGGCCTAGCCCTAGATAACCCGACAACACAGGCGAAGCAGGGTAGTAGATGCTGCTTTGAAGGTGCAGGTATTGGATGGAGGAGCTTAGGTTGAGCGTTTCTAATTCTGAGCTCTGATTGGAGTAGAAGAAGCCGATGCGTCCTTTTTCAAGTGGCGTTTCAATGGCAAAGGTGTAATTTTCAGAGCCTTTCATGTCATAGGTTTTACCGTCCTGGTCTTCGACACTGCCACCGCCGGTATAACCTACCATAGGTGTAATGATGATCTCCGGCGAAGCATACGCGCTTGAAACGGAGAGAAGCGTAATCAGTGCCATCATATTTGCTTTGTTATTCATGAGTATATCCTTATCCATACACATACTAATTGTGATGGTTACATCAATATTGTGCGACTAATTTCGACGATTCTTGAAGATACTTCACACACCTGATAGTACTTAAATAGAGACTCGACAAATTAATAACAAGCCAGAGGTGTCTATGGACCATAATCTGAAAAATGCCCTACAAATTACCGTGTTTATCTACATGATCATTCTTTCATTTGGCTTTATTGCGATTGGTAGTTAATACCATCTATTGCGAGGCTGAGTTTTGATACTCAGGGAATAATGAATAGTGGGATTATAACCAATATTGATACAGCAATAGACTTGGATTATTACGCTAAGTTTATTGCTGGAAAAACAGCACTGGTCGCTCAAGGTGGCGGACAGAGAAGTATTTTTACTTCTGGAGTGCTGGATGCCTTTCTTCTCTCAAATTTTGACCCCTTCGACGAATTTTTTGGTACCTCAGCAGGTGCTCTCAACTTATGTGCTTATCTGTGCCGTGATAAAGGCCTTGGACGTTCTTTTGTTCTCGACCTCACAACCTCACCAGAGTTCTTCAATCTCTTTTCCTATATACGACACAGAAAGAACCTAGGATTAGAATGGGCGCTAGAACAAATCATGGCTTACCCATATAAGCTCGATCTGGATTTAGGGCGACAAACGCTAGGCGATCGCCACTTCTATGCGGCTGTAACGGATTCCAAAGACTTACGAGACCACTACTTCCCATTATTGGGCGAAGATTGGTACAAGGTGATGATTGCGACCTGTGCTATTCCTCGCTTGTACAATGACGAAGTCTTTATTGGTGACAGTGCTTATGTGGACGGTGGTGTATCGGCGTGTATCCCAGTTCAGGAAGCCTGGCGAAGACAAGCTCGTTCTATTGTGGTGATTCGTACTGAGCCAGTGGTGGAGGAAGGTAATACCCATTTGGTTGAAGCACCAGTTAAGGGATCTTCAGTCAAAGCGCCTAAACCTATATCTGCAGAAGAACTGGAGTGGTTCCGCGAATCTTTCGACAGTGTTCAAGGCCATTGGCAACAGAAACTGGAACAGTGGAAAACCGACTGGACCTCTTTCTTCCAACAACAAATTATGCGCTCAAAAGAGCAGAAGCGTGACCGTGGGCATTTAGACCTGCTGAACGGTGGTCGCTGGCTATTTGGTGCAGATGATATTTATCGCTTAAGTCATTTAATCGGAGATAAGTTTGATTCAGGGTTGGCTGACATGCTGATGGTGCATTATCAGACCTACTCATTGACTCAGGATTTTTTGAATTCGCCACCAGACGACGCGTTTGTGGTTCAGATAGCACCTAGTCAAACGCTTAAATCGAGCTCATTAATGAGTCATAAAGATGATTTACTGCATGATTACGAATTGGGTTTAGAAGCCGGTTACCGATTTGTGGAGACCTATACCTCAACGGAAAACGCTCGCAACTCGCATATGCCACAGTTAGCCACCATTGCTGCGGGTAACTAATTCCCGAAGTTGATGAGCTAGCATGCTGTGAGCTCGTTATGCTGTTTAAGCAGATTTTAGTGAGTCGTGTTCTGAAATGAAAAAGGGTTATTGAACTTGGTTCGATAACCCTTTTAAGTTTTTGAGATTAGGCGAATCGTTTCGCCTTAAGGTCAAATATTAGGTGACAGGCAAGATTCTCATACAGTTGGTTGACCCTGCTACATCCATAATGTCGCCTTGAGTGACGATCACTAGGTCACCAAACTTAAGGTGTCCTTTCTCTTTCAAGCAAGTGAGTGTAGATAGTGCAATGTCAAAGCTGTCTTCGGCTTCTGTCTCGAAGTAGATTGGTGTCACACCTCGGTATAAGGTACAGCGATTAAGCGTTCCTTCGTTACGAGACAGCGCGTAGATCGGCATGTCGGCACTCAGGCGAGACATCATCAGTGCGGTGCGGCCTGACTCGGTGAGAGTGACAACGCCTTTAATGCCTTCCATATGGTTTGCAGAGTAGATGGTCGCCATCGAAACGGTTTCTTCGGCAGTAACAAAGGTGCGGTCAATACGGTAATTGGATTGGTTATTAATGCCTGCCATTTTTTCCGCACCAATACAGACTTCAGCCATCGATTTTACGGTCTCGACTGGGTAGTCACCAGCTGCAGTTTCACCAGACAGCATCACAGCATCGGTGCCATCGAGTACGGCGTTGGCAACATCCATAACTTCGGCACGGGTTGGCATTGGCGCAGAAATCATTGATTCCATCATCTGAGTTGCGGTGATGACAGTTCGGTTAAGCGCTCTGGCACGGCGTATAAGCTGTTTTTGTACTCCGACTAACTCAGGGTCGCCAATTTCCACTCCGAGGTCACCACGAGCAACCATGACCACATCTGAGGCCATTATGATGTCATCCATGTTCTCAACTGTAGCTACTGTCTCTGCTCGCTCCACTTTTGCGACGAGGTGAGCTTCTAAGCCGGCTTCTCGTGCAAGCTGACGAGCATAGTGCATGTCTTCACCATTACGAGGGAAAGACACCGCTAGGTAATCCACTTTGATTTGTGCGGCGGTGACGATGTCGCGCTTGTCTTTTTCTGTTAGCGCTTCTGCGGAAAGGCCACCCCCTTTTTTGTTGATGCCTTTGTTATTTGAGAGTGGGCCGCCAATGATGACTTCGGTATGAACGCGACAGCCTTCCACTTTGGTTACTTTGAGTTGAACACGACCATCGTCAAGCAACAGTATATCGCCGGCGGATACGTCGTTAGGCAGTTCTTTGTAATCAAGGCCAACGGCTTCTTGATTGCCTTCACCTAAACCTAGGCTGCTATCGAGAGTGAACAGGTCGCCTACGGCAAGTTGGATTTTGCCATCTTTGAATGTCGACACACGAATCTTGGGACCTTGTAAGTCTCCGAGAATGGCGATTTGAGTACCGTGTCTTTTTGCTATTGCTCTGACTTTTTTTGCGCGTTGTATATGGTCGTCGCTGGTGCCGTGAGAGAAGTTCATACGAACAATATTGGCACCGGCTTTGATGATCTCTTCAAGCACGTTACCTTTATCAGTAGAAGGGCCTAGCGTTGTGACGATTTTCGTTTTTCTTAATTCGGCTGTCATGAATACTCCTAGAGTGAGACCAAGTAATCTTTTACAAGACTGAATTAAGTATATGCATTAATTGATAATTTATTGGGAGCTAGGAAGATATTTCTGTATTTACTGATATTTATTGTATTTAGCACTCAAGCGCGATGTTTTTTTATGAAAATTAAGTCTCGATTTATCGATGTGGGTGTTAATTTTCCTCGAACAATTTGACTCGATACACAAAGATTCATGTATATACGTGATACTGGTCACGGCGATATACCAAGTGACTTCACAATTACTTCGCAAAGTAAAAAAATTACCTCGTTGATGATTTCTGGAGCGTAAAATGTACATGGCTCAACCGGGCCATATTGATCATATCAAACAGGTCAATGCTGGTCGTGTATATAAACTAATTGACCTTAAAGGTCCTATTTCTCGTATCGATCTGTCCAAGCAAAGTGAGTTGGCTCCGGCGAGTATTACTAAAATTACCCGTGAACTCATTGAAGCTCACCTTATTCACGAAACCACGGTTCAAGAAGCCACGACTCGTGGACGTCCTGCTGTCGGTCTACAAACCAATAACGAAGGTTGGCAATTTTTGTCGATGCGTCTTGGTCGCGGATACTTGACGATCGCGCTCCATGAATTGGGCGGCGACGTGCTTATCGATACCAAAATTGATATCCACGAACGTGATCAAGATGATGTGCTGGCGCGTCTTCTTCATGAAATCGATGAGTTCTTCCAAACCTATGCTGAGCAACTCGACAGGGTGACGAGTATCGCTATCACACTGCCAGGCCTTGTGAATTCAGAGCAGGGTATTGTGTTGCAAATGCCGCACTACAACGTTGAAAATTTAGCGTTAGGGCCGGAGATCTACAAAGAAACCGGTCTGCCAGTTTTTATTGCCAATGATACCCGAGCATGGGCATTAGCAGAGAAGCTGTTTGGTAACTCACAAGATAACGACAACTCTGTTCTTATCTCTATTCACCACGGTTTAGGTGCCGGGATCATTCTCGATGGTCGCGTTCTGCAAGGGCGTCACGGTAATATCGGTGAACTGGGTCATATCCAGATCGATAAAGAGGGTAAGCTTTGTCATTGTGGTAACCGAGGCTGTTTAGAAACGGTGGCGAGTTCTCAGGCAATCCGTGAGCAAGTCAAAGAGCGACTGGCAAATGGTGAAGAATCAACGCTAACTGTGTTTGAAGACGTCACTATTGAACAGATCTGCGCTGCCGCTGCTGATGGTGATCCATTGGCTGTCGAAGTGATTGAGCAGTTAGGCCGTTATCTAGGCTCTGCGATTGCGATTGTGATTAACCTATTCAACCCAGAGAAAATCTTGGTGGGTGGTGTTATCAATCAGGCGAAGAGCGTGTTATACCCGGCGATTCAAAAGTGTATCGAAGAGCAGAGTCTATCGGTTTACCATAAAGACTTAGAGCTGGTGGAATCTCGTTTTTATAAGCAGGCAACCATGCCAGGTGCTGCGCTCATCAAGCAGGCCTTATACGATGGCCAACTGTTAATGAAAGTTATTGAAGGTTAACTCTTTTTCTCTTCTTTAAGCCTTACCCCGAACCTTTCCATGTACTTAAGCTTTGTATAACATCATTTGTTGTACTTAGTTTAAGCATTCTGTGCATTAGCGCTTTGCTTTAACCTATTGAAGTAGGCTATTGTAGCCACAGTTATTATTTGTCACTAAGGTGTTGTATGTCTGGCGTTTTAAATTCGGTTGATCAGAGAACCAAGCTAGTCGGTGAAAACCGTCTGGAACTCTTATTATTCAGCTTAAATAGTCGTCAACTATTTGCGATTAACGTATTTAAAGTGAAAGAAGTCCTAAAAGTGCCAGTACTTACTCGCTTACCGGGCTCTCACCATCATATTACGGGGGTTGCTTCTCTACGTGGTGAATCGGTACCTGTGATTGATCTGCGAAGTGCCATTGGCTTTCCGCCATCTCGTGCGGAATCTCAAGAGAGTAACCTGATCATTACGGAATACAACCGAACCGTACAAGGTTTCTTGGTTGGGCAAGTTCGTAATATCGTCAATACGACATGGACAGAAATCCAGCCGCCGCCAAAGACAACAGGCCGCGCAAACTACCTAACCGCTATCACGCATATTCAAGAAGAAGAGCAGCACAAGATCGTCGAGATCATCGATGTTGAGAAAGTGTTGGCTGAGATCATTGATTACGATGTATCGATATCTGAAGGTGTGTTAGATCAGCAGTTAGCTCAGGAAATGATAGGACGTAACGTGCTTATCGTTGATGACTCTTCAACAGCGCGTAATCAAATCAAAGGCACCTTGTCGCAGCTTGGGTTGAATATTATTGAGTGTTGTGATGGCTTAGAAGCACTGACCTTACTTAAGGGCTGGTGTGATGAAGGCAAAGACATCAATCAAGAAATATTGTTGATGATCACCGATGCTGAAATGCCTGAAATGGACGGCTATAAACTGACACACGAAGTACGTACTGACCCTAGAATGCATGATCTGTTCATTACGCTAAATACTTCATTAAGTGGAAGTTTTAATGAGGCGATGGTGGAGAAAGTAGGGTGTAACCGCTTTATTTCTAAGTTCCAACCAGATTTGCTGGTTGAGGTAACTCAAGAGCGTATGCGTCAGATCCTGTAATTTATACCGACATGCAGTTTGTTTTGAGTGACCTTATAGAAAACGTTTGCTATTATTGATGTGGCATATTTCTCGTAACAAAATATGCTCAATTACTCACGTAACTTTTCACACACAATCTAAGGTAGTTCCTTTTAATGATATGGTTAACGTCTAAAGTCGTTATGACTTTGAGCTTATTACTATATAGGGAATTTAAGAAAAGACGTACGGAAGCTGACGTTGAGGTGTAACTCAACAATTTGAAATGAAGGGAAGCAGATGCTTCCCTTTTTCGTTTCTAGCGTTTCTAGCGTTTCTGGTAGGGCGATTTGAATCGTTAATGAAAATCTCGTGATTTGGTTTTCAAACCAACAATTTCATCGGTAATATCGATAAGTTTCCCCGCGATAACATGCACGACCTCTCCTTCTTTTTCTAATATCCCTTGTACTTTTAACGCCTTGGCTGTGAGGTAGGCTTGCTGTTGAGCGCGCGCGGTTGCTCCCCATACCACGACATTAATATTACCAGTGCTATCTTCTAGTGTGACAAAGGTGACACCTGCCGCGGTTCCGGGAGATTGTTTTCCTGTGACTAATCCGACAACGGTGACCATCGATTTGTGTCTTTGTTGTATTAAATCTTTCATGTGTGTGAATCGACCTAATCGTCCCGCTTCTTCGAGCAAAGTGATTGGATGCTTGTTCAGTGAAACTCCGACACTGGTGAAGTCTTCGAGTAGATCTTGCATTTCGTTGGGCTTGTGCAGTGTGTGTTCGCCATGCTCATCCTCAGTATCGTCATAGACCTGGCTAAACAGAGGTAGATCAGACGCGGAATCCATTATCGCCCAGCGAGTTTGGAAGCGGTCTCCAGAGACGTTATGTAGCGCATTGGCCGATGCCAGTAGCTCGATATCTTTCTTATTCATCGATAACTGTTTCACCTGGCTAGGGTGGCGATAACCGGATGGTGGACGATTGGCGATCACGCTTTGAATCCCATGCTCGCTGAACCCTTTGATTTGTCGCAGCCCTAAGCGAATCGCTAGACCATTCTGATGAGAGACAACCGTGTGGTCGTTTTGAGAAGCGTTCACACATACCGGAAGTATCACCACATTATGTCGCTGTGCATCTTGTACCAACTGTGATGGGCTATAAAAGCCCATGGGTTGGCTGTTCAACAAAGAAGCGTAGAAACATTCAGGGTAGTAGCATTTCAACCAAGCTGAGCAATACGCTAACACCGCAAACGAAGCCGAGTGGCTTTCCGGAAATCCGTACTCGCCGAAGCCGCATATCTGTTTAAAGATCTGTTCGGCAAACTCTGTCTCATAGCCGCGCTTTTGCATTCCCTCGATGAGTTTGTTTTTAAACTTAAAGACGTTGCCATTTTTCTTCCAAGCGGCCATTGCGCGTCTGAGTTGATCTGCTTCACCACCAGTGAACCCTGCAGCCACCATCGCGAGTTTAATCACTTGCTCTTGGAAGATAGGTACACCTAAGGTACGCGACAGTACTGATTCCACGTCTTTAGATGGATAACTGATTGGCTCAATGCCATCTCGACGCTTGAGAAATGGATGCACCATATCGCCCTGAATAGGACCTGGGCGTACGATAGCGATTTGAATCACCAAGTCGTAATAAGTTTTCGGTTTCAGCCTTGGCAGCATGCTCATTTGCGCACGTGACTCAATTTGGAATATCCCGACCGTGTCTGCCCGTTGAATCATGCCGTAAACCTGAGGATCATCCTTAAGGCGAGTGATCTCAGCAATGGTCAGTGATCGCCCGTGAATACGTTTGATCAGGTCGAAACATTTACGAATCGCAGAGAGCATACCCAACGCGAGCACATCAACTTTCAGCAAGCCTAAGGTTTCTAGATCATCCTTATCCCATTGGATAATGGTTCGATCGTGCATCGCGGCATTCTCGACGGGAACCAATTCATACAAGGGCCCAGAAGAGATCACAAAGCCGCCCACATGCTGAGACAGATGACGTGGAAAGCCGATAATCTCATTCACCAAATGGATAAACTGTTGTCCCTTCAAAGAGTCTGGTTGCAGCCCTAATTGGGTGAGCTGAGCCTGCCAACCTAGGCTCTTGTCTCTGCGATTGGTGTTCTTAATGAAGTAATCAAGCTGGGTTTCTTGCAGCCCTAATGCTTTTCCGACATCCCTTACCGCGCTTTTAAAGCGATAAGAAATAACCGTTGCGGCAAGCGCAGCCCGTTCTCTACCGTATTTTTTGTAGATGTATTGGATGACTTCTTCACGTCGTTCGTGTTCAAAGTCGACATCAATATCAGGCGGCTCATCACGCTCTTTACTAATGAAGCGTTCAAACAGCACCGAGATTTGTCTTGGATCGACAGAGGTGATTTCTAGGCAGTAACAGACTACAGAATTGGCCGCTGAACCTCGACCTTGATAAAGAATGTCTTGGCTTTTGGCAAACATCACGATGTCATGAATGGTGAGAAAGAAGAAAGGGTAGTTGAGCTCACCAATCAGCCCGAGTTCTTTATCTATGATTTGTTGAATGTCATTAGGCACACCTTGTGGAAAGCGAGCCTGTTTCCCTTTCTCGACCAACATGCGCAGATAACTCATGGGTGTCTCACCCTGAGGAATCAGTTCACTTGGGTATTCGTAGCGTAGGCTACCTAAATCAAATTCACACAGCTCAGAAATTCGGTTGCTCTCTTCCAGCCACTCAGCTTTGAATATATGAGAGAGCTTATTGATGCTTCGTAAACAGCGCTCGGCATTCGCCAACAGATGGCTTCCCACTTCGGTTATTGGCTTTTGGTATTTAATCGCAGTGAGTGAGTGCTGTAAGGGCAGGCGGTTAGCATTGTGCATCAACACGCCACCGCAAGCTGTAATAGGCAGTTGGTGATGTTGTGACAGAACAACGCAGTAATCAATGTACTGTTGATCGGTCTGTTTCAGGTGTCGTTGTAAGCCAATCCATAACCGACCTGAGTGGTGCTGAGAAAGCCACTGTCCCCAATGTGCGTCTTCATTTTTCTGTTGAGGCAACCACAGGATGAAGCAGTGCCTAGCCGACATGATATCCCACTCAGAGAGCTGATAATGTCCCTTGCTGCTACGACGTCTAGCGTTGGTAATAATACGGCACAGTTCGGCATAGGCTTGTCTATTTGGACATAACAAGACAACTTGGCACTCTTCATTTAACCAAAACATGCTTCCGACAATCTGCTTGAGCGACAGTTTGTGTTGCTTGATTGCAGAGTGAACCTTAACGATACCCGCGACCGAGCACTCATCAGTGACCGCGAGTGCTTTGTAACGTAAAAAGTCGGCCTGTAAAACCAGCTCTTCCGCGTGTGAAGCTCCCTCAAGAAAGGAGTAATTACTTTGGCAGAAAAGCTCTGAGTACTGCTGAGACATAACGTAATCTCACTTAATCATTGTGAGTAAACATGATTGAAAAAGGGGCGTTTAAATGGGACAAGTGGCAAGAACGACTTACCAAACTGCCTTACTAACTGAACAAACCGTGCAAGAACCACTGTTTATCGGGTGTTCTGAATACCCATAGCCATCGACCGTTTTCACTGTGAGCAATAAAGTAGTCACGAATGATTTTCTCGCCATCCCACCAGCCAGAAACAATACGTTCAGGGCCCTGAGATAAGGTAATTTTCTCGGTTAAGGCTTCTGGCTCCGGCAGCAAAATACTGGGCCTGAGTCGCTGCTGATTGACGCTGAGATCTGTGGTTTGTTGCTCGAACTCTGAGGGAGTTTTACTCTTTGACACAGATTTACTCAGTGTTGGGATCGAGTACTGATTGGCTTTTTCTGGCCTTGGGTCATGCTGTATTTTCGGTGTTTGAATACTGGCCTGCCCAAGCTTCGCTTGTAACAGTGAAAGCAGGTCTAGCGCAGCAAGTGTTCCGGTATTGCCATCAAAAAGATCATGGTAGGCCATTTGCGGTTCTCCATGACGAATCAAGCTGAGGGTTAGGCCCTGAACCGGTGCTGTGAGCTTTAGTGATTCTAAAGTTAGATGGGTAAGGTTCGCCCATTTTCCAGCAAGGTAATCACCTTGTGCCGAATAAAAAGAGACAGGGTGGTCGTCTTTATCTCTTAGATGCAAAGTCAGTGTTAACTCGAAAGCCACTCGGTCGCGTAGCTTCAAAAAACACTCGAGTTGATTTAGTAATTTCAGCAACGGCTTTTCGATAAATAGGATGTTTTCAATATCAAACAACAGCTCCAAATATTGCTGGAAATTCTCTGGTGGGTGATAGAAATCAATTGGGTGCTTGAACTGGCCGTTTAGGCGACCGATATAATTGACCAAGTCGATATCAAAGCGGCGTGCGACCTCTTGCAAAGGCAGCTTTAATAGATCTTCAACGATGTTGATACCGACACGGTTCAGGCGTTCAACTTGCTTGGTCGGTAGCTCACTGGAATTCAATGCTTGTTGATTGACCCAAGTTTTCATCTGCTCAATATTGTTTGTTGCTTGGTTGATCGCTTGCTTACCCAAAAGGATCGCAGAAAGCGGCGAATAACCCGTAGCGAAGCTGAACTGGATATTGAGCGTTTCTAAGTGGCTTTTGAGCTCATGCCAGTAGTTATCTAGCCCGTCGTAAAGTGACAGCATGTTAGAGGCTTTAATCAACAAACCATTAGGTGGCAATAACGCCATGTCGGAAGTGACCAAATACGCCCATTGAGCGATCTCTTTGAGCTTACTTTTCTCCAGTTCAATACTGTAAGGGTGGACGTGTAAGTTGTGACACAGCGCCGCCGCAGATCCTAAGCCCGTACCAAGTGAAATTCCCGATTGCAACGCAACTGGGTTTGCTTGCAGTACTCGGTGATCTTTTTCATCCACGATGATAATAGGTTGTTCGCGTGAGTCTTCGCTCGAACCCAATTCATTAGAGTTAAACAAGGTATCCAGCTGCAGAGATGGAAAGTGAATATAAAGCCACAACATACGCTAGCCTTGCTTCGCAATAGGAAAAGCCAGCACAGTGTTACCAGACAAAGCGCGGTCTGAACTGTCTTCATAAACGACTTTCTCTGTGAGTAACGGCCAGTTGTGTGTCATGTCTAGAATAAAGCTGCCATATGACCAACTGCCTTTTCTTTTTGTTACCTCTACCTTCAATCCTTGGGCGTGAGAAGACAGCTTCATGCTCAAAGAAACAGGTAGGGATAGTTGATTATGGCTGGTGGCTTTAAAGTGAAACTGCAGGCACTTACCGGTTTCACTGGCTGCTTGTAGGCGCTTGGTCTGGTGGGTTTCGAGGTCGGCTCCCCATAATAATACAGAGTGACAAGCGCCGCTTTTGAGGCACTGCTCAGCCGCCCACAACGCATCGAGCTCACGTTGCGGCTGGATAATGAGAATGTTCTCTAATTCAATGCCTTGGTTGCTAAAAAACTCGGCACAAATCTTCCCTGGCGGGTTAATGAATATGGCCAGTTTTTGAGAGTTTTGTTGAGCTAAATAGGGCGTAAGAAGGCGAAGTTCACCGATCCCTTGCTGTGATTCAACTTCAATAACGCCGTGTGTCGGAAAGCCACCATCAAGCTGTTTATCCAATTGCGGATAGCCTGTAGAAGTGGTACTTCCTAGCGTTGTTGATTGTAGCCCTTTCCAGATTAGCTGGCGGTCTTGTAAGTTTTTTATGAGTTCATGCACAATTAAATACCTGTATATTCATACAGTATATTTAACAATGAAAAAGATGCAAAGCAAAATGATGAAAATCAAAGGAACTAAGTTTTAGGTGCTTGATTTAGATACAAAAAAAGCCGCTATTAAAGCGACTTTTTACTATTGGTTATAATATCAACTACTTAGGTTGAGCATCAATACATTGGCCATTAATGTCTGTCACACTTGGGTTCATTAAGTGTAGGTACAGCGGGATGATGTCGAGTGGCGTTTTTAGCTTATTCGCATCTTCTCCAGGGTACGCTTTTGCACGCATACGTGTTTGAGTGCCACCTGGGTTGATTGCGTTAACACGGATATTTGTGTCTTCAAGCTCGTCCGCTAGGATTTGCATCATGCCTTCGGTAGCAAACTTAGAAATTGCGTAAGTGCCCCAGAATGCACGACCAGAGTGACCAACCGTTGAAGAGGTAAATACGATACGACCCGCTTCTGCTTTCTTTAGTGCAGGCAGTAGTGCTTGAGTCATCAAAAACTCAGACTTTACATTGATCTGCATAACATCATCAAAAGTCTCTTCATCAATCTGCTCAAACGGGCTCAGAGTACCGAGAACGCCAGCGTTATGAAGTAGGCCATCTAAACGACCGAACTGTGACTCAATGGTTTCAGCCATATCAATGTAGTTCTGCTTTGTCGCGCCTTTTAGATCCAATGGGATGATCGCAGGCTGTGGGTAACCAGCACTTTCGATTTCATCGTAAATGAATTCAAGGTTTTTAACATTGCGGCCTAACAGAATGACAGTTGCACCATGTTGAGCGAAGCTTAGTGCTGCTTGGCGACCAATGCCAGCACCGGCACCTGTAACCAAAATTACTTTATCTTTGAGGGCATCTGTAGAGATTGGGTAATCCACTGTGCTTATCCTTCTTTCTTTTATTATGTTCGTCATTCCATTGATGTTTAATCACACAGATAACCGCAGGAATGATGAGAAATTCTTGGTAATCGTGACAAGATGGTTACAATACACTAATTCATACAATAGGGGATATGACATTGGAATTTTTGTTGGACTACGGCTTGTTTTTAGCCAAGATTGCGACCGTTGTAATCGCCATCATTGCAATTTTAGTCATTGCTAAATCTGTGGGTGGAAAATCAAGCGCGATTAAAGGTGAGCTGGAAATCACGAACCTATCTGAACACCATAAACAGACGATTGAACAATTAGAGCACCATCTACACGATGATGCTTTCATCAAAGCCCGTGATAAAGCAGAAAAGAAAGCGGAAAAAGAGAAAGTAAAATCACGCGGTAAAGAAGTGAAGAAAGCAGCGAAAGAGGGTGAGCTTGATAGCAAGCGTGAACCACATCTATTCGTTCTTGATTTTAACGGCAGCATTGATGCGAAAGAAGTGGCTTCATTGCGTGAAGAGGTAACGGCGGTTCTGGCTGTGGCTCGTGAAGGCGATGAAGTCTTACTTAAGCTTGAATCTGGCGGTGGCATGGTTCACGGCTATGGTTTAGCGTCTTCTCAACTTGATCGTATCAAAGCGGCAGGTTTGCCTCTGACTATCTCGGTAGACAAAGTGGCGGCAAGCGGCGGTTACATGATGGCATGTATCGCAGACAAAATTGTATCTGCACCGTTTGCTATTGTTGGCTCTATTGGTGTTATCGCTCAACTGCCAAACTTCAACAAACTACTTAAAAAGCACGATATTGAGTTCGAGCAGCTAACGGCGGGTGAGTACAAACGCACGCTTACTATGTTTGGTGAGAACAGCGATAAAGCACGTGAGAAGTTTAAAGAAGAGCTAGAAGAGACACATGGCCTATTCAAAGGCTTCATCCGTGACCATCGTCCTGCGTTAGATCTTGAAAAAGTAGCAACGGGTGAACATTGGTTTGGTACACAAGCACATGAACTTGGACTGGTGGATGAGATCAGCACTTCTGATGACTTAGTCGTAGCGGCATGTAAGGACAAAACGGTTCTAGCGATCCACTACGTACAGAAGAAAAAGCTGTCAGACAAGCTAGCTGGCGTGGCAGGTAAATCTGCAGACAGCGTGCTGATGAAGCTGATTGAACGCGGTCAAAAGCCGATTGTTTAAGCTTATTTAGTTCGAGCCTTAAAAAGAAAGCGCATAAGTCATCAGACTTATGCGCTTTTTTATTGCTCCACTTCCGAGCGGGTGACCACTATGTTGTAGGGGGAGCGGAGTTTTATACCCATAATCTACTTACTATGATGGGTATTAAATCTTGGCTCCATAGTCATTGCGTTTCGGACAAGTCGTCAGGATTTCTCGATGACCCGTGTCTTTGAGCTCTTCCAAAATCACATCAAAGCCCCACAAGCGATAGAGATGCTTCATCACTTCGTCGTAGCCTTTATCAAGCGGGATGCGGTCGTGAGGCACATATTGCAGTGTCATTGAGCGGTCACCACGAACATCGACATTAAACACCTGAATGTTTGGTTCAAGGTTACTTAGGTTGTATTGCGCCGCAAGCTTCTCACGAATCAGGCGATAGCCCGGATCATCATGAATAGCACTCACCTCAATGGTATTTTTACGGTCGTCGTCGAGTACAGAGAACAGCTTAAAGTCTCGAATGATTTTTGGAGAAAGGTATTGACTGATGAAACTTTCATCTTTGAAGTTGTGCATCGCAAAGTGCACCGCTTCTAACCAATCACTTCCGGCTAACTCAGGGAACCACTCTCTATCTTCATCGGTTGGCTCTTCACAGATGCGTCGGATGTCTCTAAACATCGCAAAGCCAAGCGCATAAGGGTTTATCCCGCTGAAATAAGGACTGTTGTAGGCAGGTTGTGCGACGACACTGGTATGGCTGTGTAGGAATTCTAAGATGAACTTATCACTCACCAAGCCTTCGTCGTAAAGGTGGTTAAGAATGGTGTAATGCCAGAAGGTTGCCCAGCCTTCGTTCATCACTTGAGTTTGTTTTTGAGGGTAGAAGTATTGGCTCACTTTGCGAACGATGCGAACACACTCTCGTTGCCAAGGTTCAAGCAGTGGTGCGTTCTTCTCGATAAAGTAGAGAATGTTTTCTTGAGGCTCGCTAGGAAAGCGGATCTTGGTCTCTTCTTCCTTACTTTTATTTTGAGGAACGGTTCGCCATAGCTCATTCACTTGAGATTGCAGATAAGCTTCGCGTTCTTCTTGTCTTGCTGTCTCTTCTGCAATGGAAATCTTCTCAGGGCGTTTGTATCGGTCTACGCCGTAATTCATCAGTGCGTGACAAGAATCAAGGAGCTGCTCGACTTCAGCAACACCATATTTCTCTTCACAACCACTGATGTACTTCTTAGCAAACAACAAGTAATCGATGATGGAACTGGCATCGGTCCATGTTTGGAACAGGTAGTTGCCTTTAAAGAAAGAGTTGTGGCCATAACAAGCGTGAGCCATTACCAGCGCCTGCATTGTGACCGTGTTCTCTTCCATCAGGTAAGCGATACACGGATCGGAGTTGATTACGATTTCGTATGCCAAGCCCATTTGGCCATGCTTGTAGTTTTGCTCGGTTTGAATGAATTTCTTACCAAAAGACCAGTGGTTGTAATTGATAGGCATACCAATGCTCGAGTAGGCATCCATCATCTGTTCTGAAGTAATCACTTCAATCTGGTTTGGGTAAGTATCTAAACGGTAATGCTGCGCAACACGTTTGATTTCTACGTGGTATTTCTCCAAGAGGTTGAACGTCCAATCTGGACCATCAGGCAGCATCTTGTCGTTTTTCTTTTTTGCAGCTTTGTTTTTCTCTGCAACGTTTGATTTCGCTGTCATGGCAAACTCCCTTACGCTGTCTCTTTCTGGAACAGTTCTCTAAACACAGGAAAAATATCATCCACCGTTTTAATGTTTTTCATGGCGAAGTTGTCAAAGCTTGCTTCTAACTTCTCATACTCGTGCCAAAGCGTTTGGTGAGAGCGGCGTGTAATTTCGATATAAGAGTAATACTGACAAGTTGGCAGAAGCGTGTTGACCAACAGCTCTTTACAACGAGGCGAGTCATCAGCCCAGTTATCGCCATCAGAGGCTTGTGCTGCATAGATGTTCCACTCATTAGCAGGGTAGCGGTCTGCGACAATTTCCTTCATCAGTTTCAGTGCGCTTGAAACAATGGTGCCACCCGTTTCTTGTGAGTAGAAAAACTCATGTTCGTCGACCTCTTTAGCCTGAGTATGGTGACGAATAAACACAACATCGACGTTTTCGTAGGTGCGATTTAAGAACAGATACAGAAGAACATAAAAGCGCTTCGCAATATCTTTTGTGGCCTGATCCATAGAGCCCGATACATCCATTAGACAGAACATCACGGCTTGGCTAGATGGAATAGGGCGCTTCTCGTAGTTTTTAAAACGTAAGTCGAAGGTGTCAATGAACGGCACGCTTTCAATCTTTTTACGTAACTCGGCAATCTCTTCTTTGAGGCGACCTTCCTCAAAAGGTTGTGCCGGCTCCGTCATTTTAACTTGGTCAAGCTGTTCCATCAGTAGGTTAAGCTCGCGCTTTTTACCTGCTGTCATCGCGGTTCTACGAGCCAGAGATTGCTGTAGTGAACGAACGATAGCGATGTTGGATGGAATCCCCGCGCTTTGGTAACCAGAGCGGTGAGTTTTCCATTCGGTGATTTTGTTGACCTGATTTTTCTCTAGATTAGGTAGAGCTAAATCTTCAAAGAGAATATCAAGATACTCATCTTTTGAAATTTGGAAGGTAAATTCATCTTGGCCTTCGCCATCAGGGCTTGCGTCGCCTTGGCCTGAGCCACCACCTTGACCACCACCTTTAGGGCGTTCGATTTTATCGCCAGTGATGAACTGATCATTACCTGGGTGAACGCGCTCTCTTACGCCGCCTTGACCTTGGTGAAAGTTCGGCTCTTTGATGTCTTTATGGGGAATAGTGACGTCTTCACCTGTTTCTGTATTGGTGATTGAGCGTCGGTTAACTGCATCGGCCACAGATTCTTTGATTTGCTCTTTATGGCGTCGTAAGAAACGCTGTCTATTCACAGCACTCTTATTTTTGCCATTGAGCCTCCGATCGATAAATTGTGCCATAAGAACTCCCTCTCAGCTGATGTCGCGATCCTACTTTTTATTCGGGTATAAGAGTTATTGATTTACTAAGGTATAAAAGTTATTGGTTTATACGAGCTGCTCAGTTGAGCAGCTCAATACCGTTTAGTTATGAGGATTTACGAACTCTTAGGTACCACTCAGATAGCAGTCTCACTTGCTTCTCGGTGTAGCCTTTTTCCATCATACGAGCAACGAAGTCGTCATGTTTTTTCTGATCATCCGTTGAGGTCTTAGCATTGAACGAAATAACAGGAAGTAGCTCTTCTGTGTTAGAGAACATTTTCTTCTCAATCACAGTGCGCAGTTTCTCGTAGCTCGTCCACACTGGGTTTTGACCGTTATTGTTGGCTTTGGCACGAAGCACAAAGTTCACAATCTCATTTCGGAAGTCTTTAGGGTTACTGATACCGGCTGTCTTCTCGATTTTCTCTAGTTCGCCATTCAGAGAAGCACGGTCAAATAGTTGGCCTGTTTCTGGGTCGCGGTACTCTTGGTCTTGAATCCAGAAATCTGCGTAGGTGACATAGCGGTCGAAGATATTCTGACCGTACTCAGAGTAAGACTCTAGATAAGCGGTTTGAATTTCTTTACCGATGAACTCTACGTAGCGTGGCACTAGGTATCCTTTCAAGAACTCTAGGTACTTCTCGGCGGTCTCTTGAGGGAACTGCTCCCGTTCGATTTGCTGCTCAATAACGTAGAACAGGTGCACTGGGTTCGCGGCCACTTCGGCTTGGTCGAAGTTAAACACACGAGACAGGATCTTAAAGGCGAAACGCGTTGATAGCCCAGACATGCCTTCGTCAACGCCAGCATAATCTCGGTACTCTTGGTAGCTCTTCGCTTTTGGATCGGTGTCTTTTAGAGTCTCACCATCGTAAACACGCATCTTAGAGAATAGAGATGAGTTTTCAGGCTCTTTTAGTCTCGAAAGAATGCTGAATTGCGATAGCAGATCGAGTGTGCTTGGTGAGCAAGGCGCTTGGGATAGCTCACTGTGCTCAAGCAGTTTCTTGTAGATCTTAACTTCTTCAGACACACGCAGACAGTAAGGGACTTTTACAATGTACACACGGTCGAGGAATGCTTCGTTGTTTTTGTTGTTACGGAAGGTCTGCCACTCAGATTCGTTCGAGTGAGCGAGAATCATACCGTCAAATGGCAGTGCAGAAAGCCCTTCGGTACCGTTGAAGTTACCTTCTTGTGTTGCCGTAAGTAGAGGGTGTAATACTTTGATTGGCGCTTTGAACATCTCCACGAATTCCATCACACCTTGGTTGGCTTTACAAAGCGCACCAGAGTAGCTGTAGGCATCAGGATCATCTTGAGAGAAGTGTTCAAGTTTACGAATATCAACTTTACCAACCAGAGACGAGATATCTTGGTTGTTTTCATCACCTGGCTCCGTTTTCGCGATCGCAACTTGATCGAGAATAGAAGGGCGCAGTTTGATGACTTTGAATTTGGAAATATCACCGCCAAAATCGTGCAGACGTTTTGCTGCCCACGGAGACATAATTGAGCGAAGATAGCGTTTCTCAATGCCATATTCATTCTTCAATAAGTCGCCGTCTTCGTTAACGTCGAATAGACAGAATGGGTGATCGTTTACTGGGCTTCGTTCACCGTCAGCAGACAATACATAGATTGGTAGTTTCTGCATCAGGGCTTTGAGTTTTTCAGCGAGAGAAGATTTACCTCCGCCCACAGGGCCAAGTAGGTAAAGGATTTGTTTACGTTCTTCTAAACCTTGCGCAGCATGTTTTAAGTAAGAAACAATCTGTTCAATCGCATCTTCCATACCGTAGAAATCTTTAAATTCGCTGTAGCGTGAGATGACACGGTTCGAGAAAATACGACTCAGTTGAGGGTCTTGAGCAGTGTCAATAACCTCTGGTTCGCCAATGGCTAGTAATAAGCGCTCGGCAGCATTAGCGTAAGCACTTTTATCGTCTTTACACAGCCCTAAGAACTCCTGCAATGTCAGCTCTTCTTCCTTGGCTGCTTCATAACGTGATTGATAGTGGTCAAAGATACTCATAGTCACATTCCCCTTGTTAACCAGTCAAAACTGACGAGCGATTGAAAAATAGGCTCTCCCTACATTTTAAGGTTAGACCCGCTTCCACAATTTTGCTTAACAATTATGTATTTATTTACAATTTTGCGTGTGAAAAACGTGGCGAGCGCAATAGGCAACTTGAGGCGCGTAGAATCAAATTATTTTACATTCGAGGGGATCTGGCCGTTTGTTTTGAGATTTTAGGTCGCTTAACAATACTCACAATGGATTTATGTGCATTAGATATATAACTGGGCTCTATTGATTTTTGGAATGGAGTACCATATAATGCGCGAAGTTATCAAAAATTGCTCAATAAATAGGTAGATGTAGTGAAGAATAATGGGTTCAAAATAGTGGCTATCTGCATGTTACGCCAAATGTTCGAGTAACTGGTGGCGTTCGTTATACCAACCTTGAAGGTGATATAGAGAATAGCCCAATACTTGAAAGTGGTATCAACATGGCCGCGAACGTTGGTGTTGCTTACGTTTTCTAGTTGCTTTGGTTTTTCTCTTTGTGTGCGAACATTAAAAAAAGGGTTACTCATGATGAGTAACCCTTTTTCTTGAAACTTTTTAAAAGTTATCGCAGATCTATTAACGAATTAAGCGCTAAAGATTTGAGATAGCTCTGTCGCACATAGGTGGTACTGACGAGGGCAGTTGCGCCATGTTGTTAGCATGCGACGGTACTTCTCTAGCATTGGCATCTGGCTATTGAAGTGGTGATCGGCTTTGTCGAATTGAGGGTAAAGACCTTCAGAATCAACAAGGAAACGCACGTAGTGTACGATCTGCGCTTCAGAAGCGATATCAAAACCTAAGAACTGCAGGCGACGTTGGTCTACTTCAGCACGCTCTTGTTCTGCAAGCATTTTGTTCGACTCTTGCATTGCATGGTACATCTCCATGATGTCGATAATTTCGCGACATTCTGCTTCAGTCAAACAACCAAACTCTTTGTTAAGTTCACGCATTTGGAGTTCGTAACCACGTTCTACAATCGTTTGTAGACGCTGGTATTTCGCCGAGTTCTCAGGGTTCATTTGAGACATTAGGTAGTATTGATTTGATAGAATTAGACGCTGAGCATTGGTCATTTCCATGGGATGAGCCTCACTAAAAAACTAAATGTTATATTCTTTTGTTGCAGTAAGAGTAACAGCATTCCTACGCGTGGAAACATGATCTCAACACGGATTTAATATGATTTTTTTAATTGATAAACAAAAGTTGTAAAGAAAAGTGAAAGGATAGTTAGCGCTAGAAAAGAAAACGCCCCAATCGAAATTGAGGCGTTTAAAATAGAGGTTGAGCATCGTCTGCAGTATTAGTATTTTACGTTTGAATGATACTGGCTAAGAACAGCAACAATCTCATCCATTTTCTCTTTGCTTGGCGGATTTGTACCTTCAAGAGGGTAGTCAAAACCAAGTGCTTCCCACTTATGTGCACCCAGCTTATGGTATGGAAGCAGCTCTACTTTCTCGATGTTATCCATGTCTTTGATGAATTCGCCTAGCAGATGAGCATCTTCAGGTGTGTCCGTGTAGCCAGGGACAATCACATAACGAATCCACGTCTTCTTACCGATTTTGTGTAAGTAGCGTGCGAAATCCAGAGTACGTCTGTTTGATACACCAATGAAATCGTGGTGAATCTCATCTCGCATGTGCTTAAGATCCAACATAACTAGATCAGAGGCTTCTAGGACTTCATCAACCACTTCAGTGTGCTTACGAATGTAGCCATTAGTATCAAGACAAGTGTGGATGCCTTCAGCTTGAGCTGCGCGGAAAAAGTCACGAACAAACTCAGGTTGTAGCATCGCTTCACCACCAGAACAGGTGATACCACCGCCCGATGCTTTCATGAAATGACGGTATGATTTTGCTTCGTTGATGATCTCTTCGACCGTTACTTCCTTTCCGTCATGAAGATCCCATGTATCACGGTTATGACAGTACATACAACGCATTAAGCAGCCTTGAAGAAACACAATAAAGCGGATACCAGGGCCATCGACAGTACCACAAGATTCGAATGAGTGAATGCGACCAGTTGTAGACATGAGCTATTCTCGTAGAGGAATTTATACCGTTTATTTTATTACAAAAACGGTACATAAAATAGGGTCAAATGGTAACGAGACCTTTAAAAATAAAGGCAACCACCTGTGAAGATGATTGCCTTTATTAAACTTGAAAAGTAAAGGACGAAAGCCCTTACTGGTGGCTAGAAGAAAGCAAACATTGTGATACCGCCAGTGGTGTACACTGACTCTTTCGCTTCTTCGTAATCCGGTGTTTTTGCGGTTAGCGCGAAAGAGGCACCAACGTATCGGTTATACCAAGCGACACCCAATACAGCAGTTGCTTGAATGTTCTCTAAAGTCACATCGTAGATCGCTGGATCTTCGTTGTTTTTATTAGCGTACTCATCAACACCTGAGCGATCGCCTTCGATAGTCAGGTCGTTGAATCGGTAGCGACCTTCGAGGCCTGCATAGGTAAACCAACCAGCGTTTGATGCGCCGATCATGCCCGGTTTGAATGGGTTTTCTGTGGTGATGTTAGCTGCACCAAAGTTACCGCCTAAGTCTGTACCCCAACGAAACATGAAGCCCGTTGAAATGTCACTTCTAAAGTTACCGACGTTGATTTCAGAAACGTTAGAGATTTCGTAGTCAGTATTCGCAAGAGCTTGATTACGCATTAGGTTGAAATGGCTTAGGTAACCAACGCTTCCCGCCCATTCATCATCGACTTGGTATTCCCAACCCATCGGCTCATCCGACTTAGTGATTGAGTGAACCAGCTTTTGAGCATCTTCAGACAGTGCACGTTCGCCCGTAGTACCAAACGTGATATTAAAACGCTGGGCTTGCTGTGGGTTTAAGCTGATGTAATTGAATTCAGTGTGAAGGTAACCTGCGTATGGGCGATCATTAGGCGATGGCGTTTCTAACTCAATGTCAGAAGGCGTATACATCTTGTGGCCAATGGTGATTTCCCACTTGTCTAGAGAGCTTGCGCCCCAGTAGGAAAGACTCAATGGTTTTACCCAGTTATATGGCGTAATACTTGATGATGTGTAACCCAGAAATAAGCCGTTGGTATAGTCTTGGTCGACACCAAAAATACCATCATTATCTAAAGCAAAAGTTAACGTAGAACGCTCAGAGGCTAAAGATGAGAAAGAGAGAAGAATCAGGGGTAAACAACGCAGGTATTTCATGGAGCAGTTACTCTTAAATTATGAACCGCGATATTACCGTAATTTGACAGAATTTGTGGAAAAAAAGTGAATGGCAGGGTGCTTTTTTGCTCAACCTAACATTTCGCGGGATAGGTGAGTGTAGTGCGATTTATTTCAGATATAAAAAAGCCCCGCACATTGGCGAGGCTAATATTATTTACTGTCTATTGAGCGTGAGCTTATAGAGACTCAGTAAATGTACGTGCGATTACGTCAGCTTGTTGCTCTGCAGTTAGAGAGTTAAAGCGAACAGCGTAACCAGATACACGGATTGTTAGCTGAGGGTATTTCTCAGGGTGCTTAACTGCGTCTTCAAGAGTTTCGCGGTTAAGAACGTTAACGTTAAGGTGTTGACCACCTTCAATGCCAGCTTCGTGGTGGAAGTAACCATCCATTAGGCCTGCAAGGTTAGCACGTTGGCTGTCTTGTTCTTTACCTAGTGCGTTTGGCACGATAGAGAACGTGTAAGAGATACCATCTTGTGCGTCAGCAAACGGTAGTTTACCTACAGACGTTAGTGAAGCTACAGCGCCTTTCTCATCACGACCGTGCATTGGGTTTGCACCAGGAGCGAAAGGAGCGCCAGCACGACGACCGTCTGGAGTGTTACCTGTTTTCTTACCGTAAACCACGTTAGACGTGATAGTAAGAACTGACTGTGTAGGGATAGAGTTACGGTAAGTCTTAAGCTTACGGATCTTGTTCATGAACGTAGAAACTAGTTCACAAGCAATATCATCTACACGAGAGTCGTTGTTACCGTATTTAGGGTAATCGCCTTCGATTTCGAAGTCAGTTGCGATGCCATCTTCGTCGCGGATTGGTTTAACAGTCGCGAACTTGATTGCAGATAGTGAGTCAGCTGCAACAGATAGACCAGCGATACCACAAGCCATAGTACGACGAACGTCACGGTCATGAAGAGCCATTAGAGACGCTTCGTAGCTGTACTTGTCGTGCATGTAGTGAATGCTGTTTAGTGCAGTCACGTATTGCTTAGCTAACCAGTCCATGAATGTGTCTAGGCGACCCATTACGTCATCGTAGTTAAGAACTTCGTCAGTGATCTTGTCTGAAACAGGACCAACTTGCATCTTAAGTTTCTCGTCCACACCGCCGTTGATTGCGTAAAGCATTGTTTTCGCAAGGTTAGCACGAGCACCGAAGAACTGCATTTGCTTACCAACGATCATTGGAGATACACAACAAGCGATAGCGTAATCATCAGACTCTAGGTCAGGACGCATTAGGTCATCATTTTCGTACTGGATAGAAGAAGTATCGATAGATACCTTCGCACAGAAACGCTTGAAGCCGTCAGGTAGTTGCTCAGACCAAAGAACAGTGATGTTTGGCTCTGGAGAAGGACCCATAGTGTATAGAGAGTTTAGGAAACGGAAGTTCGAACGCGTTACTAGCGTACGACCGTCGATACCCATACCACCCATAGACTCTGTTGCCCAGATTGGGTCGCCAGAGAACAGCTCATCGTACTCAGGAGTACGTAGGAAACGAACCATACGCAGTTTCATTACGAAGTGGTCGATCATTTCTTGTGCTTGTTCTTCAGTGATCTTGCCAGCAGCGATATCACGCTCGATGTAGATGTCTAGGAAAGTCGAAGTACGACCTAGAGACATTGCAGCACCGTTTTGAGATTTAACAGCAGCTAGGTAGCCGAAGTAAGTCCACTGGATAGCTTCTTGAGCTGTTTGAGCTGGCTCAGAGATATCGAAACCGTATTTCTCAGCCATTTGCTTGATTTGACCTAGAGCACGATGTTGCTCAGAGATCTCTTCACGCAGTTGCATTGTTTCTGCTAGGTTTTCACCGTTTTCGAATTGCTCTTGAAGAGAAGCAAATTGAGCTTGCTTGTCTTTCATTAGGAAATCAATACCGTAAAGTGCAACACGACGGTAGTCACCAATGATACGACCACGGCCGTAAGCATCAGGAAGACCAGTCAGAACACCAGACTTACGACATTTTAGGATATCAGGAGTGTAGATATCGAAAACGCCAGCATTGTGTGTTTTGCGGTATTCTGAGTAGATTTTTGAAACCATTGGGTCAAGAGTTTCACCGTATGCTTTACAAGAACCTTCAACCATACGCACACCACCGTTAGGGATGATTGCACGTTTTAGTGGCTTCTCAGTTTGTAGACCAACGATAGTCTCAAGATCTTTCTCAATGTAACCTGCATCGTGAGCAGTAATGGTAGAGATAACAGAAGTATCGAAATCTACAGGTGCTTTAGTTGCGTTTTCCTGTTTGATACCTTCCATTACCGAAGACCAAAGCTTGTTAGTTGCTTCAGTACCCTCAGAAACTAGGAAAGATTCGTCGCCTTCATACGGCGTGTAGTTCTTTTGAATGAAATCACGAACGTTTACTTCGCTTTGCCACTCACCTGCAGCAAAATCTTCCCAAGCTTTAGCAAATTGCTCTGCCATGACATACCTACCTTTTTAGTAGAAAAAATACGTACATTAACACTGTTGAGCCAGCGCCCCTCGTAAGGGTAGTACACTCTTATTAATAACAATATATATGAGCATATAAGCGTCATATGGTTATATATATTGTCACTACCTTTTATATGTTGTCTTTACTCTATGAATTCAAGACTACGCTAAAAAATTTCTGCAAACCTTAAACTAAATCAATAAATGCCAAAAAAAGTTGAAAAAATTTGAGTGGCAGGGGTTGCCACCCAAACTTTTTTTTAATCCTAATACTACTTTTGTGTAGTAAGGACCATTATAGCCAAGCTTTTAGGCCATATTGACTTTCTAGCATACCAACTGCAAGCATTGCTACTAGACAGATAACTAAAACGCCAACTGGGATAACAATCTTATCTACAAATGATAGACGCTTCGCACGCTCTTTATCACCAATTAGACCGTTATTATCTAGAAGCATAGTCAGTGCCCATGCTAATACTGGGTTAACAACCGCTGAACCGAAGATACAGATACCAGCTGCTTGAGAGTCTTTTGAATCTTTAACCATCTGCATACCCGCTTCAAGTAGAGGTAGAGATACACCTACAAGTAGCGCAACACGCATCACTGGTGGCCATACTGCTACGTCCATTGGGAAGCCAAGAATCGCAACAATAATACATAGAGAGCCAAGCAAGATTGCGCCGCCAGGGATTGGACGTTTCGCGATAGCCGCTGGGATCATGTAAGTACCCCAAGATGAAGTGATGTTACCCCCACCAACTGCTGTACCTACCATTTGACGAACTGAACACATAGTCATTGTGTCGTCTACGTCCATCAGTACTTTTTCAGACTTTTTAGGGTAGTTCAGTTCTTGGAAGATACGGTGACCTAGGAAGTCAGGTGACCACATTGCTACTGCTAGGATTGCAAATGGTAGAGAAGCGATGAAGTGCTCAACGTTTGGTAAACCAAGCATCCAACCTTCTTCAGTAGAACCCCACCAGTAGATTGGGTTTAGGTTTGGAATGCCTGTTTCAGTTACGAATTTGATATCGAAACCAGCACCAAGTACTAGAGCAATAGCTAGACCAGTGAAAGCACAAACAGGGATTGCTAACCAACGCTTGTTCACTTTAGCAAGGAATGCATATAGACCGATGGTAACGGCTAGAACAATCAAACCGATGTAACCCATGCTACCAGCAGCGACAGTGTCAGACTGAAGACCAACAGCCCAAGCTTGAATTGAGTTGATTTGGCTCATTGTACCGGTTAGACCCAAGAAGATGAGCAAGCCACCCGCCGTACCTTCAGAGGTAAGGTTAACAAGTTTAGACCCACCTTTTAGGAAGCTTAGGATAAGACCGAAGACACCGATAAGGATTGCCAATGCAAGAGGGTGAGCACCAGCAAGAGCGATGGTACCAATAAGAGGAATCATTGGGCCGTGGTTACCGGCAAGGTTAGCTTTAGGGTTAAAGAAACCAGAAGCAAGGATACAGAACAGCAGTGCAGGGATAAGCATTTCTACACGAGCGACTTCAATCGCAAAGTCTTTACCAAGGTTTACGTGATCCCAAGCTTGAGTTAGGCCTTCAGCCCAAGACATCATTACTGCAGAGTACATCGCGATGATACCAATGGTACCAGCCAGTGCAGGAACAAGGTCTTCTAGTTCAAAGCGGAAGTCACGGCCAGGAAGGTTTAGGCCAAAGCGGCGAGGCTTCATGATTTGAAGTTCGTGATCTAGATAATCTGAGCGGTTCTCAAATTCAGAAGCAGGGCGGTGTAGCTCTTTATAGCTTTTCTCTTCTACTTCAGAGTTCGCATTGTTCACAACGTCTGACATAGATTCCTCATATTTTATGTTAGTAATTCTAAAATTGAATTCTATAAGTTCGCGTAATTGCGTTATTTCTTAGTTATAACTCATTAACATCATGTTGCACGGTTTTGATGTGCTTTATGCAGCTAAGTTAAAAGAAATGTTTGGCATTTTTAATGCCTTATTCTTTGCTGAGGAGTCTAACAAGCTTACCCTTTAGGGTGATTGATCTTGATCACTTTATGAGTATATGTGAAAGAAAGCTACAAAACGCAGCGATTCATTAACTTCCCATTGATGAATCGTGTAATTAGTTTTCACAAATTGACGTTTACCTATCTTCTTCGAGCCTTTGTCGTCATGGCTCGAGTTCAATACTCAATTCTTACTGAGTTATTTCACTATTACTTGCTTCCCAACTGTTCCGAGTGAAATGCTTACAATGTAATAACCTTAAAATAATTGTGCTTTATGGTGAGGGCAGTGTGCTGAATGTGTGCGCTATATTTTGTCGACAGTAATGTTTATAAGTTCACAAAACGTGTTTTTCTTGTGAGACATCCAGCTACGAGAATCTCATTTTGATTAACTTTATTTAAACAATGTAAGGGGTGTAATTGCAGCTTATTGATAGAACTCATTCATTAAATTGAGGCGAAAACGCTACCTTTTGCATAATAAGTCAGAGTGAATCGCTATTTATTCCAATTTATCAGGTTAATAATTTGTTGCATGTTGTTTCGTGTGGTGCTAGTTTGTATCGCATGAAAAGGTCGGAGTACCTTGCATTTTCACAAACTTGGGAGAGAAAGCGCATGAAAGATGTACCAGCGCTGGACATAAAGGATCTACACAAAACGTTTGGTCAAAATGAAGTTTTAAAGGGAATTTCACTTTCTGCGCATAAAGGCGATGTTGTATCGATTATCGGATCTTCAGGGTCGGGTAAAAGTACTTTCCTTAGATGTATCAACCTTTTAGAGACACCAACTGCAGGCGAGATTTGGGTTAATGGCGAATTAATTCAAATGAAAAACAACCGCCAAGGCGTATCTGTTCCTGCCAACGAAAAACAAGTACAGCGAATCCGTTCTCGCTTAGCGATGGTTTTTCAAGGCTTCAATCTTTGGTCTCACCTGACCGTTCTCGAAAACGTTATCGAAGCGCCTGTTCACGTCTTAGGTGTACCTAAAGCACAAGCGATTGAAAATGCAGAGCTACTACTTAAAAAAGTAGGCTTGTATGAGCGCAAAGATTACTACCCAGGTCATTTATCCGGTGGACAACAACAACGAGCGGCAATTGCTCGAGCGTTAGCGGTTGATCCGGAAGTGATGCTGTTTGATGAGCCAACATCAGCACTTGACCCTGAGTTAGTAGGGGAAGTACTTGGTGTAATGCGAGATCTAGCAGAAGAAGGAAGAACCATGCTTGTGGTAACACATGAAATGGCTTTTGCTCGTGACGTATCAAACCATGTGATGTTCCTGCATCAAGGTCTAGTGGAAGAACAGGGCGATCCAGCTAAACTGTTTACGGAACCTGAATCTGAACGTTTACAACAATTTATCTCATCGATTTACTAATCAGAATTGAAACGCCGTTGCCAACGGTAAACAGCGACGGTGTGAACAATAAAACACAACAAGTAAGTTAATAAGCAACAACAAACACAATATTAAAACTAGCAAAACATAAAAACCTAAATCACAGGAGTAGGGATATGAAAAAGTGGTTATTAGTCGCGGCACTTGCTGCAACTGCTGCAACGGGCGTAGCTCAAGCAAAAGAATGGAAAACAGTACGCTTTGGTATTGAAGGTGCTTACCCTCCATTTAGCTGGACAGAAGCTGACGGGTCACTGAAAGGCTTCGATGTCGATATGGCTAACGCACTTTGTACTGAAATGCAGGTGCAGTGTAAGATCGTTGCACAAGACTGGGATGGTATCATTCCTTCTCTACTTGCTCGTAAATATGATGCGATCATCGCGGCAATGTCTATCACGGAAGAGCGTAAGAAAAAAATCGACTTCACTGGTAAATACGCACTTATCCCAAACAAGTTCATCGCTAAGAAAGGTGCAGGCCTTAACTTTGATGATCTAAGCGGTCAAAAGATTGCAGTTCAACGTGCAACAACTCACGATAAATACCTAACAGACAACTACGGCGATACAGTAGAGATCGTTCGTTACGGTTCATTCGACGAAGCTTACCTTGATCTAGCAAACGGTCGTGTTGCTGCTGTACTAGGTGATGCATCTGCTCTAGAAGAAGGCGTGCTGAACAAAGCTGGTGGTGAAGACTACGAGTTTGTTGGCCCATCACTAACTGATCCTAAGTGGTTCGGCGAAGGTTTTGGTATTGCTCTACGTAAGCAAGACAAAGATCTGACTAAGCAATTAGATGCGGCAATCCTTTCACTACGTGAAAAAGGCATCTACCAAGATATCGCGGCTAAATACTTCAACTACGACGTATACGGTCAGTAATCTTTAGCGTCAATTCTTAAGGGAGAGGTTCTCCTCTCCCTGTCTTACCAACTTTTTCGCAGTTCTGTTGGAATCCATTATGTTTGATTTACAAGGATATGAAGCGTCGATCCTGAAAGGGGCGGTGCTCACAATCGAAGTTGCCTTGCTGTCGCTAATTTTAGCTATGGTTCTTGGTATGCTAGGTGCCTTAGCAAAACTCGCGCCTTATCGCTGGGCTCGTGCTATTGCAACCCTCTACACAACCGTCATTCGAGGCATTCCCGATCTCGTACTGATGATGCTGATTTTCTTTGGTGGACAAATCCTTTTAAACAACAGTTTGTATTCCATCAACGAGTGGCTCAACGAGTGGTTTGCATCCAGTGATCCTAACCACGAATGGACCTCTTACCTACCTGATTATATTGATGTCAGCCCATTTGTTGCTGGTGTCTTAACCATAGGTTTTATTTTCGGTGCCTATATGGCAGAAACGTTCCGTGGTGCGATCATGGCTGTCGACAGCGGTGAGATGGAAGCGGCAAAAGCTTATGGTATGAGCCCTGTAAAGGCGTTTCACCGCATACTGCTACTGCAGATGATTCGTCATGCGCTACCGGGTTTTGGTAACAACTGGCTGGTATTACTTAAAACCACTGCGCTGGTTTCGATTATTGGCCTAGAAGACATGGTACGTGTTAGTGCACTGGCGGCGGGTTCAACCAAAATGCCATTCACTTTCTACATGACTGTGGCGATTATCTTCTTATTCTTCACCAGTGTTTCAACGGGCCTGCTTAAGCTGGTTGAACGTAAATTCAGTATCCACGCGAGGTAGTTATGGACTTTTCATTGATAATTGAAAGCCTGCCGATTTACCTTGGTGGTTTATGGACAACGGCTTGGATGGTTTGCGTTGCTTTGATCATTGGCTTATTCGTAGCCATACCATTAGCTATCGCTCGTAACAGCCCAAATATGCTGATTAATGCTCCGGCTTGGTCATTCATCTATTTCTTCCGTGGTACGCCATTACTGGTTCAGCTGTACCTGATTTACTACGGTATGGACCAATTCTTCCCAGTGAAAGACACATTATGGGAAAACGCATGGTTCTGTGCTTTGGTGGCATTCATTCTTAACACGTCAGCTTATACCGCAGAGATCATTCGTGGTGCGATTAACGGCTTACCTAAAGGTGAAGTCGAAGCAGCAAAAGCTTACGGCATGAGTACACCGAAGACTTACCGTCGTATCATTTTACCAAGTGCTCTGCGTCGCGCATTGCCGGCTTACAGTAACGAAGTCATCTTCATGCTTCACGGCTCTGCGGTAGCGGGTATCGTAACCATTATGGACTTAACCGGTGCAGCACGTTTGGTTAACTCACGTTACTACGCTCCATTCGAGTCTTTCCTAACGGCAGGTCTGTTCTACATGGCGTTAACGTTCATCATCATCGCGATTTTCAAATTCGCAGAGAAACGTTTCCTTGCTTACCTAAGACCACTTAGCTAATTGCATTTTACATAGTTAACAAAACGGCGCTCATTGAGCGCCGTTTTTATTGAAAGTGTCTGTTTAACTCGTTACTTGAACGTCGACCAAATTGGCGCGTGATCAGACGGTTTTTCAATGCCGCGTAGCTCGTAATCGATGCCAGCTTCAGTACACTTATCAGCAAGCTTTTGAGTCGCTAGGACTACATCAATACGCAGGCCGCGGTTGTCTACGAAGCCTTTTGAGCGGTAATCAAACCACGAGTATTGATCATTCACTTCAGGGTGCAGCAAGCGGAAGCTGTCTACAAAGCCCCAATCCATCAATGTTTTCAACCATTCGCGCTCTTCTGGTTGGAAAGAACATTTACCAGTTTTTAACCAACGTTTCGCATTAGGTTCACCAATGCCGATGTCTGCGTCGATAGGGCTGATATTAATGTCGCCCATCACAATCACTTGCTCATCTTTGTTGTGATAATCGTTTAAGTAAGTCATTAAGTCTTTATAGAACTGGCGTTTGTACGGGTATTTTGTTTCATGCTTGATGTTATCCCCTTGAGGGAAGTAGCCATTTAGCACGGTAACCTTTTCACCATTTTCATCTTCAAACGTCGCCATGATCATGCGTTTTTGATGGTCTTCATTATCTGTTGGGAAACCCTTCTGCACAGAAATAGGCTCTTGCTTACACAACATTGCCACACCGTAGTGGGCTTTTTGACCGTGGAAGTAAACCTTATAGCCCATTGCTTCAACATCAGCAATTGGGAAGGCTTCATCGTGCACTTTTATCTCTTGCAGACCAATCACGTCGGGTTGGTGTTTGTCGATAATAGCTTGCAGTTGGTGAAGGCGGGCTCTAAGACCGTTGATGTTGAAGCTAATTACTTTCATTTATTTTTATACCTCTCGTAAACCTTTGTCACTGGTTGTTTTTAAAGGTTTTTGATTTGGTGGATTTCATGGTTCAACGTATTTAACCATGCTTAATAATTTCTGTCGCCACTTTGTAGAGACAAAATGGCGACATTAAATGATGTGAATACTTACAGTTACGTAGAATCTATTGAGTCTTAAGTAAATCCAAAAAGAACGCGTATTCAAGTGCGTCTTCTTTTAATCGTTTAAATCGGCCAGAAGCGCCACCGTGACCGGCTTCCATATCGGTTTTGAACAGCAATACGTTGTTGTCTGTTTTCATTTCACGCAGCTTCGCAACCCATTTCATTGGCTCAAAGTACTGCACCTGTGAGTCATGCAGGCCTGTCGTTACCAACATGTTCGGGTAGTTTTGTACCTTAATGTTGTCGTACGGTGAGTACCCCAGCATGTAATCGTAGTAGGCTTTATCGTTCGGGTTACCCCATTCGTCATACTCATTGGTGGTTAGAGGGATCGATTCATCGAGCATGGTTGTCACAATGTCTACAAACGGAACATGTGCACCAATACCACGGTACAGTTCTGGTGCTTGGTTGATGATTGCTCCCATCAATAGACCGCCAGCAGACCCCCCAACGGCGAACACTTTATCTTTCGCGCCGTAGCCTTCTTCAACAAGCTCTTTGGTTACATCAATAAAGTCGTTGAACGTGTTTTGTTTGGTCAGTTTTTTGCCATCTTCATACCAAGGGCGACCAAGCATTTCTGAACCGCGGACATGTGCGATGGCATAAACAAAACCTCTATCCAGTAGGCTTAGGCGAGTTGAGCTGAAGGTAGGTTCAATCGTAGAGCCGTAAGACCCATAGCCGTATTGGTAGATTGGGTTAGTGCCGTCTTTCTTAAATAAGTCTTTACGATAAACCAAAGAGACAGGAACTTGCTTACCATCGCGAGCCGTAATCATGATTCGCTCTGATTGGTAGTTATCCGCTTCGAAATCACCTAATACGGGTGTTTGCTTCATGAGTTCGGATTCACCTGTACTTAGGTCGAAATCATAGTAAGTACCTGGCGTGGTTAAGCTGCTGTAATAGATACGAACTTTTGAGTTATCTAATTCATAGTTACTCGTTAGGTAAGCGGCAAATGCGGTGTCGTTAAATTCAAGTGGGAACTCGTAACCTGTTGAGAGTTGGCGAACTTTCACTGTAGACAAACCACCTGCGCGTTGTTCGTAAACAAGATGGTCATCAAACAACTCGAAATCTACAAGCTGAGTATTATCGTCTGCTGGGATGACATCGACCCATTTTGAGCGATCATGCATCTCTTCGGCTGTGACTTTCATTAAACGGAAGTTGACCGCTTGGTAGTTGGTATAGATGTAATACCAATCACCTAGCTTAGCGATGCTGTACTCTATGCCGGTCTCTTTTGGGTAGAAAGCCTCAGCTGTAGCCTTTGGGTTGTTGGCATCGATGACTGAAACACCGCTGGTTTCTGTGCTCGAGTGCCAAATGTAGACCTGTTCTCCATCTTTGCTTTTACTCAAAGAGGTGTAGTAAGCGCTATCGGTTTCTTCGTAGATTAACTCATCGCTTGCCTGAGCTGTGCCTAACACGTGGCGGTAAACTTGATAACCCAGCAATGTTTGTGGATCTTTTTTGATGTAGTAGAAGGCTTGGTTGTCGTTTTGCCATGCGATAGCACTTGAAGCGCCTTCAATTTCATCTTTTAGGTATTCACCTGTTGTGAGGTCTTTGATCTTGATGGTGTAAATGCGGCGGCTTAGCGTATCTTCGCCATAGGCCAACAAGTTTTCGTCTGGGCTGATCGTTAAGCCACCAATACTGAAGAATTCATGCTCTTTTGCTAGCTCGTTTACATCTAAGATGACTTGCTTGTCTGTGCCTAAAAAGTTTTTTTCACGCAGGTGAACTGGGTATTCGTTGTCGCCTGTGACCTTATTCGAGTAGTAGTAACTGCCTTTGCGAACCGGTACCGAATTGTCGTCTTTCGCGATTCGGCCTTTAATCTCTTCAAATAATTGTTTTTGTGCTGCTTCTGTATGTTTCAACACCGTATCTGCGTACTGATTCTCTTGCTCAAGTTGTTGCAATATCTCTGGATCTTGGCGTGCATCATCGCGCATCCAATAGTAATCATCGATTCGGGTTTCACCATGAATCGTCATTGCGTGAGGGACTTTCTTAGCAACGGGTGCTTGGGTTTGTTGAGCGACGAGTTGTGATTGAGAGTAGTGGTTCATGGCTGAGATTCCTTGATTGCTGCATCCGGCGACAAGCGCTATTGATACGGCTAATGTGGTTAAAGCGATACGCATCTATATATCCTTAGTGTGCACCTTACTCTTTTTGATGCCAGCATCCTTTGTTGGTTGGGTATCTTCCAGTGATATTATTTATAATTGGATTCTGGATATGCACCTTCATCGTAAGTGTCTGTTATTGTTTTCAAAAAATCAAAGTAATGTTAAATGAAATTACTGATACGTGAGAGTGGAAGGAATAAATGTGCAACAAAAAGGGACACACTTTTCAGTATGTCCCTTTCCTTTGTTTAGCAAGATTCGAGTTTTACGTTAAATAGCCAATGGCATTTCGTTTGAGTGGTCAGGTTTACGATTAACCCAACGTAAACCAAGCATAGCGATGAATGACATAGCAATCATCAGGCAACCGAGTGGCAGTTGGTCTTGAGCAGGGAAGAACGATGCCAACAGTGTTGCGATGCCAGCACCTAGGTTCTGCATACCACCTAAGATCGCGCCTCCTGTACCTGCGTGGTATGGGAATGGCGAAAGTGCCCCCGTTGTTGCTGCTGGGAATAAGATACCAGCGCCCAAGAAGTAAATTGTGGCACCGCCAATCAAAGTTAATGCTGTTGTTTGACCAAACAGACCTGGTATCAGCACCACAGTTGAGCCTACCAAGATTGCTACTAGACCAACATTCAGTGCGCGGCGCTCAGAGCGACGTTGTGCGATGTAACTAGATAAGCCTGCACCGACTAAGTAACCTGGAATAGGCAAGACAAACAGCAAGCTTACTGTGGTTGCCGGTAAGCCAAGTACGCCACCAAGCAACACACCTGCCGCTGCTTCAAATACGGCTACACCAGCAAAGGTTGCGACTAATACCAATAAGAAACCTTGGAAACGTTTATCAGACAGAACGAACTTGTAGCTGTTGGCAACCGATTCATGCTTGCGTCGTTCTTTCGGCAGTGTTTCCATCATGCTCGTCATCATAGTGATCACAACAGCAATACCAAACAGCGCAAGGAATAAGTAGCTAGAACGCCAGCCGAAAACTTCTGTTAGGTAACCACCCAGTACAGGAGCCATCAATGGTGAGAAAATCACACACATGCTAATCAAGCTGTTTGCACGGTGCAGCTCTGCGCCTTCAAAACAGTCGCGAGTCAATGTACGAGACATCGCACCACCACAACCGATGCCCAAACCTTGGATAAAGCTGCCCGCTAAGAACCATTCATATTCGTGAGCGAACAATGCCACCAAAGTACCGATGATGTAGATGATCAAACCAATCACGATGATCGGTTTACGACCTAGGCGATCTGAAAGTGGGCCGTAAACAAATTGCGACAGACCATAAGGGATCAAGTAACACGCCATCACTGCCTGCAGTGAAGATGCCGAAACTAAGAACTCACCTGCCATATGACCGATAGAAGGCACGTACATCGTTTGAGTCATTTGACCTACGGCAGTCAGAATAGCGATTAAAAAGGTAAGTTTCGCTAATGGAAACGAGGCGGACATTTGCGTATCTCTCCAAAAATTAAGACGTAAAAAGCCTTAGCGCTCCATTAAAGGAGAGCCAAATGAATAAAGTATTCAGGGAATCTAGGCGCGAGATATTAGAGCTTGATTGCGGGCTTAGCAATCAAAAAGTGTGAAGTTGAGCAAGATAAAAATCTATAACTTGGATTATAAAAACTAATCCGAAATTACTGCATTTTAAAGAGGGAGAGGGTGGAGTGGGCTTCCTTTAAATATCGATGTTCTGGCTATGTCCAAAGCGCTAAAACCTAAGCAACACAGCTAATGATTATATGAGTACATCATTTGAAATCACAGAAAAAAGGAAGAAAACACGCTCTATTAACATTTGTATAAACTTTCGTTTTATATGTAAGCAATTTGTGCTGTAATTATCCGCTAAGCTATTCGTCTAACTCATTTACATTGTGTACAGCAATTCGTTGTCGATGTGATAGTTATGGTTATGGAAGTCTTTTGGCTTAAATAAGGATATTAAATGCGCTCTCTATCGGTACAGTGGAAAATAACCCTCTTAGCAGGTTGTTGTTTAATCATTACGTCACTGTCTCTTATTGGTTTCTCGATCTACAACGCGACGAGCAATCAACAAGTCATCAAATCTCAAAGTTCAGAATCAGTTATCAATAAAACTCAGCAGTTGCTGGCGTCTGTTTCTCAGCTAAACGCTCAAGAAACTCAACGTTATGTAGACGAAGCTATTTACCGCGCAGAGATGCTTGCGGCCAGTGCTCAGTTTCTAAAAAACAATGCAGACGAAAACTTTACACCAAGTGAAGAGCTTCGTACCGCCTTGGATGAAATGGTTCGTCGCTCGGTTTTAAACTTCGACTCTATTCAAGGAGCGTATCTAGTTTTCAAGCCTGACTTGCTCGATAGTGAAGATGCGAATTATGTCGATGCTGATTATGTTGGTTCTAACGAAAAAGGTCGTTTTGCTCCTTACTGGAAGGTGGCAGATAACGGTGAAAATGTTCTAGCGAACGTTCTTTCAGAATCTATCTTGAATGATGACAGCAATAGCGAACGTTTTTACTGTCCTTTGTCTTCAGGGCAAACGTGTATTAGTACGCCGAAAGTCGTGAACAGCAGTGGTGTAGCACTACTTACGTCCTCTATTTCAGTCCCTATTTTGGTTGACGACGTTGCTATTGGTTTTCTTGGTATTGATCTAAGACTTGATGGTTTAACCAGTGTGATTACTCAATCTGACCAGAGCTTGTTTAACGGTGCGGGTAAAGCTTACGTGGTTAGTCTAGATGGTTCGGTCATCGCTTCTGATGATTCAAGCATTGCAGTCGGTTCAACTTTCCAAAGTGGCAATACAAACAGTGATTTAATGACCGACTTTATCTTTGGTGGTGAAGTGACAACGCAATGGAGCGAGAACGGTGAGTGGTTACTTGCCTTTGCACCTGTTGTTGCAGCTAACCAAACTTGGGGGGTGTTGTTTGAGATCCCAAGAGACAGTGTCGTCGCTGACGCAAATAAATTGGATTCCATCATTAGCACTAAGCTAAGTGAAGGCATCAAAACAGAAGTGATCGCCGGTACAGTGTTTATTATCTTTGGCTTAGCCATTATCGCATTTGCTTCCCTTTCAATTGTGAAGCCTATTCGACAAGTGGTTGAGCGACTTAATGATATTGCTTCTGGTGAAGGTGATTTGACCCAACGTTTGGAAGTGAAATCTCAAGACGAAATTGGTCAGCTATCCAAAGGGTTCAACTTATTCTTAGACAAGCTACAACACACGATCAAAGAAGTGATTCACACCACTGAGCAAGTGGCGAGCACGACAAGCCAGGCTAAAGCATCGGCATCAAGTACTCGAGAAAGCAGTGAATCTCAATTTAAAGAAGTGGATCTTGTGGCGACAGCGGCAGAAGAGATGACTCAAACTGCGGGCTTAGTGGTACAAAACGCAGAAGTGGCCGTTGATGCTGCTTGTGAAGCGAATCGTTCTGCTCAACAAGGGCAACAAGTCATTGAACTTTCAGCCGGTGAAATGAGAAAGCTGGTTGAGCGTATGTCGAGTGCTGTTCCTATTGTTGAAGAATTGGCAAAAAATAACGGAAACATCACCGAGATCTTAAGTGTGATTGAAGGGATCTCTGAGCAAACTAACTTACTGGCATTGAACGCGGCGATTGAAGCGGCTCGTGCTGGCGAACAAGGTCGAGGTTTTGCTGTTGTTGCGGATGAGGTAAGAAACCTCGCAAGTCGCACCCAGTCATCGGTTGGTGAGATCAGAGCGGTGATCGACAAGGTTCATGCTGGAACTCAAGATGTCGTTGAAGCAATACAAGAAGGCAATATCCTAGCTAACGATACAGCACTACACGTTCAGAAAGCAGTTGAAGATCTGGGGTCGATCTTTACTTCTATTGAGGCGATCAGTGATATGAACAGTCAGATCGTTCGAGCAGCCGAAGAGCAACAATCGGTTTCCGGTGAAGTAAATCAAAGCGTGGTTAATATTCGCGATTTGAGTGCGAAGATCTTGGAGCAAGCCGCGGCTTCTGAGCAAGTCGGCAATGAAATTGACCAACTGTCTCAACAACAACAGAAGTTGGTCAATCAGTTCAAGGTATAAGCATTAAGCCTTAACCAGTTCTTGAATAGAAAAAGGGACAAATGAAGATTTCATTTGTCCCTTTTTTAATTGTTTATTTAGAGGCTATGCAATAACCAGCGGTTGACGCTGCTTACTCTTCGATAAACCAGTAGCCTTTGTTGACCAATTCAGTCACGACAGTTATGCGCGAAGGAGATAGGGCAGTAGCCGAGGTAATCATGGTCTCATCGCAAAGTATGTTGAGTAACGAAGAATCCGCTTCATCAACCTTAACCACTTCGCCATTGATGTAAGCCGTGTTGCTTTCATTTTCGTGGTAGAGCGCCTTTAAGCCTGATACTCGGTGAATCTCACCTTCAGACTCTAAGTATTGAGCGATCTCTTCTTGAGTCCATAGTGGCTCTGGAGCAACGATATCAAGCTGGTGGCGTGATTGGCTTAGCAGACAACCCATGAATTCACTGATGGTTTCAGGTTGCTCTAGTGCAGATTTCAACATGTCTGTGAGATTGCTTAAATCCGATGAACGAATTTTTCCGTAGCCATCTTGCGTTTTGAATTCTGGATCGTGAAGATGAACGTCACCCATATCATGTGCAAGTACAAAATCGGCAAAGTTGCTGATCAGTTCTTGTTCTTTAGGCGAGCGGTAGCCAATAGAGTAGCTCATTGACGGCTCTAACGTGTTCCCTTCATGTGGGAAACCTGGTGGGATATAAAGGATATCGCCCGGCTCTAAAGTTTCATCAATGATTGGGTCAAAACCTTCAATTTGACGAAGTGCAGACGCTTGAACAGTCTCTTTGTATTGGCCAACATCTTTAGCGCCAACCTTCCATTGACGTTTGCCTTGACCTTGAATGATGAAGACATCGTATTGATCAATATGTGGGCCTACGCCGCCTTCAGGTGCTGAGTAGCAGATCATGAGATCGTCGAATAACCAGTTTGGTAACGCTTGGAACGCCTCAGTCAGCTGATTTGCGCCTTGGTGCCAGTGGTTCGCTGCTTGAACGATCAGTTGCCAATGAGTTTCGGTTAATTCGCCAAACTTTTCTTCAGAGAATGGGCCGTGTTCTGCAGTCCACTGATTGTCGAGGTTAGAGACAAAGCGAGAATCCACTTCTTCTTCCATCGATAAACCAGCAAGTTCTTCCGGCGAAATTGGGTCGACGAAGTTTTGGAAGCCACCCTTTAAGATGGTTGGTTTTTTATGCCAGTAGTTTTCAAGAAACTCGGGCATAGAAAAGCTGAGTTGGTACATGTGAATCCTGTATATTTTTATGCTAGATGCTAGATGCTAGATGCTAGATGCTAGATGCTAGATGCTAGTTTGGCTTGTAAATCTTGCTGGACAATTTTGATTGCTTCTAACGCGACTTTTGGATCGATTTCGTTGCTTTCGAGCAGATAGATCAGGTCGACAGCTAACTTAACTTCTTCTGGTGCGTTATCCAGTGGTGATGGTGTGTTATCAGTGTTCATTTCGCTTAGGGTTCTCTAAGTTAATCAGTCTCTCAATATTTTTCATTGAGTCTTCACAGCGTTCTAATCGCTCTTTTGCTAACTGCCAAGCCTCTTCCGCTTTTTTCTTACTGTGGCGAGGCGCAGAATCAAACGCTAACTTTCGTACTCGTACTAAATCGACCAATCGCTTTTGCCAGTCTTGGTGCTGGGCGAGTTCGTTGTATAGGTCGTTCAGGGTTTTCCCTGACTTGCTTTTTCGGTCCAAGCGTAAATCGTGGTTGGCTAACTCTCTTTGGATTGCTGCAATCTGATTGGTCAGCTTTTCTGTCAGGTAGTTGGCTCTGGACGCGGTCAGTTGATTTGAGGTTTGTTCACGTACAATGGTGCGGTACGTTGCCTGAGTTTCAAGTGCATAGGGAAGCAAAACAGAGGCGCCGCATTTAAATAAGGCTCGGTCAAACAAGGCTTGATGATAAGCCCCTCGAGATTTGTCAACCTGCGAGCAATGGCCAATCAAGGTATCAATAACACTTTTTAGCTTTGAAAATTGATTCATTTCACTTCCCGTTGGCTACTGCCTATAAGTTCACAAACCAAGCTTCGTATGCCAGTTTAATTGCAAGTACGCTTACAACTGTAACAAACACAGGTCTTATAAATGTAGCACCGAACCGAATAGCAGAGTGAGCGCCAACAAATGCACCGGCCATCAAACAAAGGCCCATGGTTAAACCTAGAACCCAATCAATATGACCAAGAATCGCGAAGGTCACCAAAGAGGTAAAGTTACTGGTAAAGTTCATGGCTTTGGATAGACCAGAGGCAAGTAAGATGTTTAAGCGATAAAGCGCCATAGAGCTTACCGTCCAAAACGCGCCAGTTCCTGGGCCAGCAACCCCATCATAAAAGCCAAGAATGAATCCTTGGTACTTTTGTTTTCTCTTAAGCACAGGGCATGGCTTAGGAGACACATTATGGCTCACATCTGGAGTCTTATGAAAAATGGTATAGACCGCTGCGGCAAGAATGACTAACGGCAATACCTTCTCTAACCACTCGGTGCTAATGGCATCAACAGTGAGTGTGCCGATGGTCGCACCTATTAAAGTAGATATGAATGCATTGACCCAACACTCAGGCTTGAACAGCTTTTTACGGTAGTAAGTGAATGCAGCTGTAGATGAAGCGAAGGTTGCTGCAAGCTTGTTAGTACCCAATGCGATGTGTGGCGGTAAACCAAGTGACAGTAAAGCTGGAACGGTTAACATCCCTCCGCCACCTGCGACAGCATCAATAAAGCCTGCTGCAAATGCAACCAGAGCAAGTATGACCAACATGGTTGGCTCAATCATTTCCATAAATAGCTAGTGTTCTCGTTATCGGCTGATAGGGCAGCCACATGAAAAACCGATGGATTAGTCATGTTGGGTTGTGAATGCAAGGGCCTAGCGATGACAGGCCCATAACTACCTCAAGGGCAGGGGATATTAGTATTTTATTGTTCTTTTAAAAGGCGGTAGTGAATCGAGTAGGGACTTTCCGTATCGCTTCGTTACTATGCGTCTATCAAGGATCGTGACTTTACCAGAATCTCTTTCCTTACGCAGTAGTCTACCCACAGATTGAATAAGCTTTTTACTCGCATCTGGAACAGTAATCTGCATAAAAGGGTTACCACCGCGTGATTCAATATATTCTGAATGTGCTTGCTCTACGGGAGAGGTAGGAACACCAAAAGGAATCTTGGTAATAACGAGGTTTTCAAGAAGCTCACCCGGTAGATCAAGACCTTCAGAAAAGCTGCCAGTTCCAAAAAGAACGCTGGTTTTACCTTGGTCTATTAGCTTTTTATGTTTTTTTAGAATTTCAGTTCGTGAAGTATCACCTTGAACCTGCAATGCCCACGACTTTTTAACGAAATCTGTTGTTAAAGCCTCTGCAACTTTGTTCATTTGCCAGTAAGAAGAGAATAGAACGAGATTGGCTTTTTTGTCTTCTATTACCTTAGGCAAAATTTCAATAAGATATTCGGTAAACTGAGGTGCTTGTGGTTCGTACTTCATTGCCGGAACGATCAGCTCAGCTTGATTCTGGTAATCAAACGGTGATGCCAAAGCCAAAAACTGTACGCCATCTTCTGCTTTTTGGCTGATACCGGCTTGATGACAGAAAAAGCTGAAAGAGTTGAGCGCCCTCATGGTCGCAGATACTAATACGGCACCCACACAGCGGCTCCAGATTTGTTGATCCAGTTGCCAACCTACCTCTAGTGGCGAAACATTCACAACGAAATCGCCTTCGCTTTCTTTATTCAGTTCGAGCCAACGAGCCAAAGGAGCGCCTTTTTCTCTCTTCGGTTCAGCCATTAAGCGCCAAACTTGAGCAAGGTTCTCTGTTCTTTGTATATAGAAGCCAATTTCTGCCAGTGCCGGCTCTGCAAGTTTTGCTGAAAGCTCGCCGTCTTTAACTCGTTCTGCAATTAGGTCTGCAATCTTCGCAACGGCTTGGCTCGCCTTTTGCGTGAGCTGCTTGAGATCTTTAGATTCATTCTCAAGCCACTCTGGTAAGTCGCCATGTTCGAAGCGATACAAGCCGTCTTCAAAGTGGTTAGCGTCAAACTGTTTACTCATTTGAGTCAGGGTAGGGATCAGCTGTTGCACTGAGTCTTGCAGCTCATTTCGAAATCGATGGACACGTTTCTCGTCAGCGAGGCCTGAAAGCTTAGTGATTGATTGATTCAAACGCTCCAACCACGATGCTGCGCCTTTTAAGCTCGCAGCCGCAGAAGAGTGATCTCTGGCTACATGCGGTAAATGGTGAGCTTCATCGAATATATAGATGCTATTTTCTGGTTCAGGCAGTATCACGCCGCCGCCTAAGCCTGCATCAGCCATCACTAAACTGTGATTGGCGATAATCACGTCTGCTTTATCTAGCTCTGAGCGAGCTTTCTGGAAAGGGCAGTCTCTATGCGTAGGCATACTGTTGTTACAGCTGTGCTTATCGCTGACAATCATCTGCCAAATCATGTTGTCGATGGGATTTGGCCACGAATCACGGTCACCATCCCATTTACCTTGGGTTAGGCTACGATACATGGTTTGAAGTTGGTCGATATCCTTCTTCTTTGGCTTAGATTCGAACATGGCCATTTGTCCGTCATCAACCCCGCAGGCAGCGGCTAGCTTTTCGGAACAACAATAACGCTGTCTGCCCTTCGCTAATATGAAAGAAAACTCTCGATCAGTCAGTCTTCTATATAGAGGGAGATCTTTATTGACGAGCTGTTCTTGTAGCGCAACCGTCGCCGTTGATATGACTATTTTTCGGTTATTGAGCACAGCGACAGGAATAGTTGCCATTAAATAAGCCAGTGATTTCCCGATCCCGGTTCCCGCTTCTGCAACAATCATGCGATTACTTTTGTGGTATTGACCACAAAGTGTCTTCGCTATTTCTGCAACAAGGTAATTTTGAGCACGTCGAGGTACAAAGTTGTCCAACTGATCTTGGAGGTTTTGATAACTGGTGCGAATAGATTTTTGAATTTTAGTAGTTAGCATACTGTGACCTACGTAACGGAGCGAGGATAGTAGCACATATCACTAGTCGGTACATTTACGGTGAAATAGCTTGCTTTTGAATCAAAGGTAGATCTTGTTCACAAAAAAAAACTGAACCATCAGGAACTTAACTATTTTATTTATGTTGCGAAATATAAATATTAAAAAAGACTTGCTTGTAGGTGTTAAATCCTGAGATGTGGCGTTTTTACAAGTTATTTGTGGTGTTAAATGCTGTTTTGTTCTTTTTTTGGATTATTATATTTCCTGATAAAACTAAGGATAAGCTGCTCGTAAAACAATGAAAAAAAATGTAAGCGATTGATTTTGAAAGTTTTGTGTTTTTTTTAGGTTTGTTTTTAGTTTATTTGACACGCAGGATAATCTTTTGCAATCTAGACCTCGAAATTTAGTGACGGTGATTAACCAACAAAGAGTGGTAATGACCAGTCATAAAAATAAAAGGGAACCGGGCAAGGATCTCCCATTCTTAGAAAAGGCAGTGGATTTATTATGAAAAAGACTCTATTAGCACTTGCAGTTGTTGCAGCAGCAGGCTCAGTAAACGCAGCGGAAATTTATAAATCAGAAGACGGCGCAGTAGACTTTTACGGTCAACTACGTACAGAGCTTAAGTTCCTAGACGGGCAAGATGCCAAATTAGGTTCAGGTTCTTCGCGTGCTGGTGTTGACGCTCAATATAATGCATCTGATGATCTTAAAGTTCTTGGTAAAGTAGAATTTGCATTGAAAGACAGTGGCGACATGTATGTACGTAACCACATTTTTGGCTTTAGCAGCGATCAAGCGGGAACAATCAAATTTGGTAAGCAATGGACTACATCAGATGATGTATACGGCGCTGATTACTCATACTTCTTTGGTGGTTCTGCACTGCTTTACTCTACTTTGAACGGTGCTCTTCATGACTCACAAGTAAAGTACTCTTACGATTCTGACAACTTCTGGGTAAAAGCAGGATACGGATTAGCAGAAGATGATTCTAATCAAGAGCTAGCTGAACTTTACGTTGGTTTTTCTGTTGGTGACGTAAATATCCACGTTGGTGGTGGTCAAACAACTGATGATGTAGCTGGTTCTGGTTTTACAGGCCTTGAAAACACATACTACGAAGGTACTGTTGAGTACTCTAAAGATGTTCTAACAGTTGGTGCAACTGTTGCGGCATCTTCTGTTGAATCTGCTATTGATAAAGCAGACCAAACAGGTTTCTCAGTAGCTGCTACGTATGGCGTTGCTGATAAAACAACAGTATATGGTGGTTATGAGTTCGTGTCTCAAGATCACGATTTATTAGAAGATAGCAACGTTGTTTACGTTGGTGCTGAATACAAGTACGCTAGCTGGGCACGTGTCTATGCTGAGTATGGTTATGCAGACGGTAGTACTCTAGGTTTCAACGCTCAAGGTAGTGATATGGTTGTAGCGCCTCAGACTGTTGAGGGCGAAAACAATTTCGGTATCGGTGCTCGTGTTTACTGGTAATTTGATATATTGTTAGAAAAAGCCCAACATAGAGTTGGGCTTTTTTTTGCCTATTTTTTATAAGGATGGATACAATAATGCAAAGTTTCAAATATTCTTTTTTGGGGCTGTTAGTTGCTTCTACAGTAGTTGATGCCGAAGTAATATTGGATGTCCCTGAAAATGTAAATTTACTTTCAGTAAACATGAGTGTTCCTGACTTTGAACAAGGGTTGTTTTCTGCAGATAAGACAGTGCTTTTACCTGACGGTGAAAACCAAATCGTTTTTCAATATGAACCAGTATTTGATGAAAGAGATAATCAAAGGAAAGTCTACAGTTCTGTTATTATCGCTAAATTTGAGGCAAAAAACGAAGAACTTACCTTATCTATGCCTGAGTTTAAAAACTTGCGTTCTGCTCAAGAAAACATTGGAAACTTGAATTGGGAAATTAAAAACAAGCAAGGACAAGCCTTAATCAAAAATGAAGACATTTTAGCTAGTGACGGAGTTCAACTAAATAGAAGTTATTCTGAAGAAGCTACAGAATATAATAAAGTTGGTGGTGCTGCTGCTGTAACCATGAGTTATTTAGTTGTAGAAAACCAAGTTCGTCCTGCAGTTAAGGTTAATGCTACAAGTTTAGAAGAAAACACGCTAGTAAACGCTGAAGGTTTAACGGCTAACACATCAGCTCAGGTTGTAGATAAATCGGAGTCTTTGAAACAACTTAAAGCTTTGTATCTGAGCACTTCAAAAGAAGACCGTAAAGTATTCCGTAAGTGGATGATTGACCAAGAGTAATCAATTTTTATGTGTAAAAAAGCGAGATATAATAAATATCTTGCTTTTTTATATTGCTATGAGTTAAATCTCTTTCCACTCACCAGGCTGTAGCTGCCCCACATTCATGTTGCCCATTGAATAGCGGATAAGACGTAGGGTAGGGAAGCCGATATTGGCTGTCATGCGTCTTACTTGGCGGTTACGTCCTTCAATGATTGTAATAGCCAACCATGTTGTCGGTATCGCGGCTCTGAAGCGTACTGGAGGGGTTCTATCCCACACAACAGGTTCAGACATCACCTCAACCTGAGCGGGCAGTGTCATGCCGTCTTTTAGTTCGACACCTTTTCTCAATTTATCTAAATCTTCCTCAGAAGGTGCGCCTTCAACCTGTACCCAGTAAGTCTTTGGGGATTTTGAGTTTGGTTGAGTTAGCTTAGCTTGAAAAATACCATCGTTGGTCAAGACCATTAACCCTTCGCTGTCGCGGTCAAGGCGACCTGCAGCATAAACGTCTTTCACTGGAATAAAGTCCGCTAGCGTTTTTCTCCCTTCGCCATCTGTAAATTGGCTTAGAGTATCGAAAGGCTTGTTGAACAGAATTACTTTGCGATCTTCGAGCGCAACCTTAGGTTTTGCATTGGTAGGCTTGCCTTTATATCGGTGCTTGCTTGAGTGAGATTTGTTGTGCGAATTGCCAGTGTTATTCTTATCACTGCTTCGGCTTTGTCTATTACCGCTTTGTTTTAATGTTGCACCAGAACGAGCCGGTTTGTCTGAACGAGATGCGCTGCGTGAGCGAGTAGACATGTTAACTACCTTGCAAAAATGTAAACGAAGTGTGCTGAAAAGTTTTCACTGAAACGGAATTGAGCTATCATTTGCGCGCCTAAAAGACACAAAATAGAACAAGTTGATGGACTCTTAAGCCTGATTTGTTTAATTATACCTTCGTGTTTTATTATAACAACGCACTCACGGATTTGGTTCATGCTGTCATCAAGATTGTATGAAAAATAAGATAGAGTACGACTATCGAGTAAGCAGTTTTCACTCTTAGAGTGGCTTACTGGTCAATTTATAACACGCTCACTACTTTAAATGAGCTTGTAAGAACTATAGGGAAATTTCATGCCTACTGAAAAACCAACGATCATCTATACCATTACAGACGAAGCTCCGGCGCTAGCAACATACTCTCTGCTGCCTATCATTCAATCTTTTACAGCTTCTTCTGGTATTAACGTTGATACTCGCGACATTTCACTTGCAGGGCGTATTATTGCCAACTTCCCTGACTATTTGAACGAAGAGCAACGTATTGGTGATGCATTAGCAGAACTAGGTGAATTGGCTAAGACACCAGAAGCAAACATTATCAAGCTTCCAAACATCTCTGCATCTGTACCTCAGCTTCAAGCAACAATCAAAGAGCTACAGTCAAAAGGTTACGCACTTCCTAATTACCCAGAAGAAGCAAACACTGACGAAGAGAAAGCAGTAAAAGCGACTTACGACAAAATCAAAGGCAGTGCAGTAAATCCAGTATTGCGTGAAGGTAACTCGGATCGCCGCGCTCCACTTTCTGTTAAAAACTACGCGAAGAAGAACCCACACTCAATGGGTGCTTGGTCTGCAGATTCTAAGTCGCACGTTTCAAGTATGGACGACAAAGACTTCTTCGGTAGCGAAAAGTCAGTAACCATTGAAGGTGCTACAGAAGTTAGCATTGAATTCGTTGGCAAAGATGGTGCGAAGAAAACATTGAAGCCAGCTTTTGCACTGCAAGATAAAGAGATCATTGATGCGTCAGTGATGAATAAGGCCGCTTTGGTTGCATTCTTCGAAAAAGAAATCGCATCGGCTAAAGAGCAAGGTGTACTGCTTTCTCTTCACTTGAAAGCGACGATGATGAAAGTATCTGACCCAGTGATCTTTGGTCACGCGGTTAAGGTTTACTACAAAGACGTATTTGCTAAACACGGTCAGCTGTTTGAAGAGCTAGGCGTTGATGTAAATAACGGCATCGGTGATGTCTACGCGAAGATTGATGCGCTTCCTCAAGAGCAGAAAGAAGCAATCGAAGCTGACCTGCAAGCGGTATACGAGACTCAGCCACCACTAGCGATGGTTGATTCGGACCGTGGCATTACTAACCTACACGTACCAAGCGATATCATTGTGGATGCATCTATGCCTGCAATGCTGCGTTCTTCTGGTCAAATGTGGGATCCAGAAGGTAAGCAAAAAGATACCAAAGCAATGATCCCAGATCGTAGCTACGCGAGCATTTACCAAGCGGTTATTGATTTCTGTAAAGAGAACGGCGCGTTCGATCCAACAACGATGGGTAGCGTACCAAACGTTGGCTTGATGGCTCAAAAAGCGGAAGAGTACGGTTCTCATGATAAGACTTTCATCCTTGAAGCTGCTGGTCAGGTTCAAGTTGTTGACGCTTCAGGCGCTGTGCTTCTTGAGCAAGACGTAGAGGAAGGCGATATCTTCCGTATGTGTCAGGTTAAAGATGCACCAATCCAAGACTGGGTTAAGCTTGCGGTAACGCGTGCTCGTGCATCGGGTGTTCCAGCGGTATTTTGGCTAGATGCGTCACGCGCACATGATGCTCAGCTTATCAAGAAAGTTGAAGCATACCTTCCTGAATACGATACCGATGGTCTTGAAATTAAGATCCTTGCTCCACTTGAAGCGACTCAATACTCACTGGTTCGTATCAAAGAAGGCCTAGATACTATTTCGGTTACTGGTAACGTATTACGTGATTACCTAACTGACTTGTTCCCGATTTTAGAGCTTGGTACATCAGCTAAGATGCTATCGATTGTTCCACTAATGAACGGTGGTGGTCTGTTTGAAACAGGTGCTGGCGGCTCTGCTCCTAAACATGTTCAACAAGTAGAGAAAGAAAACCACCTGCGTTGGGATTCTCTAGGTGAATTCTTGGCACTAGCGGCATCTCTAGAGCACCTGAGCGTAGTAACAGGTAACGCTAAAGCACAAGTTCTAGCTGATGCGCTTGATAAAGCGACGGGTGAGTTCCTTGATAACAACAAGTCTCCTTCACGTCGAGTAGGTGAGCTTGATAACCGTGGTAGCCACTACTATCTAGCGGCATACTGGGCTAAGGCGCTTGCTGAGCAAACGGCTGACGCTGATCTTGCTGCTGAGTTTGCAGGTGTGGCAAGTCAACTGGCTGAAAGTGAAGAAGCGATCGTTGCAGAGCTGAACAACGCTCAAGGTGTGGCTGGCGACTTAGGTGGTTACTACCTACTTGACGATGCATTGGTTTCAACACTAATGCGCCCAAGCTCAACGCTAAACGCGTTTATTGATGCATAGTGATTGGACTCATCGTTAGTCACTCATGAACGTGATTTGCTAACGAGTTGCTTAGGCTGATAGCTAAGTTATAGATAAAGTCAAAACGAAAGACGCTTTAACGATAATGTTAAAGCGTCTTTTTTCTGTCTAATACTTCTTAAGACCTAGCTTAAGGGGAGTAGCTCTTCGAGCTCATTGTCCAGTGAGCAACTTTAGAGCCCCCAAAACGAAAAAAACCGCTCACGTAATCCTGTGTTACAGGTATTAAATGAGCGGTTTCAATATTCTGTTTACCTGTCAGCCGTTAATGACGACTGATGGAGGTTAACATGAGTTTGCATTCGCCTATTTTGCGGCGCTGCCTTCTACAGGAACAACGGAGCTAGCATGCGAGCCTTTAGGTCCACTTTCTACTTCATAGTCGACCTGCTGACCAGCCTTTAAGGTTCGATAACCTTCCATTTGTATTGTGGAGTAGTGCGCGAAAATATCGCCGTCTTCACCTTCTGGACAAATAAAGCCAAACCCTTTGGCATTGTTAAACCATTTTACTGTACCTGTAGCCATGCTATACATCCCTCATGCATTTTGTTACTAACGTTGTTATATCAATTGTTGTAAGTGCGATTGATATCATTCCTACCAGCTAAAGAATTTCAGCTAATAGCTTGAATCTCGTACATTGCTTACGGAAATTAACGCTACCCTGCGTAATTATTCCTTATTGTTAATTTTTGAAGCGTGTTACTGATTTTAATTCATGTTGCAAAAGTGTATTAAAAAACCTTTTAGCTCCAATGTAGCTAATGATTGAGCACAGTCAATAGTAAATTGGTATAAAAGTGATCAATTTTAATAACAAATCACATTCGAGATTAACCGCAAACTATTAACCAAATAGTAACTTAGCGGTAATCTTATCGTTAGTATCAATAGTTATGGCGTCTTTTTAATCAATCACATATGTTAATCTTGTTAATCGAGATCTTTTATTTGCAGCGATGGAAATGGTGGATTAGGCTCAGTATAGAGGAATATTTTTTGGTACTGTTTCTAGGTGCAGTTTCTTAGTACACGGTAAAGCGTGAATGTGGTAAATTTGAGTTAGGTAAACACTCACGACTTCCGAAAAATAACCCTTAGCAAAGCGATATGAGCAGAAACTTTGAATGGGCATCTCCAGGCTCAGATTTACTGGAGAAAGAAGCAACAAAAGTAAAGCCACCGGCGATGTATAACGTTGTGTTGAATAACGATGACTACACGCCCATGGACTTTGTAATCGAGATCCTAGAGCGATTCTTCTCACTAGATATCGAAAAAGCAACGGAAGTGATGCTCAAGGTTCATTATGAAGGTAAAGCTATATGCGGCACATACAGTGCTGAAATAGCGGAAACAAAGGTAGCGCAGGTCACGATGTACTCAAAGGAAAATGAGCATCCGCTACTATGTACAATGGAGCAAGTATAAATTGCTCGAACAACACTGTTGTTCCCTTAGGAGGTACTTATGCTAAATAAAGAATTAGAGACGAGTTTAAATGGCGCATTTGCTCGTGCGCGAGACAAGCGACATGAATTCATGACTGTCGAACACCTCCTACTAGCATTATTAGAAAATGATGCGGCCAAGGAAGCGCTCCAAGCTTGTCAGGCTGATCTCGATGCTCTTCGCAATGAGCTCGATATTTTTATCGATCAAACGACCCCACTTATCCCTGAAAGCGACGAAACTCGCGAAACTCAGCCTACGTTGAGCTTCCAACGAGTACTTCAACGCGCTGTTTTTCATGTTCAATCTTCAGGTCGCAGCGAAGTAACAGGTGCTAACGTACTTGTGGCTATTTTTAGTGAGCAAGAATCTCACGCGGCATATCTTCTTAAGAAAAACGACATTAGTCGCTTAGATATTGTTAACTTCATCTCACACGGTATTACCAAAGCGAGCAACGAAGGCGACAGTCCTTCATCATCCGATTCATTTGGTGGTGCAGAAAATGCTGAAGAAGCTAACTCTGAAGACCGTTTAGAAAATTTTGCTACTAACCTTAACGAAGTCGCAAAGCAGGGCAATATTGACCCACTAATCGGTCGTGACAAAGAGCTAGAACGCACTATCCAAGTTCTGTGTCGTCGTCGTAAGAACAACCCTCTGTTAGTGGGTGAAGCGGGGGTAGGTAAAACTGCCATCGCGGAAGGTCTTGCATGGCGCATCGTTGAAGGACAAGTGCCTGAAATCATTCAGAGCAGCGTAATTTATTCTCTAGATATCGGTTCACTGTTAGCCGGAACCAAATATCGTGGTGACTTTGAGAAACGTTTTAAAGCGATTCTTAAGCAACTGGAGAAAGAAGAAGACGCGATTCTGTTCATCGATGAGATCCACACCATTATCGGTGCCGGGGCTGCATCGGGTGGTCAGGTTGATGCGGCAAACTTAATTAAACCACTACTAAGCAGTGGCAAATTACGTTGCATCGGTTCAACAACGTACCAAGAGTACAGCAGTATTTTTGAGAAGGAGCGTGCTTTAGCTCGTCGCTTCCAGAAAATAGATATTATTGAACCATCGCTAGACGATACGACCAAGATCCTGATTGGCTTGAAGCCAAAATACGAAGCTCACCACGAAGTGCGCTACACCAACAAAGCGTTGCGTGCCGCTGTGGAACTGTCAGCTAAATACATTAATGAACGCCACCTTCCTGATAAGGCCATTGACGTAATCGATGAAGCGGGCGCTCGTAGCCGTTTGGCACCTGCAAGCCGTCGTAAGAAAACGGTAAGCGTGGCTGATATTGAGTCAATGGTTGCGAAAATGGCGCGTATTCCTGAAAAGTCAGTATCGTCTTCAGACAAAGATACACTCCAGAAACTGGATGAGCGCATGAAAATGTTGGTATTCGGACAAGACCCTGCAATCGATGTATTGAGTGAAGCGATTAAGCTGACCCGTGCTGGATTGGGTGCAGACAATAAACCTGTTGGTTCATTCTTGTTTGCTGGTCCTACTGGTGTCGGTAAAACAGAGGTGACTGTTCAGCTGTCTAAGTTGATGGGTATTGAGCTTCTGCGCTTTGATATGTCTGAGTACGGTGAGCGACACTCAGTGAGCCGCTTGATTGGTGCGCCTCCTGGTTATGTTGGTTACGACCAAGGTGGTTTGCTAACGGATGCCGTAATCAAGAACCCGCACTCTGTTGTGTTACTGGATGAAATCGAGAAAGCTCACCCAGATATCTTTAACTTGCTACTGCAGGTAATGGATAACGGCACGCTAACTGACAACAATGGTCGCAAAGCGGACTTCCGTAATGTGATTCTAGTGATGACGACCAACGCAGGTGTGGCTGAAACCGAGAAGAAATCGATCGGCCTGATCCAACAAGATCATGCGCCAGATGCGATGGGCGAAATCAAGAAGGTATTTACTCCTGAGTTCCGTAACCGTCTTGATAATATCATTTGGTTCAACAGCCTTGACCCAAGTGTGATTAGCCAAGTAGTTGATAAGTTCATTGTCGAGCTTCAGGTTCAACTGGACGCTCGTGGCGTGTCTTTAGAGGTTTCTGAGGATGCTCGTCACTGGTTAGCTGATAAAGGCTATGACAAGACCATGGGTGCTCGTCCAATGGGACGTGTTATTCAAGAGAAGCTTAAGAAACCACTTGCTAACGAGTTACTGTTCGGTAGCTTGGTTGATGGCGGTACGGTTAAAGTATCCCTGAAAAAAGACGAATTGGATTTCATCTATGTTGGTGCTAAAGAAGAGGTCATGCACTAACGAAGTGATTGATAAATCAAAGGCTTAAATATAAAACGCATGACTTAGGTTGTGCGTTTTTTTATGCTTGCGAGATGCGAGATGCGAGATGCGAGATGCGAGATGCGAGATGCGAGATGCGAGATTGATGTGCTTGTGTAGTAAAAAGCTCAGGCAATAAAAAACGGAGCCTTAAGCTCCGCTTCTTATTGTATTCGCTAATTAAAAATTAACGAGCACGGAAGACGATGCGGCCTTTAGAAAGGTCGTATGGAGTCATCTCAACAGTTACTTTATCACCAGTAAGAATACGGATGTAGTTCTTACGCATTTTACCAGAGATGTGTGCTGTCACTACGTGACCGTTTTCAAGCTCAACACGGAACATTGTGTTTGGTAGAGTATCAAGGACAGTGCCTTGCATCTCGATTACGTCTTCTTTAGCCATCTAATCCTCTTTCGAAATTTGGCGGTTTTCAACGGCTTGATTGTGCCGTTAAAATCAAAATATGTAAAGTTGTCGCGTATTCTACCCTTGCCACCGCTGATTTACTAGCCTTTGATGACGTTGAAATCGTACTTTATAGTTCATCGCAGGGCATTCATCGATTTGATAACCCAAATATAACCATTGTTTTTGTTCTTTCTGGGCATGTTGGATCTGAAATAGAACGCCAAGTGTTCCCATCGAAATGTCTATATCAGGATCGAAGAAGGTATAAAACGCGCTCGTACAGTGAGCCATGATGTCGGTTACGGCGATACCAACCAACTTGTTCTCATCATAGATGTGCATGAACTTTGTAGTAAGCCACTCATTTTTAGAGAATTGTAGAAACTCTTCTTTCTTGGGTGGGTACATGGTTCCCGAACGGTGACGAGCGGTGATATAGCGACTGTATAAGTCAAACCAGTTGTCATCCATCTCATCTTTCAGTTCCCAACGTAGTGATTTTCCTTTGTTAAGGATCCGTCGTTGGCTTTTGGAAAGCTTAACCTCAGGAATTGAAAGCCGAATCGCTTGGCATGCTGAGCAATTATCGCAATGTGGCTTATAAATGGTTGAACCACTGCGGCGAAATCCATTCGCAAGCAGAACTTCATAGTTATCTGAGGTGTGCATGTGTTCGTCAAGCGTGACCGCCACTCTCTCTTTGAAGTGAGGTAAGTAGCTGCAAGCGTGATTGTCTGTTAATCCAATTCTGATTTGTTGTAAATCTGGATTCATTAAGGCATTTCCTTTAGCCATTGGGTTTTAAAGCATGCATCGTCAACGGAGAACTCTTTGAGTAATTGCAGAGAGCCTAGGAATTCATCCCTATCAACCTCGATAGCGCCCAAGGATTCCAAGTGAGGGTTCATGACTTGGCAATCAATCAGTTGTCCGCCGAATCGGGTAAAGTGTTTACAAAAGTACCACAGCGCAATTTTAGAGGCATTGGTCTTTAGGCTGAACATCGATTCACCGCAAAAGACTTGGCCTCTTTGTAAGCCGTAAAGTCCACCGATCAGTTCATCATCTTGCCAAACCTCAACCGAGTGGCAGAAACCTAATGAAGCGAGTTTGCGGTAGGCTGACTGCATGTCGCTGTTTAGCCAGGTTTCTTCTTCGGGTCTTAGTGAAGAGCAATAACCAATTACTCTGTCCGTCGCTTGGTTGATGCTGACTCGGTAATTGTGCTTTCTTTGAAACTTTTTAAGACTTTTTGACGGTTCGAATGTCTTAGGATTAAATACCGCTCGCGGTGCAGGGCTCCACCAAAGTATAGGCTCGCCTGGGCCATACCATGGAAATATACCTTGGCTATAAGCGTTTAAAATTCGCATTGGTGATAAATCACCACCGAAGGCGAGCAGACCGTTGGGGTCATCAAGCGCGTCGAAAGGCGAAGGAAACTCTATACTAGTAGTATCAAGTTCGGTTAGGTATATAGTCATAAGTACCGCATTACAGATTAATCACTGACCAAGAGGTCTTTAGGAGTTTTACCATGAAGAAGTTGCTTTGGATTTTACTTGTTTTGCCCATGTTGGCAAATGCAGCTTACAACAGAAACCAAGCTCGACCAGTAAACGAGGTGGTTTATGGTGAGATTGATACGGTCAGATACATCACTCAGCAAGAGATCGTTGAGTCGAAAGCGAATGGTTGGGAAACCTTGTTAGGTGCGGCGATTGGTGGCTTGATTGGTAACCAGTTTGGCGGCGGCACTGGTAAAGAAGTGGCGACAGCTGTAGGTGCAGTAGCAGGTGCGGGTATTGCTCGTAACCGAGGTAACACACAATATAAAGTAGAGTACAAACTGGTCGAGTTATTGGTCAAAACCAAAGACGACAAGTTGGTCAACATTATCCAAGATGTCGATAACTCGATGCTGTTCAACCGAGGCGATAATGTACGAATTCTCTATTTTTCAGATGGTGTTCGAGTTGATCTTGTGTACTAGTATATAAATACGATTGATTGGCTAATTAATCACCGGTTTGGGCCGGATTAGCTCTGGAGTTCGTTGGAAAAGTTCGTTAGTCTGCAAGTACGAAGAATTATTCATCACCCGAAAATAAATACGCACCAGTGACTTCGGGTGGTACAAGGACTATAAGATTTAATGGAAAGCCTTACGTTACAACCAATTCAAAAAGTGAACGGGGAAGTTAACCTACCTGGTTCAAAAAGCGTTTCCAACCGTGCACTTCTTTTGGCTGCACTTTCTACGGGAACCACTCGCCTAACAAACTTGCTAGACAGTGATGATATTCGTCATATGTTGAATGCATTGACTCAGTTAGGTGTTGATTATCAGTTGTCTGCAGACAAAACCGTTTGTGAAGTGACAGGTGTTGGTGGTGCATTCTCAAGTGACAAAGCCCTAGAGCTTTTCTTAGGTAACGCGGGTACGGCGATGCGTCCGTTGGCGGCTGCACTATGTTTAGGTCGCGGTGAATACGTTCTTACTGGTGAGCCTCGCATGAAAGAGCGCCCAATTGGCCACTTAGTAACAGCACTACGAGAAGCCGGTGCCGACGTTGAATATTTAGAGAACGAAAACTACCCGCCATTGAAGATCACAGGTACCGGTTTGAAGAGCGGTACGGTTTCTATCGACGGTTCGATCTCTAGTCAATTCTTGACGGCATTTTTGATGGCTGCGCCTTTAGCTGAAGGTGAAGTGACCATTAAAATTGACGGTGAATTGGTTTCTAAACCTTACATCGATATTACGCTGCACATCATGAAGCAATTTGGTGTGGACGTGATCAATAATGATTACCAAGAGTTTGTGATTCCTACCGGGCAATCTTACTCGGCACCGGGTGATTTCTTGGTTGAAGGTGATGCATCATCTGCGTCATATTTCCTTGCAGCCGCTGCTATCAAAGGTGGTGAGATTAAGGTCACTGGTATTGGTAAAAACAGTATCCAAGGTGATATCCAATTCGCTGATGCGCTTGAGAAAATGGGTGCGGAAATCGAATGGGGTGACGACTACGTTATCTCTCGTTGTGGCGAGCTGAAAGGCATTGATATGGACTATAACCATATCCCAGATGCTGCGATGACTATCGCGACAACCGCATTGTTTGCGAAAGGCACAACGGCAATCCGTAATGTCTACAACTGGCGTGTGAAAGAGACAGACCGCTTGGCTGCAATGGCAACAGAGCTACGCAAAGTCGGCGCTGAAGTGGAAGAGGGTGAAGATTACATTATTGTTAACCCTGTGGCTGAACTGACTCATGCGGCGATTGATACTTACGATGATCACCGTATGGCGATGTGTTTCTCGCTGGTTGCTTTGAGCGATACGCCTGTGACGATTAATGATCCAGGTTGTACGTCAAAGACATTCCCTGATTATTTCGACAAGCTGAAAATGCTAAGTCTATAAAAATGCTTAGTATGTAAAGGTTTAGGAACAAAAAAGCTTGCCTAAGTGGCAAGCTTTTTAATTATTGCTGAATTGTAAATTCTTTCGAAAGGTGGTGCGCTAAGTATTTAAACATGTTAAATACCGCGGTTGTATTCTCTGTCGGCATTCCATTGCTGTCTAAGAAGTATTCACCTTTGAAGACGAGTACATCGTCTTTTTCTACTACGCTGTTTGCGCGCATGCCTTCAATGTAGTCATCATGTGATTGGATAATTTGGTTTGCGATAAGCAGTAAATCAAATTCTGCTATTACTTTCTTTGTCATGAGTTTATCTCTGATAACTGAATATAACGTTGAGTTTATGGTGTCGAACTAGAAATTCAATGATTTCACAACCGATTAAGAGAGTCTTTTCAAACATCCACAATTTATTTTGTGATTTACGGCAAAAATAATTGAATGGGGCTCGCGTTAGATTCGCGGACAAGCTTAGTATGAGCCCGTTTAGACGTAATGCCTGATGAATAGGCTCTTGCAAGTATTCTTAGTGAGTACTTTATAGCTTCTTTATATTGTGACCCTTTTATCTATGAGTCGTCGAATTGTCGAGCGATCAGATCCAATTTTGAAAAAAGCGGTTGATCTTCTAGTAATCTCGCACAATAGTAAAAAAAGAAGCAATGAATTTAGAATATCATGCGTAAAAGCCCACAAGCTAAATTGTTGGTGCTGAAGCATCGTGATTAAGGACGTTAGAGTCAATATGGGTAAATCGCTCGTTATAGTGGAGTCGCCAGCCAAGGCTAAAACTATCAATAAATATCTTGGCAAAGACTTTGTCGTTAAGTCGAGTGTAGGTCACGTACGTGATTTACCAACGGCAGGTCAAAGTACTGGTCAAAAGGCTGCTGCAGTTTCAACCAAGGGTATGAGCCCAGAAGACAAAGCTCGTATCAAGAAAGAAAAAGATCGCAAAGCTCTTATCAAAAAGATGGGTATCAACCCATATAAAGAGTGGGAAGCGAACTATCAAATCCTACCTGGTAAAGAGAAAGTCGTTGCTGAATTGCAAAAACTGGCTGAGAACGCAGACCATGTTTATCTCGCAACCGATTTGGACCGCGAAGGAGAAGCTATCGCATGGCACCTTCGTGAGATCATCGGTGGCGATGAAACGCGATACAAGCGAGTGGTTTTTAACGAAATCACCAAGAATGCTATTCAACAAGCTTTCGAAACTCCAGGTGAGCTAAATATTGATGGCGTAAACGCACAACAAGCACGACGTTTTATGGACCGTGTTGTTGGCTTTATGGTGTCACCTCTGCTTTGGAAAAAAGTAGCACGAGGCCTGTCCGCTGGCCGTGTTCAATCAGTAGCGGTAAAACTACTGGTAGAGCGTGAGCGCGAGATCAACGCCTTTATCCCTGAAGAGTTCTGGGATGTGCATGCTGATACTAAAACAGCAGAGAAAACCGACTTTAGACTGCAAGTAGCACAGAAAGACGGTGTTGCGTTTAAACCTGAAAATGAAGCGCAAACACAAGCTGCTGTTAGCGTTTTAGAAAAAGCGCAATACGAAGTATGTAAACGTGAAGACCGCCCAACAAAGAGTAAGCCGTCTGCACCTTACATCACGTCGACACTGCAACAAGCGGCGAGTACCCGTCTTGGTTATGGCGTAAAGAAAACCATGATGCTGGCTCAACGCCTGTATGAAGCGGGTTACATCACTTATATGCGTACTGACTCAACCAACTTGAGTTCAGAAGCTGTAGAAGCCGCTCGTGAATACATTGGTTCTGAGTACGGCGCGCAATACCTTCCACCTAAAGCACTTGTATACGGCAGCAAAGAGGGCGCTCAAGAGGCCCACGAAGCGATTCGTCCTTCAAGTGTAGATGTTAAGTCGGAAGATCTAAACGGCGTAGACGCAGACGCACACAAGCTTTACTCGCTAATTTGGAATCAATTCGTAGCGTGTCAAATGACGCCAGCTCAATACGATTCAACGACAGTAAGCGTTAAAGCAGATGAGTACACGTTGAAAGCGAAAGGTCGTATCCTTAAATTTGATGGTTGGACTCGTGTTCAGCGTCCAATGGGCAAGAACGAAGATACGATCCTTCCAGCAGTACAGATCGGCGATAAGCTTGATCTGATTGCGCTAGACCCTAAACAGCACTTCACTAAGCCACCGGCTCGTTTCACTGAAGCGGCGCTAGTTAAAGAGCTTGAGAAGCGTGGTATTGGTCGTCCTTCAACATACGCATCAATCATCTCAACGATTCAAGATCGCGGTTATGTAAAAGTTGAACAGCGTCGTTTCTATGCTGAGAAGATGGGTGAAATTGTTACTGACCGTCTAGATGGCAGCTTCAATGACCTAATGAACTACGACTTCACTGCTCGTATGGAGCAGAAGTTGGACCAAATCGCAGAAGGCGAAGCAAGCTGGAAAGGCGTGCTAGATAACTTCTTCGAAGACTTTACTGGCGATTTGGAAAAAGCAGACTTAGACGAAGACGCTGGTGGCATGAAGCCAAACCACATCGTAGAAACTGATATCGAGTGTCCGACTTGTGGTCGTAAGATGGGTATCCGTACTGCTTCGACAGGCGTATTCCTTGGCTGTTCTGGCTATGCACTTCCGCCAAAAGAGCGTTGTAAGACAACAATCAACCTTGGTGATGAAGAAGGCATTATCAACGTGCTTGAAGAAGACGTTGAAACAGCAGCACTTCGAGCTAAAAAGCGTTGTCCTATTTGTGAAACGGCAATGGATGCCTATCTAATCGATGATAAGCGTAAGATGCACGTATGTGGTAACAACCCGAACTGTGAAGGTTATGTGGTTGAGCACGGCGAATTTAAAGTGAAAGGCTACGATGGCCCACTTGTTGAGTGTGACAAGTGTGGTTCTGACATGGTTCTGAAGAACGGTCGTTTTGGTAAATACATGGACTGTACGAGTGAAGATTGTAAGAACACTCGTAAGATTCTGAAAAATGGCGAAGTTGCGCCACCAAAAGAAGACCCGGTGCATTTCCCTGAACTTCCGTGTGAAAATTCAGACGCGTACTTTGTTCTTCGTGATGGTGCTTCTGGTCTATTTATGGCTGCGAGCAACTTCCCTAAATCACGTGAAACACGTGCACCATTAGTGGAAGAGCTGGTTCGTTTTAAAGACCGTATCTCACCTAAGTTCCAATACCTAGCATCAGCGCCAGTTGCTGACCCTGATGGTAAGCCGACAGTGGTTCGTTTTAGTCGTAAGACCAAAGAAAACTACGTGCGTACTGAAGTAGATGGAAAACCGTCCGGTTGGACTGCGTTGTACATCGACGGTAAGTGGGAAGTTACGGATAAGCGTAAAAAGCCTAAAGAGAAATAACTGAACGTTATTGATGAAAAAGCAGCCTAATGGCTGCTTTTTTTGATCTCAATATGACTAAATATGCAACTTGTTGAGCTGGTGTTTCGTCTGCGAGAATTTATTAAATTCACATCGTAAAATAAATAATGGCAATTAATCAGATTTTCTTATGCAACTTTAACGAGAATGTAACTTAATTAAAATATTGTAACTCACAGATCAGCGTTTAGTTGTATACCTGATGTGTGTCGGGTGTTAATGTAATGTTTCGTCTTGACGGTGTAATGTGAGCTGCTTTAAGTCTTGGGAAAGCAATCAGCTTACGTACCACAGAATGGCGTATTAAAAATTGAATTCGGCCGAAAAGTCGATAACGTATATAAAACCAAGTGCAAAGAATAGTGCACACATAACAACGTTTGGCTTAGGATATTGTCACTGTATGTGAATGGATATTCGCTAAATACCGAAATAAGTGTTGGTGCTCATCCCCCAGAGGAAGATACCTCTACGAGTACTAACATCGACAAGCTATAGATATATGGAGAATAAAATGGCTGGTGTATTGGGAATGATTCTTGCTGGTGGTGAAGGCTCTCGCTTAAGACCTTTAACTGAATCTCGCAGCAAACCCTCGGTTCCTTTCGGTGGTAGTTACCGCTTAATTGATTTCGCTTTGAACAACTTCGTTAATGCTGATCTAATGAAGATCTACGTATTAACACAATTTAAGTCACAGTCACTGTTCCACCATATGAAAAAAGGCTGGAATATCAGTGGCATAACAGACCGTTTTATCGACCCAATTCCTGCGCAAATGCGTAAAGGAAAGCGTTGGTATGAAGGCACAGCAGATGCTATCTACCAAAACATGGGCTTTATGGAGTTGGAAGAACCTGATCAAGTATGTATTTTTGGTTCAGACCATATCTATAAGATGGACATCAAACAGATGCTTGATTTCCATAAAGAGAAGAAAGCGGCTCTAACAGTATCAGCATTGCGCATGCCGCTTGCTGAAGCATCAGAATTCGGTGTTATTGAGGTTGATGCTGACGGCCGTATGATTGGCTTTGAAGAGAAACCTGCAAATCCGAAGTCGATCCCGGGCGATCCAGAATCAGCGCTCGTTTCAATGGGCAACTACGTGTTCGAAGCGAAAGAGCTTTTTGCCGAACTAACGGAAGATGCTGATAGAGAAGGTTCGACACACGATTTCGGCAAAGACATTATTCCAAACATGTTCCCACGTGGTGATGTGTTTGTTTATGATTTTAGCACCAACCGTATTACTGGTGAGAAAGAAGAAGTTTACTGGCGCGATGTAGGTACGATTGACGCGTACTGGCAAGCGCACATGGACCTTCTTAAGAAAGATGCGCCATTCTCGCTATACAACCGTAAATGGCCTCTACACACTTATTACCCGCCACTACCACCAGCTACGTTTACTGATTCGGCAAATGGTCGAATTCAGATCATTGATAGCCTTGTGTGTAGCGGTAGTTATGTACGTGGTTCGCGTATTGAAAAGAGTGTACTGGGCTTCCGCAGCAATATCGCATCAGCGTGTGATATTAGCGAAAGCATCTTACTCGGTGATGTAAAAGTGGGTGAGGGTTGTATCTTGCGCCGCGTTATCATTGATAAAGATGCAGACATCGCACCAGGCACTCAAATTGGTGTAAACCTGACAGAAGACAAAAAGCATTACCACGTATCTGACGATGGTGTCGTAGTGATTTCTAAAGGAGCACGAGTTGGTTACTAAGACTCTCTCGGTACTTTTTGTAGCGTCTGAAGTTGAAGGCTTGATTAAAAGTGGTGGCTTGGCTGATGTAGCCAAGGCACTGCCGAAAGCGTTGCAAACACTCGAACAGGACGTTCGAGTGACTATCCCCGCATATAGAAACATTCCAAACATTGATTCAGCAGAAGTTATTTTATCGACTGAACTCGATCATTGGCCTCATACGGCTTATCAAGTTAAAAAACTGAGCGTAGAAGGCGTTCCAGTTTTTGGTATTGAATGTGCCAAGTATTTCGACCGCCCGGAAATGTACGCAGAAAACAATCAAGCTTATGCTGATAACGGAGAGCGCTTCTCGTTCTTTAGTGCAGCCTGTCTTGATATGCTTCCTAAGCTTGGTTTCCAACCGGATATCATTCATGCAAATGACTGGCATACTGGTTTCGTTCCTTTCTTGCTTAAATCGCGTTATCAACAACACGATTTCTTTGAAAATACGCGCAGTGTTATTTCGATTCACAATGCGGTTTTCAAAGGTGTGTTCGCCTACGATGAACTTCAATTCCTGCCAGAGATGCACCGTTACCATGCGCCTGAAGCTTCAGTGAGTGACACTCATGTCACTATGCTAAGAGCTGGAGTGATGTGTGCGGATAAAGTGAACGCAGTAAGTCCTACCTATGCAGAAGAGTTGAAAACGGAATTAGGTAGCCACGGTATGGCTGCAGAATTCCAACACAGATCTGCTGATCTGTTCGGCATTTTGAATGGGTGTGATTATGGGGCTTGGAATCCGGAAACTGATGCTTTCCTTCCTCGTAAATACAAAGCGACCAAGCACAGCATGGCTCGCGGAAAATCAGCTTGTAAGCAAAAACTGCAACAAGATGTAGGTTTACCCGTTGCCGATTGCGCGGTTTATGGCATGGTTTGTCGCTTGACGAATCAAAAAGGTGTTCATTACTTACTGCCTATCATCGAACAGTTTTTGAAAAATGATCTTCAGATCGTGATTGTCGGTACTGGCGATCCGGTTTTGGCGAGTCAATTGAAAGAGCGATCAGCGCTTCACTCAGATAAGTTCTCGTTCGTAGAAGCGTACAATAATGAACTTGCGCACTTGGTTGAAGCAGGCTCTGATTTCTTCTTGATGCCTTCGGAATTTGAACCGTGTGGCTTAAACCAAATCTACAGCATGGCTTACGGTACTTTGCCGATTGTTCGTTCTGTGGGAGGTTTAAAAGACAGCGTGAATGATTACGATGAAGATCCTGAAGTCGCGACTGGGTTTGCTTTTGAAGAGCCAACACCGCAGGCGTTATTGGCTGTGTTACATCGTTCATTACTGCTTTATGCACAAAACCCATCTGAAATTAAGCGTGCTCAGCTTTATGCGATGCAGCAAGATTTTAGTTGGGAAGATGCGGCTAAAGAATACCTAGCTATGTATCATTCAGCATTTTAACTTGTTGACTTAGCTTTAAAATTAGCGGGCGGGCAACAACAGCTCGTAATAAATGAAGGCGCTCTAATTGTTGAGTGCCTTTTTGTTTCCTGGTCAGAGCACATCACGTTTACGAAGACAAAGCTTGCAAACTCATTTTTGTCAGGTAGAAAAGGTGAGGTAGGTATTCACATGACTAATGATAGGTTTGACACTATTATCACTTAAAGTTCTTAATAGCGTGGTATCCTTAGTCATCGCCTCGTGATGAGGCATAGCTCCATTCCAATAATTAAAGCGATAGGTATGTCTGAGAGTTTACTATTTCATAAAACATTTACTCACCCTACGAGCGATGAGTGGGTTGTATTTGTGCATGGCGCAGGAGGCAGTTCCTCCATCTGGTTCAAGCAGATCAAAGCGTATAAACAGCATTTCAACTTACTTCTCATTGATCTGAGAGGGCACGGTAAATCAGACAATATACTTAAAGGGCTGATTTCGAATCGTTATACGTTCAAATCGGTGACGCTTGATATTCTTAAAGTGTTAGACCATCTTAAGATCCGTTCTGCACATTTCGTTGGCATGTCTTTGGGCACGATTATTGTGCGTAACGTTGCCGAACTGGCGGCTGGCCGTGTACGTTCAATGGTACTGGGTGGCGCTGTCACCAAGCTAAACACTCGCTCTCAAGTGTTAATCAAGTTGGGTAACCTCAGCAAGCACATCATTCCTTACATGTGGTTATACAGCCTTTTTGCTTATGTTGTGATGCCACAAAAAAGCCAAAAAGAGTCTCGTCACCTTTTTATCCGCGAAGCCAAAAAACTGTGCCAGAAAGAATTTAAACGCTGGTTTATCTTAACGGCTGATGTAAACCCCTTGATGAAATATTTTAAAGATAGAGAGCTACCAATACCGACTCTTTATTTGATGGGTGAACGTGACTACATGTTTATTAAGCCTGTAAAAGAAATGGTTGCAGCGCATGAATCGAGTGAGCTAGTAGAAATCCCGAATTGTGGACACGTGTGTAACGTGGAAAACCCTGAAGAGTTTAATCAGCGTTCGATTGCGTTTATTCAAAAACAAATTCAGTGATTTTCTAGGCGTGAAATCAAAGATGATGAGTTAATCGAATTGAAATAAAAACGGGAAGCTAACTTTAGCTTCCCGTTTTTAATTGGAGGAGGTATCTGACCGAATCGTTCTATCAGGTCACTGAAACCCTGCTATTCAGGTGAGGCAGCACCGCACTGCCAGCAAGAGCCGAATTGCGCTTCGTTGACTTCATGACACTCACCACAACGCCACTCTTCATAGATGATCGAATCTTGCTGCTTTTGGTAGTCATTGACGAGCATGCGAGCTTTACTGGCCAATTCTGGCTCATATAACCATACGTAAGGGTCAGTTTCTTCAGTGAATGGGATTTCCCCCTTTAATCCGAACAACCCCTCACCACGGACTTCACAGGCAATATTCTCGCTTTCTAACAATCCACAGATGATATGAGCTTCTGTCGGATTCGATGCACTGAAGATTTTCATTGAAATAGAACCTTATTCGGCTATCTGTGTTGTTTAGATATTATAAACTATTCTGCTATATACATTATTCAGCTACGGGTGCTGAGCGAAACTTACCCATCAACCATTTAGCCACTATTGGGAATATCCCCAATAATGCAAATGACAATAGTACTGAAGGGGAGACGATGCCCGAAAGTGAATCAATTTCTGCGAGCTGAGTACCAGCATTCAAGAAAACCGCCGTCCCCGGTAACATCCCGATTTGACTCGTAATGTAGTAACGACTCACTGACATCGGTGTTAGACCCATCAATAGGTTGATAAGGAAAAATGGGAATACAGGAATCAGACGCAGAGAAAACAGGTAAAATGCGCCGTCTTTTTCAACCCCCTTGTTAATCGTCGCCAATTTGTCACCAAACTTGGTTTGAATCCAGTCACGCAACAGGTAACGGCTACTTAAGAAAGCTAAGGTCGCACCGATCGCACTTGCGAAAGATACCAGTAGCAAGCTGTTCCAGAAGCCGAATAGCGCGGCCCCTAATAAGGTTACAACAGCGGCACCAGGAATGGAGAAAGCCGTAATCATGACATACGCGACAAAATAGATAGCGGCAGCCGCAATAAAGTTGCTGTCAATGTAGTCATTTAACACAGCTTGTTGGGCCTTAGCATTTTCAAGCGTTAAGTATTGGCCGAAATTGATGCCTAACAAGACGATGGTTACGACCAACACAATACCCAATATCATTTTCTTACTCATTGATACTTCCTCTAAATTTTCAATGCATACCGATAGTATAGATAGACAGGCAAAGCATAGATTAACTTTCACCAGATATAAAAAAAGCCGCAGTAAATGCGGCTTAGTTATGTATATAGATTGCACTGACAATGTTAATTGACGCGATTGATAAGCTCCTCGCGACGCTGCTGCGGTATAACAGACCAATGTGTACCATTAATCGCGCCTTCTAGCGCCCAAAGTAGTTCAATACTGACAGAAGACGCATGCGATTCTTTGATGGCGTTAAATGCGTTTACAGAGCCAGATTCATATAAACGTTCTACAGAATCGATCCCTGCCTTTTTCAACATACGCTCGGTAGCGAGTCGAAGATTAGGCAGATCTTTGAGTCGGGTCGGCTTAGCAGAAGACTGCTCAGCTTTTTCTTCTTTAGCAAAACCTAGAGACGTGGTTGCAAGCTGCAAGATTTTCTCTTGGTCTTGCCAGAGGCCTTCAGGTAAAGCGAAATATTTAGTAACGACAGGGAAACCACGTTTTTTGTAGACGTACGGTTGAAACCCTTGTTGTTCGAATTGTTTCGTTGTGCCTTTGTCTGCGCGTATGTGCAACTGGTCATTTACAACCAGAGCAAACATAGTGTCATCAGCAAAAAGACCGAAGCCACCAAACATTGAGCGTGATTTTATTTTTCCTAGGGACTCAAATAACTTCATCGAGTCCTTTAGTATCGGTTTATCCATGTTATTTATCTCGGTGTATTTGAACTACGCCACCAAATAAGCAGGTCCGAGAGATTAGCAAAATGTTGCAATTAAATTGTCAATAAGCCGTAAATTACTAAATTATTAGTAGTTACTGCATTTTGCCATCGGTAACCCCGCTACCATACCAACGAGTGGTTTAGGCCGGAAGCTTTGCGTCTCACTCTTTCGAGTGGTTTGCCCTGTGCGTGACTGATTGAATAGAATAAAGTTTTTGTTGAATGAGGCTCACACTTGTTATTTCAAAATGTGATATTGCTTCAATTAATGATCTTTCCAGTATGATACCAGGTTCATTCCTGTTGTTGATAAAAAAAGCGCACCTAAAGGTGCGCTTAATTATATTAAACTGAATTTATCAATTAATTTAACGTTTTAACTGTGCTTCGCTCAACAATTTCAGGATGCATTTCGAAGACGCGTTTTTCGTGGTCTTTGTCTTTGATGCGCTCCAATAGAATTTCGAATGCATTCTTACCAACACGACGTTTTGGTTGGTGAACTGTCGTTAACGGCGGAGAGAAGTATTCAGCGAGTTCGATGTTGTCGTAACCGATCACTGAGATATCTTCAGGAATGCGGATGCCTTTTTCTTGCAGTCGGCTCATTAAGCCGAGTGCCATTGTGTCGTTAAAGCAGAATACCGCCGTTGGACGATCTTCCATCTCAACGATTTGTTCTGCAGCAAGAACAGCCGTATCACACTCGAAGTTGCCTTCGATGATCATATTGTCATCGGCAGAAATTTTAGCTTCGTTCAGTGCGCGCTTGTAACCGGCAATACGTTCAACACATGCTGCTTTGTCTAAGTGGCCACTTAAACATGCAATCTTAGAGTGACCGCGTTCAATAAGGTATTTGGTCGCTAGGTAGCCACCTTCTTCAGAGTTATCGATGATCTTATCAGCTTGAGAACTCTCTGGGCCCCAGTCCATAATAACTTTAGGGATGTCAGCGTGACGGTCTAACATCTCTCTTAGTTCTTCAGTTAGGTCAGAACACATAACTAAGATGCCATCTACACGTTTCTCTGCAAGCATTCGAATGTAGTCACGTTGCTTCTCATAGATACCGCCCGTATTACACAGGATCAAAGTGTAACCTTGACGGTAGCAGTAGCTCTCAACACCATCGATAACTTCAGAGAAGAATAGATTAGTTGATTGAGTCACTAGCATGCCGATGGTGCGTGTTGTATTACACTTCAAGCTACGAGCAACAGCACTTGGTGCATAGTTCAGTTCATCTACGGCTTTGTTTACTTTTTCTTGCGTTGCTTCTGCAACAAAGCGAGTTTTATTGATTACGTGAGAAACGGTTGTTGTTGATACGCCGGCTAAGCGAGCGACATCTTTTATAGTGGCCATGGTTTTATCCTATTAGAAGCTACTTTCCCAAAGTACGGAATAAAGTAGCCGTTAAGCTACCTAACTAAGAGCTTAAATTTGTAGGGCTCTTTGGGTACTAAAAGTGCTAAAAAACAAAAAACCGCTATTGAGCGGCTTGTCTTAACACCGAAATGCTCAAAACTATAATAAGCATAGCATTTCGTGAATGTTTCATATTTTATCGTTTGCGGTCACAATTTTAGACTGACTAGAAATTACTCGCAATAAAATTCACCCGGAAACCCGGGTGAATTGTCACATTCTTCTGAATTTATTTAACGAGTCATCCAATAAGCTATTCACCAGCTAAATATTGAGTGTCTAATTGACAGAATGCGAGTAGCAACGATGAGACGGAGGCGTAGAAACCGAATTCATCAACGTCATGACATTTCACGTTGAACTTTGGTAACCAAGTCAGCAGTTGTTGTTCGATAAACTGCTGTTGAGCGGCAAATGAATTCTCTAGTTCTTCTTCAATATTCGTTTCGTTTGAACGAATGATCAAGTTACCAAGGAAATCGAGTTCGATAGCAATGTGGTCTGCTGGCTCTTTTAGATCTTGGTTCACAACTAAGTTGTGCTTAGCCATGATCTCTTCCATATCTTTTGCTGGCTTATCATTCAAAAGGCCAGTTTCGCCGATATACATTGAAGCGTAAGGAAGAGCGCCGTGCTTATCTGTCTTTAAGAAAAGATCGCAAAAGTCTGCAGACAGTTCTAGCTGAGCATCTTCACGAGTTTGTAGGCGGTTCAGCGCATCCACTAACTTATCAATCGCTGGCTTTAGTGTCTCATTTTCGCCTAAACCAGTTAGGAAAGAACGAATTTCAACAGAGTGGTAGTGATCGAGTTCTTCTTGAGTGAGCTCTTTGGCAAATAAGCTTGATAGCCACCAGTATATTTCTGCTCTTTGCTCGTTGAACGCTTTCGTATCTTTCATTTGTTAGATCCTGACTTAGTCTTGTGATGTTGCTTATATGCATCTTGAAGTCACTTGGGCATAAGCACACCAAGGCTGAATAACAAGGTTATTTGCGAAACGCAAAGTTACTCGTTAGTAGTAATGCCTATATTGAATTGCGATGGACGATAAATAGCAAGGTTTAAGATTGTCTTGTATCAAAAAAAATCCATGTTTCTGGCTTTTATCTTCTGTACCACTAGAATTGTTACTAGTTATGAATAGAATAGTCACTGAAACTATTAAATAAGAAAAGTGGTGTACATGAGCTATCACGTATTAGTCGTAGAAGATGATGTGGTAACCCGCAGTAAACTGGTTGGATACTTCCAGAACGAGGGTTACACAGTGAGCGAAGCAGAAAGCGGCGCTCAAATGAGAAACGTGTTAGAAGAAAACAACGTTGACCTCATTATGCTGGACATCAACTTACCAGGCGAAGATGGATTGATGCTAACTCGCGAATTACGCAGTCAATCAGACATTGGAATTATTTTAGTTACTGGACGCACGGATAGCATCGACAAGATCGTAGGCCTTGAAATGGGCGCTGACGATTACGTTACTAAACCCTTCGAACTTCGCGAGTTATTAGTTCGAGTTAAAAACCTACTTTGGCGTATCTCTGCTGCTCGTAAAACAGCAGCGGGCGCTGTAGAAGAAACATCAGATGAGTCTGTGGTTCGTTTTGGTGAGTGGACATTTGATATCCCTCGTCGTGCGTTAAGCAAGAACGGCGAACCAGTGAAACTGACCAAAGCAGAATACGAACTGCTAGTGGCTTTGTCTTCTTACCCTAATCAAGTATTAAGCCGCGAACGTATTTTGAATATGATTAGCCACCGAGTGGACGCGCCTAATGACCGTACTATCGACGTGCTGATTCGTCGTATGCGTGCAAAAATGGAGTTCGATCCTAAGAACCCACAAATCTTTGTGACGGTTCACGGTGAAGGTTACATGTTCGCTGGTGATTGATTTCCTTCGGGAGTGATTAATTAACAACGACATTTAAACGTAAAAAGCCGAGACATCATTGATGTCTCGGCTTTTTTATTACTCAGCTTTTACTGTTAACGACCAGAGAATCTACAAATACTTGGCGACTCTGTATGCTTAAGATGAGTTTAAAGATTCAATGGGCTTATTGAGGCTGAGCCGCGGAAACTTCACCGTCATCTTCAATTAAGCTGGAAGCTTCTGGAATAACAGGCTCTTCAACAATGTCATTGCTTGTATCTAGCCAATCACGCAGGCTTTGCCAAACCAATCCCATGGTTTCGTGCCAGTAACGCTCAGTCTGCTCAAGGTATAGCGCTTTCGGCATGTACTTTTCCCACGGCTCAACTATACCTTCTTGTGCAAGGTAGTTAGTTGGTGCCGGCAGTGGTTTTATTCCAGCAGCATTGAATTCGTTCAGTGCGCGAGTCATATGGCTCGCTGAAGTCACCAACACCATTCTTTTATTCTTAACGAACGCAGCGGCTTGGCGGGCTTCTTCCCAAGTGTCTTTTGCGGTTTCAAGCAGAATGATGTCGGGCTTTGCTACGCCAAGTGCTAAAGCCACTTTAGCCATCATTCTTGCGTTACTTACTTCAGTGCCTGCGCCATAGCCAGACAAAATGAGTTTTGCACCAGGGTAGAGGCGTAGAATACGAATCCCTTCACTTAAACGCATCAGGCCGGTGCGGCTAAGTTCTGATGTCGGTGGAATTTGGTCGTCTACGACGTGACCACTTCCAAGAACCATCACGTAATCGACGGTTTCATCGACAGGTAAAAATGCGGTGTGTTGCCTTTCCATTGGCATTAAAAGTTGACTAGAAACTGGCTGGAAAGCGATTAGGAAAATACCACATAGGGCTGAGAGGGTGATTAGGCAACCAGTCTTCCTTTTGGTAGTAAACATCACTAGGGCTAAACCCAGAAAAGCGAGAATTAACATTGCTGGCAGTGGCATCAATAGCGAAGACACTACTTTTTTCAGCTCAAACATATCCGAATAGTCCGAAAAAACATCACTTAGTAGTAAAAAGAGACATCGCCTCTTTATTCCTGAAATTCCTGTGACAGAATAGCAGGCACGATAGGACATAATAACTCAAGTAGCCGTGACTGAAGACCGTAATTTCGACGATATTGCCCACAAATTTGCAAAAAATATTTACGGCTCTGACAAAGGAGAGATCCGTCAGATCATCGTATGGGAAGATTTAGAACAAGCTTTGAGCAAGTTTGAGCAATCAGCTTCGCCGCTGCATGTGCTTGATGCTGGAGGCGGCCTTGCGCAGATGTCGCAAAAAATTGCGTCGCTTGGGCATAACGTTTCTCTATGTGATCTCTCTTCTGAAATGCTGAAGCTCGCCGAAGAAAGTATCAGCGAAGCGGGTTTGCTAGAGCAATATCGATTTATTCATTCACCGGTACAAAAAGTCGCAGAACATCTCGATGAGAAAGTCGATTTTGTGATGTTTCATGCCGTAATGGAATGGTTAGCCGATCCTAAAGAGGCGCTTGATTTATTGCTTGAACAAGTTAAGCCAGGTGGTGTTGCCTCGATAATGTTTTACAACCACCACGGATTAGTCCTGAAAAATGTGATTTGTGGCAACATTCCTCATGTATTGAATGGGATGCCACATCGAAAACGGTTTAAGCTGCAACCACAAAAAGGCTTGAAGCCGGAAGAGGTTTATCAATGGATAGAAGACGCTGGTCTAGAAATCTGTGGTAAATCAGGCATTCGCTCTTTCAGTGACTACATAGGTAATATGGAGTACATGGGCGATTACCAATTTGAAGATGTATTGGAACTGGAAAAACAGCTATGTCGCCAAGAGCCATATCTGTCACTAGGCCGTTATATTCACGTTTGGGCTCAAAAACCTGCGCAATAACAGCGGTGAATGTGGTAAAAGAAGCCACAACATGCGCTATGCAATCGTAAGAAGCCCGCGTCATAAAGAAATAGGCGTCATATCTAATACATTCGATATGACGAAGAACAGTAACAGGAACCACAATGAGTGAAATGACTCAAACTGCCGAAGAGCAGCCAATTGATGAGTTGGTGGGCTGGGTCAAGCAGCATGATTTTTCATTAAACTTGCCACCAGAGCGCTTAGCATTTTTGATTGCTATCGCAGTACTAAGCAATGAAAGGTTCGATGAAGAGTTGGGCGAGGGTGAACTGCACGATGCATTTACCATCGTCACTCGACTGTTTGAAGATACTGGCGAAGCGTCCGCGTTTCGTGCCAACAATGCCATCAACGAGTTAGTTAAACAGAAGTTGATTAGCCGCTTTACCAGCGAAATCACCGATGGTGCGAGTATTTATCGCTTATCACCATTGGCGATTGGTATTTCAGATTATTACTTACGCCACCGTCAGTTCTCTAAGTTAAAACTGTCTATCCAGCTTTCTATGGTTGCGGACGAGATGGCAAAAGCCATTGAAGCAGCACAAAAAGGCGGAACTCCAGGACATTGGAGAAAGAATGTTTACGGCGTGCTCAAGTATTCTGTTGGTGAAATTTTCGATCAGATTGATCTTAACCAACGTGTTATGGATGAGCAGCAGCAAACCGTTAAACAGCAAATTGCCGACCTTTTAAACAAGGATTGGCGAGAGGCGATTAACAACTGTGAAACCTTGCTTTCAGAAACCTCGTCCACACTAAAAGAATTGCAAGACACCTTGCAAGCGGCGGGGGATGAACTGCAAACACAGATCCTCGATATTCAAGAAATTGTTTACGGTGACGATGAACTCGAGTTCGTTGGCGAAACCCTGTTCGGCTTGCAGATGAAGCTAGACCGAATCACCAGTTGGGGCCAACAAGCCATCGATTTATGGATCGGCTACGACCGCCATGTTCACAAGTTCATCCGTACCGCGATTGATATGGATAAAAACCGCGCCTTTAGCCAGCGCTTGCGTCAGTCAGTCACTGACTACTTTGATGCGCCTTGGTTATTGACCTACGCCGATGCTGAGAAGCTGACGGATCTTCGTGATGAAGCGCTCGTGCTTCGTGATGACGAAGTGATGGGACAAGCACCAATCGACGTAGAGTACGAAGAATTTGAGCAAGTAAATGACCTGCTTTCAGATCGAATTGCAGAGATGTTAAAAGCTCACAAACAGCAAGGCGCGCCAATTGATCTTGGCCTTGTGTTACGCGATTACCTCGCTGCACACCCTCGCACACACCATTTTGATTTAGCCAGAATTGTTGTCGATCAAGCCGTGCGCTTAGGTTACTCAGAGTCTGACTATCAGGCTATTCAGCCAGATTGGCAGGCAATTAACGATTTCGGTGCAAAGGTACAAGCAAATGTCATTAACAAGTACTGATGATTACATGCCAGAGAAACTGGTAAAAGCGATAGCGAACCCACTGTTCCCTGCGCTAGATAGCATGCTGCGTTCAGGTAAGCATGTTTCAACAGAAGACCTAGATAACCACGCGTTGCTGTCTGATTTTGAAGTTGAGCTTCAGCATTTCTATCAACGCTACAATACGGAATTGGTAAAAGCGCCGGAAGGTTTCTATTACCTGCGTCCGCGTTCTACGTCTCTGATTGGTCGTAGTGTGTTGTCTGAGCTCGACATGTTGGTTGGAAAGGTGTTGTGTTTCTTATACCTAAGCCCAGAACGTCTTGCTCATGAAGGTATCTTCACCAACCAAGAACTGTTTGATGAGTTGATGTCGTTAGCGGATGAGAAAAAACTCATGAAGCTAGCAACCAACCGTGCGTCTGGTTCTGACCTAGATAAAGAAAAGCTGTTCGAAAAAGTACGTACTTCTCTACGTCGCTTACGCCGTATCGGTATGTTGATTGCGATTGGTGAAACCGGCAAGTTCCGTATCAGCGAAGCGGTATTCCGTTTTGGCGCTGACGTTCGTGTTGGCGATGATATGAAAGAAGCGCAGTTACGTCTTATCCGTGATGGTGAAGCTGTGGTGCATACCCAAGAGCCTAACCAAGGTAGCTTGTTGAATGAAGAACAAGCGGAAGCCACATCAGAAGTAGATGCAGACGTAGACGAAAACGGTCAACAAGACATTTTTAACGATCAAGCTGACTTTGACCTTGAGTCAAATGCTGGCGAACAAACAAAAGTAGAAGGTGAAGCATGATTGAAAGAGGTAAGTATCAATCATTAACCATGGTCAACTGGAACGGCTTCTTTGCGCGTACTTTTGATATTGATGGATTGGTTACAACGCTTTCTGGCGGTAACGGTGCGGGTAAGTCGACCACAATGGCGGCATTCATCACAGCACTGATCCCTGACCAAAGCCTTCTGCATTTCCGTAACACAACGGAAGCGGGTAGCTCACAGTCATCTCGTGATAAAGGCCTTTACGGTAAGCTTCAACCTGGCGCATGTTATGCTGCACTAGATGTTGTGAACTCTCGTAATCAACGCCTATTGTTTGCAGTAAAACTGCAGCAAGTTGCCGGTCGTGACAAGAAAGTAGACATCAAACCGTTCGTAATCCAAGGCCTTCCAAGCCATGTGAAACCAACGGATGTGTTGATTCAGAATGTTTCAGACAGCCACGCTCGCGTATGTCAGTTGAATGATGTGAAAGCGGCGGTAGCGCAATACGAAGGCGCTCATTTTAAAGCCTTCTCTTCGATTGTTGATTACCACTCGCAAATGTTTGAATACGGTGTGGTACCTAAGAAACTGCGTAACAGCAGCGACCGCTCTAAGTTCTACCGTTTGATCGAAGCATCGCTTTACGGCGGTATTTCTAGTGCGATTACGCGTTCTCTGCGCGATTATCTTCTACCGCAAAACGGTGGTGTGAAGAAAGCATTCCAAGACATGGAATCAGCACTGCGTGAGAACCGCATGACGCTAGAAGCGATCAAGACAACTCAGTCGGACCGTGACCTGTTCAAACACTTGATCACTGAATCGACGAACTACGTGGCAGCAGATTACATGCGCCATGCCAACGACCGTCGTAACAAGCTTGATCAAACCATGAAGTTCCGTGGTGAACTGTTTGGTTCGCGTGAAACCTTGCATGATCAAAACAACTTGTTGAACCGTGTTCAAGAAGAATTAGAGCTGTTGGTCGATCAAGAGTCGGCACTAGAGCAAGATTATCAAGCGGCTTCGGATCATCTTCAATTGGTTCAAACTGCACTTCGCCAGCAAGAGAAGATTGCTCGCTATAGCGAAGATCTAGAAGAGCTTAATGAGCGTCTAGAAGAGCAGATGATGGTAGTGGAAGAAGCTCAAGAGCGAGTACTTCTTGCTGAAGAGCAGGCAACCATCACTGAAGAAGAAGTGGATAGCCTGAAAACTCAGCTTGCTGATTACCAACAAGCGTTGGATGTTCAGCAGACTCGTGCACTTCAGTACCAGCAAGCGGTTCAAGCATTAGAGAAAACTAAGCAGTTGCTTGGTGATGAATCGATTACGGCAGAAAGTGCATTAACTCTTGTTTCTGAGCTAAAAGCACAAGAAGAATCAAGCACTCAAGCGCTACTGGCTACTAAGCACAAGCTAGATATGTCTTCTGCAGCTTCAGCACAGTTCGACAAAGCACTGTCTTTAGTTAAGAGCATCGTTGGTGACGTGGAGCGCAAAGAAGCGTCTAGCAGCGCTAAGCAAGCTTTAGAAAAAGGTCGTAACGCAAAACACGTTGTTGAGAACGAACAGCAGTGGCGCGCTCAGCACCGCGACATGGCTCGTGATGTGGCTCAGCAGCGTCAAGCAAAAGAGCTAGCGACTGAATACCAAAAGCAACACAACATCTCACTGACTGACGAAGCGGTTTTCGATGAAGAACGTGAACGTCATGCTATGCAGATCGAGTCTCTTGAGTACGCTCAAGAAGAGCTGCGTGAAGCGAAGAGTGAGCAACGTCGTGTACAACAAAACCACGATCAAGAGATTCAAAAACTTGAGTCTATTGCTCCAGCATGGATCACGGCAAACGATGCGCTTGAAGCATTAAGAGATCAAACCGACGCTGAGCTAGAAGATAGCCAAGCGGTGATGACTCAAATGCAACAAGTGCTTGAAGATGAGAAATCTCAAGCGGTAGCAAAAGATCAGTTGGCTACGCGCCGAGCTGAACTTGAGCACGAAATTGAGCGTTTAGCGTCTCCAGGTGGTTCTAACGATCCTCGCCTCAAAGGCCTAGCGGATACGCTTGGTGGCGTGCTGCTTTCTGAGATCTACGATGATATCACTATTGGTGATGCGCCGTACTTCAGTGCGATGTACGGCCCGGCTCGTCACGCAATTGTGGTTTCTGATCTTGATGGTATTAAAGAGAAGCTGGTGGATCTTGATGATTGTCCAGAAGACCTTTACATCCTAGAAGGCGATGTCGACGCGTTTGATGACAGTTCATTCAATGCCGATGAGCTTGAAGGCGCAGTGTGTGTTCAGCTGAACGATCGCCAAATGCGTTACTCTCGTTTCCCTGAGATCCCACTGTTTGGCCGTGCGGCTCGTGAACAACGTCTAGAGAAATTGCGCGAAGAGCGTGACGTTGTGGTTGAAAACCACGCGAAGGCAGCGTTTGACTCTCAAAAACTGAATCGCCTATACCAAGCATTCAACAGCTTTGTTGCGAAGCACCTGCACGTTGCGTTTAACGCAGACCCAGAGCAAGCACTTGCTGCGATTCGTGATAAGCGTAATCAAATTGTTCGTTCTCTGGCTGAGCTTAACTCTAAAGAGCAGCAGCAACGCAGTCAGCTTCTACAAAGCAAGCAGGCACTTGGTGCGCTAGATAAATTAGCACCAATGGTTCGTATTTTAGAAGACGAAACATTGGCTGAGCGTTTAGCTGAATTAGAAGCGCAACTAGAGCGTTTAAGTGAAGCGAAATCTTACTTGAAGACGCACGGCAAGGCGCTTACTTCTCTAGAACAGTTCGTATCTGCACTAGACGCTGACCCAGAGCAATTCGAAGCTTTGGAAGCAGAGTACCGTCAAGCAGACAACGCGCTACAAACGCTAAAAGGCAAAGTGTTCGCACTGTCTGATCTGATTGAGCGTCGTCATTACTTTGCTTACGCGGATTCTGTTGATTTGCTTAATAAGAGCAGTGAACTGAGCGAGCAACTGAAAGCGAAGTTGGTTCAAGCTGAACAAGCAAGAACCAAAGGCCGCGATGGCTTGAAGCAAGCTCGCGAACAGATGAACCAATACAACCAAGTATTGGCGGCACTGAAGAGCTCATATCAAGCGAAGCAAGAAACGGTTCAAGAGTTCAAACAAGAGCTACAAGAGTTCGGCGTAAACGCTGACGAAGGCGCTGAAGAGCGTGCTGTACGTCGTCGTGACGAGCTTCAAGAGCGTCTGCACACATCTCGCAGCCGTAAGAGTGAATACGAGCGTACGATTACGTCAACTGAACTTGAGATGAAAGCACTGGCTAAGCGTCTTAAGAAAGTTCAAAAAGAGTACACCGAGCTTCGTACTTTCGTTGTTGCAGCAAAAGCAGGCTGGTGTTCAGTACTTCGCTTAGCTCGTGAAAATGATGTTGAACGTCGTCTTCATAAGCGTGAACTGGCTTACCTAACGGCGGGCGAGCTTCGTTCTATGTCGGATAAATCACTGGGTGCTTTACGTCTAGCTGTAGCTGACAATGACGACCTACGTGATTCGCTGCGTCTATCTGAAGACAACGCACATCCAGAGCGTAAGGTTCTGTTCTACATTGCGGTTTATCAACACCTTCGCGAGCGTATTCGCCAAGACATCATTCATACGGATGATCCGGTTGAAGCAATCGAAGAGATGGAAGTTGAGCTCGCTCGATTAACAGAAGAACTGACGCAGCGTGAAAACCGCTTGGCGATCAGCTCTGAGTCGGTAGCAAGCATCATCAAGAAAACGATTCAGCGCGAGCAGAACCGTATTCGAATGCTGAACCAAGGGCTGTCGAACATCTACTTTGGTCAGGTTAAGGGCGTACGTCTGAACGTTAAGATTCGTGAAAGCCACGAGATCTTGCTATCAGGGCTAGCGACTCAGCAAGAGCAACACAAAGACTTGTTTGAATCAACACGCTTTACCTTCTCAGAAGCGATGGCGAAGTTGTTCCAACGTGTTAACCCACATATCGATATGGGTCAACGTTCTCCACAAGTTCTAGGTGAAGAGCTACTGGATTACCGCAACTACCTAGAATTAAGTGTTGAAGTTAACCGTGGTTCAGACGGTTGGTTACAAGCGGAATCGGGCGCACTGTCTACGGGTGAAGCGATCGGTACTGGTCAGTCTATCCTACTGATGGTTGTTCAGAGCTGGGAAGAAGAGTCTCGTCGACTTCGTAGCAAAGACATCGTTCCATGTCGTTTGTTGTTCCTTGATGAAGCAGCTCGTCTGGATGCGAAATCTATCTCTACCTTGTTCGAACTGTGTGACCGTTTAGGTATGCAACTTTTGATTGCAGCACCAGAGAACATTAGCCCTGAGAAAGGCACAACCTACAAACTGGTTCGTAAGGTCTTTAAAGATCACGAGCACGTACATGTTGTTGGCCTGCGCGGTTTTGCTCAAAACAAACCGGCATCCCCAGTTCAAGAGCTTATTGAAGAAGCTGAGCAATAACCTTGATAGCCGAGCAATAAGCTTGATAACTGAGTTATAAGCTCGAAAGCGACTCAATGATATTTGTACAAAGCCCCTAATCATTAGGGGCTTTTTTGTACCTTGAATCTAATTTCTTACTTCTTACTTCTACAGCAGAACCCCTCCCGCTTAATCCTTTCGTCGACACTGATAAGACCACTCATACATTATGGTTATTATCAATGGAACTTGTTTGAGGTCACACGCACAAAACCACAGATAATGTATGGTAATGACATAGATTTAATAATATTAATAATATTGTATTACTTAAATTTTAATTGTTGATAACTCGCGTGTGCGAAAGGTAAAGGTAGGACTTAGGTATGATTCAAATCGTTATTGATGGGAAATATCGAATCGTCGAGCAAGGACAAACCGTTCTTGAAGCGGCAAAAACATGTGGTTTGGAAATCCCATCTTTATGTGGTTTGAATAAAACAGCAGATAAAGTGCCGTGTGATTTGTGTGTTGTGGAAGTTGATGGCGTTGGTGTTACTCGCTCTTGTGAGCTTGAAGTGTCTAATGGGCTGAATATTACCACTCAGTCAAAACAGTTAACGAATCATCGACAAGAAGCGTTGAATCGCATCATGACCGATCACTACGCTGACTGTGAGGCGCCATGCCAAACAGCCTGTCCTGCTGGGGTCGACATCCAATCTTACCTGCACCATATTGCTCAAAATGATCACATTAAAGCGATTGAAGTGATCAAAAAGACATTGCCAATGCCGCTTTCAATTGGTCGTGTGTGTCCTGCTTTCTGTGAAACCGAATGTCGTCGTAACTTGGTCGATGAATCCATTGCGATTCGCCAACTCAAACGACACGCTGCCGATGCGGATCTAGCGGCTCAAGAGAGCTACATGCCAGCGAAGAAACCAAATAAAGGCAAGAGCATTGCTATTGTTGGTAGTGGCCCCGGTGGGCTTACGGCGGGTTATTACCTATCTAACGAAGGCTATGATGTCAGTGTCTATGAGTCGATGCCGCAAGCGGGTGGTTGGCTGCGTTACGGTATCCCTGAATATCGCTTACCTAAGTCGATTCTAGATAAAGAAATCGAGTTGATGTGTCGCAACGGAATGGTGGTTGAGTGCGGTAAAAAACTCGGTGTTGATTTTACACTGTCTGATTTAAGTAACGATTTTGATGCGGTTTGTTTAGCCGTTGGTGCATCGCAAGCGGTCGAGATGAATTACCCGGGTAGCGAACTCGGAGGTTGTTATTTGGGTGTCGATTATCTGAAAGATTACGTGACCGATCAGCAGTACGTCACTGGTAAAAAGGTTGCCGTGATCGGTGGCGGTAATACAGCGATTGACTGTGCTCGAACCGCAGTTCGTGATGGCGCGGATACTACGCTGATTTATCGTCGTACTCGAGATGAGATGCCAGCAGAAGATTACGAAATCGAAGAAGCTGAACATGAGGGTGTGAAGTTCCACTTCTTAACCAACCCTGCAGAAAACATAGCCGATGAAAATGGTCATGTATCAGAAATACGATTAGAACGAATGGCTTTGGGTCCTGCTGATGCTTCAGGCCGCCGCAGCCCTAAACCAACTGGCGAGTTCTTTGTTGAAGCGTTTGATACGGTTATTGCTGCCGTGTCGCAAAAGCCTGATCTGAGCTTTATGGACAATGAAGCGATTGATATTCCTCTTACTCGTTGGAATACCGCAGATGCTGATCCACAAACCATGCATACCGGAACCGGAAATATTTTCAGTATTGGTGATTTCCGACGCGGCCCTGCAACCGCAGTCGAAGCGGTGGGGGATGGGCGTATTGCTGCACAAGCGATCGATCGCTTCTTCCATGGTGATATGGACAATATTCCAGCCAAACCGTTTAACTCAAGAAAGCACAAACAGCTCAAAGCGGTGGATCCTGAGCAATACCAGTCGATACAACGCATGGCTCGTAAGATCATGCCAGAACTAACGCCCGAGCAGCGTGAACAAAGCTTTGATGAAGTAGAAACAGGGTTTGAGAATGCTGATGCAATAGCGGAAGCTGCAAGATGTCTAGAGTGTGGCTGCCAAGCCAATACCGATTGCGACCTACGAGACTACTCGACCGAATACAAAGCAACGCAAACGCATCCAGAGTACAAAATCGATGTGGCTTCGAATGAGAGTTGGCAGGCGATTCGTGCTGAAGAAGCGAAGGTCGGGTTAACAAGGCAAAAATTTTCGGTCGATGACAGTTCTGAGTTCATTATCTTTGACGCCAACCGCTGTATTAGTTGTGGCCAGTGTATTCAAGCATGTCGAGAACAGAATGTTCATGGCGTTCTAAGCTTCATGAATCAATCGGATGGCAAACCTGCATCAAGACCTGAATGTCGCCCTAACTTTGGGGCAGATAAGACCTTAATGGGCGACTCAAACTGCGTTCAATGTGGATCGTGTATTCAGGTGTGTCCAACCGGTGCAATGGTGGATGCTCGCGACAGAAAGCAGGGAGACACAGACGTACTCAAGAAAGTCGATACCATCTGCACCTATTGCGGTGTCGGCTGCAAGCTAACCATGCATATCGATGAGCAGAAAAACAAAATCCGCTATATCGAAGGCGGAGACTCTCCGGTTAATGAAGGCATGTTGTGTGTTAAGGGACGATTTGGCTTCGATTTTGTGGGCAGCGATGCGCGTTTAACCACACCATTAATTCGTAAAGATGGCTGGTTGCAACCTGCAAGTTGGGATGAGGCAGTTAAGCTTATTGCCGAGAAGTTTACTGCGATTAAGCAAGGCTTTGGCAGTAACGCTTTAGCGGGGTTCTCGTCGGCGAAAACCACCAATGAAGATAACTATGCCTTCCAAAAATTCATACGTCGTGAACTCGGTACCAATAACGTCGATCACTGTGCGCGCCTTTGTCACGCATCTACTGTTACTGGTTTAGAGGCTTCGCTAGGTAGCGGGGCGATGACCAATGATATTCCAAGCATCAAGCACTCAGATGTGATCTTTATTATTGGCTCCGACACCACGTCAGCACACCCAATTATTGGCTCGCATATCAAGCAAGCTGTGAGACATGGTGGAGCGAGATTGATCGTTGCCGATCCAAAACGAATCGATATTGCTGACCATGCTGAACTTTATTTAGCGCACCGACCGGGTACTGATGTAATGTTGATCAATGGTGTGATGCAGCAAATCATCAAACACGGTTGGTACGACCAAGAGTATATCGAAGACCGTGTGGATGGCTTTGATACCTTGCTTCAAGAGGTAATGTCACCAAGTTATTCACTAGACAAAGTGGAGCTGGTAACTGGCGTTAAAGCGGAAGACATCTTCGCAATGGCGCGATTGATTGGTACTGCAGAGCGTACAGCGGTGTACTACTCGATGGGCATTACGCAACATACCACTGGTCACGATAACGTTCGATCAATCGCTAACCTACAGCTCTTGTGTGGCAATATCGGAATTGAAGGCGGCGGTATCAACCCATTACGTGGTCAATCCAATGTTCAGGGTGCGTGTGACATGGGCGCATTGCCAAATAACCTTCCGGGTTATCAGAAAGTGTACAACCCAATGGTTCGTCAAAAATTCGCGATGGAGTGGGGTGTTTCTGACCTACCGGCTGAAACAGGCTTAACGTTGACCGAAATTATTGATGGAGCGTGTCATCGAGATGTTCGTGGTCTGTACGTAATGGGCGAGAACCCAGTGCTGAGTGACCCGAACCAAGCGCATGTGATTGAAGGTCTTGAAGCATTAGATTTCCTCGTGGTTCAAGATATTTTCTTAACCGAAACCGCTCAATATGCCGATGTGGTGCTACCGTCTTGCTCGTTTGCTGAGAAGTCTGGTCATTTTACTAATACCGAGCGTCGTGTTCAGCGTATTAACCCGGCGGTATTGCCTCCAGGTGAAGTGAAAGAAGATTGGGTGATTATCCAAATGTTGGCTAATGCGATGGGCGGCAATTGGGAATATGATTCGGTTGCTGATATCACCAATGAGATAGCGCGTGTCACGCCACAGTATGGTGGTTTACGTTGGGAGAACATTACGGTGAACGGCGTGCAATGGCCAAGTAATAAGAACAACCCTGATGGCACACGTATCATGCACCAGACCCAATTTACGCGTGGGCGTGGTCAAATGGAGGCGATTCCGTTTAGATACGCTGCTGAGCTACCGGATGCGGAATACCCGTTAGTATTAACGACAGGCCGTATTCTAGAACAGTTCCACACCGGAACCATGACACGTAAAACAAAAGGGTTGGATAACTTAGCAGGGCCGCGTGCCATGGTGAGTGTTCATGATGCTGAAGCGCTAGGTATCTCGAATGGTCAGATGCTTAAGGTCTCAACACGTCGTGGTGAAATCGAAATCGCGGCCTTTGTGACTAAACGAATGCAAAAGGGTGTGGTATTTATTCCATTCCATTTTGTTGAATCACCAGTTAACCGTTTGACTACCACAGCGACTGATCCACACGCGAAGATCCCTGAATTTAAGGTGGCGGCTGTGCGTATTGATCCTATTCGTGAGCCTGAGAGTGAAGTAACAGAGGCTTAATCATATTAGCTCGGTGAAGACGGCTGGCATTAAAAAGCCGCGTAACTCTCAGAGTTATGCGGCCTTTTTATCGAGCTAGATTCAGTATCAATAACTGAGTCGTTTCGCTTTAATTTAGATGAGCTTAGTTTGGAACAATTTCGCTACCGTGAACACCAAATTGCTTAGCAGCGTAGGCAACGCGCTCTGCTGGTTTTGGGTATTCAGCCGGTGTGCCCAGGTTTTCAATATGATGCAAGCGAGGTAATAAACCTGCGCCGTTTGCAATCTGTATTGCTAATCCAGGGCGAGCGTTTAGCTCCAGTACCATCGGGCCTTCTTCTTGGTCTAAAACCATGTCCGTACCCATGTAACCAAGGCCTGTCATTTCCCAAGCACTTGATGCAAGTGTCAGCAGCTTTTCCCAATGGGGTACTTGTAGTAGCGCCAACTCTTTACCCGTATCTGGGTGGTGAGTCACTGGGTGGTCAAATTGAACCGCACGAACGGCTTTACCCGTAGCGATACAAATACCTACGCCCACAGCACCTTGGTGCAAGTTAGCTTTGCCATCAGAAGCTGAAGTAGATAGACGCATCATCGCCATAACAGGGTAGCCCTTGAATACGATGATTCGTACATCTGGTACGCCCTCGTAACTGAAGCCATCAAAACACTCGTCAAACTTGATGAGGTTTTCTACTACAGCTACATCGTTCTTACCACCAAGTGAAAAAAGACCCGCGAGAGCGTTACTGATGTGACGCTCTACATCTTCTTCATTGATAGTCGAACCCGATGGTTTGGTGTAAACGCCATCCTTGTGAGAGATCACAACAAGGATACCTTTACCACCACTACCTTGAGCCGGCTTGATTACGAAACCCGGCCACTCTTTTACCATCTTGTGGATTGTTTTTACTTCAGCTTGATGACCAATAACGCCAATTAGTTTTGGCACAGTAGCGCCAGCCTGTTCAGCAATGATCTTAGTCTTAAGCTTGTCATCAACGAGTGGATACTTGGAACGATCATTGTAGCGACCAATATAACTATGGTTACGCTTGTTCATTCCCATTATGCCTTTGTCTTTCAACCTAAACGGTGAAGTAAACTGATCAAACATAACTTAGTCCTCCGCTAGCGGTTTAAAGCGACGAAGCTCGGTTAGACGGTATCCTGTGTAGTTACCTAGTAGCAAGATGGTCGCTAGAATAACAAGTTGTAAACCAATAAAGTTAAACGTTAAGTGCTGAATGAACGGGTTAGTCATGCCTAAGTAAACAAGAACCGCAGTGAATAGAGAACCACCACCTTGCAGCATTACTTCTTTCGCGCCTTCTTCTTCCCATAGGATAGACATACGTTCGATAGTCCAAGATAGGATAATCATTGGGAAGAACGTAATGGATAGACCTTCAGTCAGACCCACTTTAAACGCGACCACAGTGAATACAGAAATAATCATGATTACCGTGATGATTACGGCGGATATCCTGGCGACCAGTAGTAAGTTGAGCTTGGATAAGTAACTTCGAATAATAAGACCTGTACCTACGATAAGTAGGAAGCCGACAATACCCGTTACCAGTTGTGTTTGTACAAAGGCTACCGCAATCAGTACAGGCATGAACGTACCAGACGTTTTCAGACCGATGATGACACGTAGGAACACAACAATCAGAGCACCGATAGGAATCAGCATGATGGTTTTAAACATCGCTTGCTCTTCTAGCGGCAGACTATGAATGGAAAGGTTTAACAGTTGATCCGCAGAGACTTTACTGTTGGTTGCTTCAGTGGGAGTCACCTCCTGAGCAATCATCGAGAAGTGAACTTTACTGTTCTGACCGCCAACCACGTCTAATAGAGATACATTTGATTCATCCCAAATTAGCAGGTTTGGCTGAACTTGCTGTTCGCTTGATTCAGGAGAGAATAAAACCCATTGGTCGTTATCCCAGATCTGGTTCATTTGCTGGATAGATTGACGACGACGTCCATCTTCTAGCTCGATAACACCAACCACTTTATTGTGAATGTTTGCTGCTGAAAGTAGCTTGTGTGTCGCTTCCACTTTAGTCATGTTATTCAGAATAAGCGCTGAGTTTTGGCTGTCTGGATCGTTAAGTGTTTTGATGAGCTCACGGGTAAAAGTGAGGTTGTCTGCAGAACGCTTTGTCGCTCTATCAATCAATGCAAAAGAAGCGGCTTCTTCAGGGCCGTCGAAGCTTGGCTGTGCGACTTCGCCTTCTGGCGGTATAGCATCAACTTTTGCTTGGTTGTCGACTAGGAATTGTGTTTTGTAGTAGATAGTTTGAGGGCCATCTGCGTATCGAATAGACCACTCTGCGCGGCGACCTGATTCGGTATTCAAGTAAGAGATACCATAACCTGGCGATGAAGCCGATTCGCCGATAAGTGTGTAGTTAGACTGAGTATGAGGAGCCGCTAAGGAAACTTTTGCTTCTTTGCCTACTGCGTTGAACTCGATGCGAGCTTCAACGTCCCAAACCTGTCTGGTTTCCCCTGGAGTCCAAGGTACACCGTAGGTCGTATGTCTGAACATACTCAGTGTTATACCTGCCACAATAAGCAGGAATATAGAGATATAAAATGGAATTCTTGACGTCATAGCTTACCCTACTATTGTTATTTAACTTCCGTTTGTACGTACTTTTTACTTACATCTACTAGCGCTATGTCTTTGATAAATTCGCGCCCTAGTAACACAGGGTGACTCATTTGAGAGCGATCCGCCAATGTAAATTGCGCTTTTTCATGGATTTTTCCAACTTTCACCCATAATTCGATCACAGCTCGACGTTCTGCTTGATCATTGGTTGATTGACGGATTTTTACATAACGTACAACAGGCGCTTCAATCCATTTCTGGTCTTCTTTAGCTTGGGCTTTGTCGTCTAGGTGAAATTTAACCCAGTTCTTGCCGTTACGTTCGAATTCTTTGATATCGACAGCGTTTAAAGAAGAGGTGGTTGCACCTGTATCAACACGAGCATCAAAGCTTTGCTTGATAGAGTCGATAAACACTTTTTCGATGCCGCCAAGGATAGTCGGTTGTGATATAGGAGCGATAGGAGCAACGGCAATAGCGACCGGTTCCTCTTCCTCTAGCTCTTCAATAACCTTGTGTTCCATGCTCGTTAGATGGGTATCTAATTGATTAGAAAGGGTAGTAATTTCGTCTTCTAAGCTTTCAATATAGTCACTTTGATTGCTTAGTTGCAGTTCAAGATTTTGAACCTTATTTGCGATGTTTGTCTCTGAGCGGGAAATAGCGTCGAGAGTTTCTTGGTGGTAGGTAGCACCATTTGTAAGAGTACAACCAGAGAGCAAACCAACCGCCACAATAGGCGATAATCGCTTAAACATAAAAAAACCTTTGAGAATTAGAGAATAGTTCAGACTATTTAGAAGTTTAGCCCACAAAAAAGGATGCGTGAAGCATCCTATTGTAAGAGTCTGGTCATATTGAATCGCAATGTGAGCGCTACGCCAATTATTGCTATTTGGAATAGCTCACTTATTAAACATAAGTCAATTTTTGTTCAATTCTTAAGCTAAGGAAGCAAGGTTCACCGCGAAATTAACAGTGGCTTTTTGACCATGCAAGCAATTGTTTTGCTGCCTTAATAGGCTTGTGCTTTATTTACTCAATATGCCACTGCTTTGTGGGCAGTAAATCTATGGCTTTGTTGCTACCAGAATCGCACGTCTCGGTGCAGGGTGACCTTCAACCGTTTTACTTGGATCGTTCGGATCGAGGTAATCTGGAAGAGAGTTGTGTGTCATCCATTCTGTGGTGCGTTGTTCACCAATTGTCGTGACATTTTCGTCAACGATTCGTACGTTTTCAAAACCAACTTGTTCTAGCCAGCGTTTCAGTGCGCGAGCTGAAGGGAAGAAGTAGACGTTTCTCATTTGCGCGTAACGGTCAACCGGAACTAATACTGCGTTCTCATCGCCTTCAATCACCAAGGTTTCAAGAACCAGTTCACCGCCAGACACCAATTGGTCTTTCAGTTGAATCAAGTGGTCCAGTGGTGAACGACGATGGTAAAGCACGCCCATGCTGAATACCGTGTCGTAGGCTTCTAGCTTTGGGAGCTGCTCAATACCTAGAGGTAATAGGTGAGCTCGTTGGTCATCGCCCATCAACTTACGAATTGCTTCAAACTGAACCAAGAATAGGTGGGAAGGATCGATACCAACCGTTAAGCGAGCACCTTCACCCAGCATGCGCCACATGTGGTAACCATTGCCACAACCTACATCGAGAACCGAACGGTTTTTTAATGGAGATATATGTGGAAGCACACGATCCCATTTCCAGTCACTGCGCCACTCTGTATCGATATGGATGTCGTGAACCGTATAAGGACCTTTTCTCCACGGGTGGAAAGTCTTCAATAAGCTTTCTAGCTTTTTCAGTTCGCCTGTGTGGTATGGCGTAGAACTACCAATCGTCACTGAATTTTTCAGGTCAACTTGATCTGGGACGTCTTGTGGAATCTTGTTTAGTGCACGTAGCCAGCGGTCAAAGTCACCGTGCTCTGCATTTTGCCAATCGGTCAGTTGCTGTGGCAGGACATTTAGCCACGGCTGAAGGCGAGTATCTTGGGCAATAAGTTGATAAAAATTGGCAAAATTAAACATAGGTTTTCACTGAGTTGGTGGTGTAGAAATTAAATTTGTCACTCCATTAAGAGTGTGGACAAACATGCTAGGGAATCTCGTTTATCGTGTTTGATAAGAGATCCCCAATTCGTTTGTTCCTCGCTCTTGAGGATGACATTTTAGTACGTGCTAACGGTGTCGCGACGGTTACGTAATCTAAAATGTTTACTTTATCGCGAACATTGAACCAAAGTTGAAACATTGGAACCAGACTTCGCTGCTTGAGAAGCCAATCTTATCAAATCGCTCTCTGTGAACAGGGATCGAATCCGGGCGCATCACGTTTTCAATTGCGCTACGTTTCTGACTTACTTCTAGCTCGCTGTACCCGTTAGCACGTTTGAAATCATGGTGCAGGTCGATAAGCAGTTCATTTGAGCTTTCATCTTCGAATACGTATTTTTCTGACAGGATTAAGATCCCGCCTGGGCGCAGGCCAGCATGAATTTTCTCAAGCAGAGCGTATCGATCGTCTGGAGAAAGAAATTGCAGCGTAAAGTTAAGCACCACAACAGAAGCGTCTTTGATTTCCACTTCACGGATGTCGGCTTCAATCACTTCTACCGGTGTGTCACTGCGGTAAGCATTAACGTGCAATTTGCAGCGCTCAACCATGGCTTCTGAATTATCGATCGCGAAAATCGTGCAGCCTTCTTGCTGAATGTGACGACGCATAGAAAGTGTCGCCGCACCAAGCGAGCAGCCAAGGTCGTAAATATTTGAATGTGGCTTTACAAAGCGCTCAGCCAGCATGCCGATTGCAGAGATGATATTGCTATAGCCAGGCACCGAGCGTTGAATCATATCCGGAAATACTTCAGCAACCCTTGCATCAAAGGTGAAGTCTCCAATTTTATCAATAGGAGCGGAAAAGATATTGTCTGTGTTGCTCATAGCATTTTCTCTCGACAGTCAGCGTAATTGGCACAAAATTCGTACCAAATAAAAGGGGGCGTATTTTACGTAAAAAAAACGCCACTGTCACGAAAACTGAGATTTAGCTCAAGGTTCGAAGCTACTTACAAGTGAGAGGTTAAAACATCGAGATTTGGTGATTGCCTTTTTGAGCTGGAAACTGAGCCAGTTCGGGCAGTAATAATGATGTATTTTCAGAGACTTGCTTTTGTAGCCTCTTATAAATAGCAATCGCAAGTTCAGGTGCGTGGTTATTGTCTGGGGTGTGGATCATTAAATAGGGCTGCTTGCCTTCATTAAGCCAGTTTGGGATTTTGGCAAACCAAGGCTTAAAAAACTCAATATTAGGTTCTTGGTCTGGGTGACCAATAAATCGAATCATCGGGTTATTGGCGGTAGCAATTGCATGAACAGGAACACGCGGTTTTTTCTGATGCGCATCGATCACCGCTTCTGTGGTGGGTGGCGCAGAGAAAACGGGGCGGCTGTCCATAATGATGCGATTGATGCCTTCCTCAACCAGCCATTGGTTGAAGCGTTTTTCCGCATCGCCCTTATCAAAGAAACCTAAGTGTCGAACTTCGACGCCAAGCTGCATATCTTTTGGGAATAAGGTGCAAAACTTTTGTAGGGCAGGCAGCATGCTGGGCTCAAAACTGTGCGGCAGCTGAATCGTCCATTGACCAATACGGTCATGCAGTGGCGACATCGTCATCAAGAACTCTTTGAGTTCGGCTTGGCAGTGTCTCAGTTGTTGCTGGTGGGTGATGAATTTGGGCAATTTGAAGGTGAACTTGAAATCATCGTGACTGGCGGCTTTCCAATTGTGAACGGTAGACATACTTGGCGTAGCGTAAAAGGTGGTGTTGCCCTCAACGGTATGGAAAACTTGGGTGTATTTTTCCAAGCGTTCGGCAGGCTTGGTGCCTTTACCGTAGAACTGACTTTGCCACTCAGAATGAGACCACATAGTTAATCCAAGTCTTAGAGGTAAAGTTTCTGTTGTTATTACACGATTATCCATCTATTACACCGTTATCCATCACGCCATCAGTCATTACAAAAAGTTTTTGGGTTGAAACGAAAATCTACTTTACGAGAGTTTTGCTGATTAAGGTACTTTCGAGATATAATTATCGCAATTTTTTCGGTTTTGATGAATCTTTGCGCACTTGATGGGCTAAAAAGCAGCAAAGCCAGATAAAACACAATAAATTCGAATGTGGAAGGTCGATTTTAAGCGAGTTTCCGCGTATAAATGTTCCTTTGCTCTGTTGTGTGGAATGACCACTGACAGCTTGGAAATTAGTAAATAATTAAGAGATTGGGAAATTCATTATGCGTACCCATTACTGTGGTAACCTGAACAAGTCCCTGGCGGGACAAACTGTAGAATTGTGCGGCTGGGTAAACCGTCGCCGTGATTTAGGCGGTCTTATCTTTATTGATATGCGTGATCGTGAAGGCATCGTTCAGGTTGTTGTCGATCCAGATATGAAAGATATCTTCCCGATCGCTAACCAACTGCGTAATGAATTCTGTATCAAGTTTACTGGTGAAGTACGAGTTCGTCCGGACAGCCAAGTAAATAAAGACATGGCTACTGGTGAAGTAGAACTTTACGCGACGGGTCTAGAGATCATTAACCGTTCAGAAGCGCTTCCACTAGACTTCAACCAAACGAACTCTGAAGAGCAGCGTCTTAAGTACCGTTACATCGATCTTCGTCGTCCAGAAATGAGCGACCGTATTAAGCTTCGTGCACGTGCTTCTAGCTTCGTTCGTCGTTTCCTAGATGAGAACTTATTCCTAGACATCGAAACGCCAGTACTAACGAAAGCGACACCAGAAGGTGCTCGTGACTACCTAGTACCAAGCCGTGTTCACAAAGGTAGCTTCTACGCACTTCCTCAATCTCCTCAGCTTTTCAAGCAACTGCTGATGATGTCTGGTTTTGACCGTTACTACCAAATCGTTAAATGTTTCCGTGATGAAGATTTACGTGCTGACCGTCAGCCTGAATTTACTCAAATCGATATCGAAACATCTTTCATGACTTCTCAAGAAGTACGTAACGTGACTGAGAAGCTTGTTCACGATATGTGGAAAGAACTTCTAGATGTTGAACTAGGTCAATTCCCAGTAATGCCTTTCTCTGAAGCGATTCGTCGTTTCGGTTCTGATAAGCCAGATCTACGTAACCCACTAGAGCTAGTGGACGTTGCTGACTTGGTTAAAGATGTTGAATTCAAGGTATTCTCTGGCCCAGCTAACGACGAAAAAGGTCGCGTAGCAGTTATCCGTGTTCCAGGTGGTGCTAAGCTAACTCGTAAGCAAATCGACGGCTACGCTGAACACGTAAACATCTACGGCGCGAAAGGCCTAGCTTGGATGAAGGTTAACGACCGTGCTGCAGGCATGGAAGGTATTCAATCTCCAGTTGCTAAATTCCTAAGCGAAGACGTAATCAACGGTATTCTAGATCGTACTCAAGCTGAATCTGGCGATATCATTCTGTTCGGCGCAGACAAAGCGGGCATCGTTGCTGAAGCAATGGGCGCACTTCGTCTTAAACTAGGTACGGATCTAGAGCTAACAGACACATCTGCATGGGCTCCACTGTGGGTTGTTGACTTCCCAATGTTCGAAGAAGACGGCGAAGGTAACCTACACGCAATGCACCACCCATTCACATCACCACTAGGTGTGAACGCGGAAGAGCTAAAAGCGAACCCAGCAGCAGCAAATTCTGATGCATACGACATGGTAATCAACGGCTACGAAGTAGGCGGCGGTTCTGTACGTATCCACAACGCAGAAATGCAAACAGCGGTATTTGGTATCCTAGGTATCGAAGCACAAGAGCAACAAGAGAAGTTCGGCTTCCTACTTGAAGCGCTTAAGTACGGCACGCCACCGCACGCTGGTCTAGCATTCGGTCTTGACCGTCTAGCAATGCTGCTTTGTGGTACTGAGAACATCCGTGACGTTATCGCATTTCCGAAAACAACAGCTGCAGCATGTCTACTGACAGACGCGCCAAGCCTAGCGAACCCAGCATCACTGGAAGAGCTAGCAATCGCAGTTAAATTGGCAGAGAAAAAAGAGCAAGCGTAAGCCTGTTATCTTTTCTTGTTGATGAAGAGATCCTAGTTGATAGAGAGCTCTCAATTAATTAGCCAAGACTTGCCAGTAAATTAGAGAATGCCCGTTAATTTGACGGGCATTTTTTTTTGCGTTCGATATACTAAGCTCATAAAGCATGTATAAATAATCAGTATTTGAAGTTATGTCTATTATCTTAGGGATTGACCCTGGCTCACGCATTACCGGTTACGGTGTTATTCGTCAAAATGGCCGCCACCTATATTACTTAGGGAGTGGTTGCATTCGCACCTCAGAAAAAGAGTTGCCGGGCCGACTCAAACAAATCTACGCCGGTGTGAGCGAAATTATTACTCAGTTCCAACCGGATGTGTTTGCGATAGAGCAGGTCTTCATGGCTAAGAATGCAGACTCAGCGCTTAAGCTTGGGCAAGCTAGGGGCAGCGCGATCGTAGCGGCTGTAAATGCGGATTTGCCTGTTCATGAATACGCGGCTCGTTTAATTAAGCAAGCGGTGACGGGTAATGGTGGTGCGGACAAGTCTATGGTTCAGAACATGGTGATGAGCATGCTTAAGTTACCCGCTAAACCACAGGCCGATGCTGCCGATGCTCTAGGCGTAGCGATCACTCACGCCAACACCAATAAAACTTTGGTAGCTCTTGCTGGTAAAGCGACAGGCGCGAGAAAAGGGCGCTACCGTTAATCCCATCCCTCTATTTTCTAATAGCTTGCATTACATGAGCCTTACGCCTCGTTTGGCTCAGTTCAAAACAATACGCCCCTAAATCCTTGATGAAATGAGATCTTTCGAACACAAACCAAATAATAACATTGCGCATCATTTAACATGTTATTAACATTGGTCAGAGGTCTAACAAGTTAATCAAGGATGATCACTGATGAACCCTATCAAGCTGTGGCGCGCGTTGTTTCTACCCAAAAGTAATGGGTGGAGTAACAACCAAGTCAGACAAGCCGATATCTTATTACTCTTTACCTTTATCGCCTTCTTTGTGGGTGTCTACAGCTTAATTAAATGGACAAAGCACGAAGAGCAACTTCTGATCACCACATCTGTATTCCTTATCGTGTTTGAACTGATCTCCGCACTGCTGTTGCGTGTTACCAGTAAACCCAGCCTTGCACTTAGCTTTGGTTTTGTCGGGATGGCAGTACACGCGTTGAACATCATCTACCAAAGCGGTGGTGTGGTGGCGTCAACACAGGCTTATTGGGTGCCTTTGTTAGTGGTCGCTTTTTTCTTGTCGGGAACTCGAATTGTCGCCCTTGTATGGAGTGGGTTAGTGATTGGCGTTTCTTTGGTGATGACTTCAGCTCATCTTGATGGCTTTGAATTTCCGCAGTTAGTACTTACTCCGGAAGCGGTGGTGGTTGAAACATGGTCTGGTGTGATCATGCCGCTGGTGGTGATTTGCATTGCTCAAGCGTTTACCGCTAAGCAAAAAGAGGTGGCGATTGAAATGGCAGAAGATGCGATCTCGGAAAGCCAACAGATTGCCAATCAAGCGACGCAAAGTGAAGGTCGACTTTCTATTGTCCTAGACCAAGCTAACTCAAACTCTGAAAGCTTACAGGGCGTATCTGTCCATTTAGATCAGCAGTCTCAAGACCTGCATGCTCAAGTTGAAGTGTTGAACATCAATTGCGAATCTCAGGCGAGTGCAGCAGAACAGATGAGCCAACAACTGCATCAAATGACTCAAGGCATCGAAGAATCTAATTCATTTGTGGGTGAGCTAAAAGAGCGCAGCGAAGCGGTCGGAATGAAAGCGCAAAAGAGCTCAGAATCACTAGAAGCCTCAACCAGTGCAATCAGCCAGATCATTCAAAGTAATCAAGAAATCATGAAAGTCGCTGATTTGATTACCTCGGTTGCCGAGCAAACCAACCTATTAGCACTCAATGCAGCTATAGAAGCGGCTCGTGCCGGTGAGCAAGGACGAGGTTTTGCGGTAGTTGCAGACCAAGTGAGAGAGCTATCGGCGAAAAGCAGCCATTCCGCGATAGAAATTCGAACCTTATTAGACCGAAGTAAAGAAGAAGTGGAACATGGCAGAGCCATCATTGAAACTACGGCCAATGAAATGAACGGCATTATCTCTGAGGTGCAAACCATCTCGACCGATGTTAATCAGCTCACCAATATTATGGCGATGCAGATGAGCTCATTGAAAGAACTCGATCTCGCCAGTTCAGAAGTGGCGCAGAGCGTTGCAGAAACCAAATCCGTGTCAAGTTTAGTCGCTAATTATGGTTCTGAACTGACCGGGCATGTCACCTCAGTAAAAGAACTGGTCGAAAGCTTAAACAGCGTGGTTTCCCAAGCTAAGCAAGCTTAAATAAATCATCCTAATAAACACAAAGAACTGGATAAGCATCCAGTTCTTTTATATTCTGTCCCTCAAATTATATTCCATCAAGAGAGTGAATTGTGATCGGACGTCTACGCGGCACATTAATAGAAAAACAGCCACCAGAATTATTGATTGAAGTCAGTGGCGTTGGTTACGAAGTACAAATGCCAATGAGCTGTTTTTATGAACTACCAAACGTAGGCGAAGAGGCAATTATCTACACGCATTTTGTAGTACGTGAAGATGCTCAGCTACTTTATGGCTTCAATACGGTTAAAGAGCGGGCGTTATTCCGTGAAGTCATCAAAGCAAACGGTGTGGGCCCTAAACTTGGCCTTGGTATTCTTTCCGGTATGACGGCGAGCCAGTTTGTTCAGAGTGTTGAGCGTGAAGACATTTCTACGCTAGTGAAGCTACCGGGTGTTGGTAAGAAAACCGCTGAACGTCTAGTTGTTGAAATGAAAGACCGACTAAAAGGTTGGGGTGCTGGAGACCTGTTTACGCCTGCGACTGACGCGGCGCCAATTGACTCTATGCCAACCGTTCACGATGCTGAAGAAGAAGCGGTAAGTGCACTGCTTGCATTGGGCTATAAGCCGACTCAAGCTTCTAAGGTGGTTTCTCAAGTGGCTAAAGAAGGTATGACGAGCGAACAGTTGATTCGTGATGCCTTGAAGTCGATGGTTTAATAAAAACCGACGCTGACGATGTAAGCTCAGTTACTGCATCGTGTTTATCTCTAGCGACTACCATCTCGTTAGAATATCCTCAGTATTCATTAGCTCGAATATTAGATAACGGCTAAGCAAGAATTAAAGATAACAGAGTTAACACTCTCAAATTGGAACTCTCTATGATTGAAGCAGATCGCCTCATTGCTCCTGACAATCCGGTCTTTAAAGATGAAGATGTTATCGACCGTGCAATACGACCAAAGGCGTTAGCCGACTATCAAGGTCAGGACCACGTTCGTGACCAGATGGAGATTTTCATCAAAGCGGCGCAATTGCGTAATGAAGCACTTGATCATCTGTTGATATTTGGTCCTCCAGGCTTGGGTAAAACCACGTTGGCGAACATTGTTGCCAATGAGATGGATGTCAACATTCGTACGACTTCAGGCCCTGTTCTAGAAAAAGCAGGCGACCTAGCGGCGTTACTGACCAATCTCGAAGAAAATGATGTCCTGTTCATTGATGAGATTCACCGTTTAAGCCCTGTGGTTGAAGAGGTGTTGTACCCTGCAATGGAAGACTACCAATTAGATATCATGATTGGTGAAGGCCCAGCGGCACGCTCTATCAAGATTGACCTTCCTCCTTTTACTTTGATTGGCGCAACCACTCGTGCTGGCTCACTGACATCGCCGTTACGTGACCGTTTTGGTATTACTCAGCGTCTTGAGTACTACAAGGTTGAAGATCTACAAAACATCGTTCAGCGCAGTGCAGATTGCCTTGGTCTTTCTATGGAGTCCGAAGGGGCGCTAGAAGTTGCTCGCCGAGCTCGTGGTACGCCACGTATTGCTAACCGTCTACTGCGCCGTGTTCGTGATTATGCGGAAGTAAAAGGCGACGGGCATATTTGTCCGGAGGTTGCTGACAAAGCGCTAAACATGTTGGATGTCGATGCTAAAGGTTTCGACTACATGGATAGAAAGCTTCTGCTGGCGATTATGGAGAAGTTTGGTGGTGGTCCGGTAGGTATCGACAACATGGCTGCCGCGATTGGTGAAGAGAGAGACACTATTGAAGATGTGTTAGAACCTTACTTGATTCAACAAGGTTACCTACAAAGGACGCCAAGAGGTCGAATCGCGACCGACAGAGCGTATTTACACTTTGGAATAGATAAACCCTCCAATCGTTAAATTATTCATTTTTAAAGATCCCAGTTGCATAAGCGCTGGTTTTTTTTGCTTTTTACTGAATAACAACTCTTTGAGCGAGTCGATAAAAAGATCGAAAAGGGAGCTTCAAAAATGGAAACTTTGATTTCAGGTTTGATTTAGATAACAGGAAATGAAATAAGTTGTCATATTTTTTGTTAATACTTTATAGGTAGTTGTAATTCTGATGTTGAGGCGGTGCTGAGTATTTGTCACAGATATCATGCGCTGTTATTAAGATAAGCATAATTGGTGTGATTTTAATCATAATTGTACAAAAATAACTCTAATTTGCTCGAATAAATTTGATACAAATCAACGCAGGGTTCTCCCATAAACCTTTTGAAACATACTGATTTTACCAGTAATATTAGCGCCAGCTATATTAGCTCATGCTTAACAATAATCTAACTATAACGGTACGTTTTTGCTACAAATTTCAACTTGTAATAACAATTACATAAATTGTTTTAACGTGGATTTTTGCGGTGAATAATCACACAAGTGTCATTCAGCCGACACAAAGGAGTTACCATGATTGATGTTGTTGATCTGTCGCGATTGCAATTTGCATTTACAGCGATGTATCACTTCCTATTTGTTCCACTGACACTAGGTATGGCATTTCTACTTGCCATTATGGAGTCAGTTTATGTAATGACTGGCAAGCAAATTTACAAGGACATGACTAAGTTCTGGGGTAAATTGTTTGGTATTAACTTTGCTCTTGGTGTAGCGACAGGCTTAACCATGGAGTTCCAGTTCGGTACTAACTGGTCTTACTATTCTCACTATGTTGGCGACATCTTTGGTGCTCCGCTGGCTATCGAAGCGCTTGTTGCATTCTTCCTAGAGTCTACTTTTGTTGGTCTTTTCTTCTTCGGTTGGGACAGATTGTCGAAGCGTCAACACTTAGCGGTAACATGGTTAGTAGCACTTGGCTCTAACTTTTCTGCGCTTTGGATCTTGGTAGCTAACGGCTGGATGCAAAACCCAGTGGGTGCGGAATTTAACTTTGAAACTATGCGTATGGAAATGGTGAGCTTCGCTGAAGTTGTACTAAACCCAGTAGCACAGGTTAAATTCGTACACACAGTAGCGTCTGGTTACACAACGGGTGCGATGTTCATCCTTGGTATCAGCTCATACTACATTCTTAAAGGTCGTGACCTTGCCTTTGCTCGTCGTTCTTTCGCGATTGCAGCATCTTTCGGTATGGCGGCGATCCTGTCAGTAATCGTACTAGGTGATGAATCTGGTTACGAGCTTGGTGAAGTTCAGAAAGTGAAGCTAGCTGCTGTAGAAGCAGAGTGGCACACGGAAGAAGCACCAGCAGCATTTACTGTTTTTGGTATTCCTAACCAAGAAACAATGGATACTGACTACGCAATTAAGATCCCTTACGTAATGGGTATTATTGCAACGCGTTCTCTTGATAAAGAAGTAACGGGTCTACGTGACCTACGTGATGACCACGTTGATCGCATCCGTACAGGTATGTACGCATACGAACTACTTGAGAAACTACGTGCGGGCGATAAGTCTGAAGAAAACATGGCAGCGTTCGATGAAGTGAAAGGTGACCTAGGTTACGGTCTACTTCTTAAGCGCTACACAGATGACGTTGTTGATGCAACAGAAGACCAAATCCAAATGGCTGCGGATGATTCAATCCCAACAGTTTGGCCTCTATTCTGGTCATTCCGTCTGATGGTTGCTTGTGGCTTCATCATGCTGTTTGTATTCGGTGCTGCGTTTGTTCAAACGTGTCGTCAGAAAATCGAACAGAAACCATGGGTACTTAAAGCTGCGCTATTCTCAATCCCACTGCCTTGGATTGCGATTGAAGCAGGTTGGTTCGTTGCTGAGTTTGGTCGTCAACCATGGGCGGTTGGTGAAATCCTACCGGTTAACGTTGCTGCATCAGCACTAACTATTGAACAGCTTTGGACTTCTCTATTCGCTATCCTGGCATTGTACACAGTGTTCTTGATTGCTGAAGTTTACCTAATGCTGAAATTCGCACGTAAAGGTCCAAGTAGCTTGAAGACAGGCCGTTACCACTTCGAACAAAACGATAACTCTGTTGAAGACAAAGTTAGCCGTTCAGTTGAAGTATAAGTGAGGGAATATTAATGTTTGATTACGAAAGCTTACGACTCATTTGGTGGGTATTGATCGGTGTTCTACTGGTTGGTTTCGCCGTAACTGATGGCTTCGATATGGGTGTTGCCGCTCTTTCTCCTGTTATCGGTAAGAGCGACACTGAACGTCGTATTATGCTCAATACTATTGCCCCTCACTGGGATGGCAACCAAGTTTGGTTGATCACTGCTGGTGGTGCATTATTTGCTGCATGGCCGCTGGTTTACGCAACGTCGTTTTCTGGCTTCTACTTCGCAATGTACGCGACGTTAGCTGCGCTTTGGTTACGACCACTTGCACTTGACTACCGTTCTAAGATTGAAGACCCAAAATGGCGCAAAACTTGGGACTACGCACTTTGCTTTAGTGGCACAGTACCCCCAATCATTTTTGGTGTTGCATTTGGTAACCTATTACAAGGTGTACCATTTGATCTGAACAGTCTAATGATGTCAAAGTACCACGGTACGTTCTTCGCTCTGTTGAACCCGTTTGCATTACTATGTGGCGTGTTGGCTCTAATGTTGTTCGTAATGCAAGGTGCAACATGGCTTCAAATGAAGACAACAGAAGATCTGCATCGCCGAGCTCGTAACGTTGCTCAGATCACTGGTCTAATTGCAATTGTTCTGTTCGTTATTGGTGGCTTCTGGGTTCAATCTATCGAAGGCTATGTAATCACGAGCACTATCGATACGTTTGCAGACTCAAACCCACTAAACAAAGAAGTCTCACTTCAAGTGGGTGCTTGGATGACAAACTTCGAAACGTATCCTGCAATGTGGGCGGCGCCGATCCTTGGTGTAGCAATGCCACTGCTTGCTGTGATTGCATCTCGCTTTGAGCGTGGTGGTTTCGCATTCTTGTTCTCAAGTCTATCTAACGCTGGTGTTATTTTAACGGCTGGTTTTGCAATGTTCCCATTTGTAATGCCATCTAGCCTGAACCCTAGCCATAGTTTGACTATGTGGGATTCAACAGCTAGTGAGCTAACGCTTGGTCTTATGACCGCAGTTGCGGCGGTAATGGTTCCTGTGATTCTTGGCTACACAACTTGGACATACTACAAAATGTTCGGTCGTCTAGATAAGAAACACATCGAAGATAACGACGTTTCAGCTTACTAAGCTAGAAGTGAAATAACTTAGGAGAAATTTTATGTGGTATTTCGCATGGATTTTGGGTGTACTTCTAGCATGTGCATTCGGCATCATTAATGCTCTTTGGCTAGAGCATTCAGAAATGATGGACAAAGACAGTGAGTAATCTCGCAGAGCAAATCGCTAAACTGCATCAACCAATGGATAAGACTCTATTAAGAGCTTTATCCTTGGTATTGGGTTTCATGCATGTTGGTTTAGTGATGTGGGATCCTGAAGCGTATGCGACAAGCATCGGGGGCTTTAACGCGATCATCGGGCCAATGTTTATCTGGGCTGTTTGCTCAAGCATGGTTTACGGTATTGGATTTAAGCCAAGAGCTTGGATGTGGCAGCTACTGTTTAGCCCATACGTTTCACTCACAATTTTGCTCTACCTAACGGTGCTGCGCCTTCTATAAAAGGCAAAGGATTTAGGTTCATAACGATGTGAATCTTTATACTTGTTGGGTTTTTAGCCAAAAAGAGGTCATCTTATACAGATGGCCTTTTTTTTCGTCTGTTAAATCAAAAAATTCACAGCGATATACTATTAATGATAAGGAGTTAGGTTATAGTGAGATCTTTATCGTTTTGGATTGTGGTAGCAAATTGCAGGGATTATCTAAGCCATTTACGTGGCCAGTGACAGTGTATTACGAAGACACCGATGCAGGTGGTGTTGTATACCATTCAAACTATCTTAAGTTTTTCGAACGCGCTCGAACTGAGATGTTGCGCTCAATTGGCGTTTCTCAGCAAGTCTTGTTAGAACAAAACATCGGTTTTGTAGTCCGACATATGGACATTGATTTTATTCAAGGTGCGCGTCTTGATGATTCTTTACAAGTCATTACAAATATTTACGAGTTGAAGCGAGCTACCTTGGTCTTCTGTCAAGAGATCGTAAATCCTGATGGCAAAGCATTGTGTAAAGCAATGGTTAAGGTAGCATGTATCGACAATCAAAAAATGAAACCAAAGGCAATGCCAACATTTATTCTTACGGAGCTAACGAATAGTGACTGCTGAAATCTCAATCTTAGGCCTAATTTTAGAAGCTAGTTTATTAGTTAAAATGGTCATGCTAGTTCTTATGGGCATGTCTGTTGTTTCTTGGGCGATGATCATCAAAAGAAGTAAAGTATTATCTCAAGCTTCGAAACAAACAGAAGTGTTTGAAGATAAATTTTGGTCAGGCGTTGATCTTGCAAAATTGTACCAAGAGAGCAATAAACGCAAAGACGAGCTTTCTGGTACTGAAGAAATTTTCTACGCAGGCTTTACTGAGTTTGCTCGCCTTCGTAAATCGAATGCAACTTCACCTGACTTCATTATGGAAGGCACAGGCCGTGCGATGCGCGTTGCTGTTGCTCGTGAAGTCGATGAACTAGAAACTAACTTACCTTTCTTGGCGACCGTTGGCTCTATCAGTCCATACATCGGCCTATTTGGTACGGTTTGGGGCATCATGCACTCATTCATCGCATTAGGTGAAGTGAAGCAAGCTACGCTCGCAATGGTTGCCCCTGGTATTGCAGAAGCACTGATCGCAACAGCAATGGGTCTATTCGCTGCAATTCCAGCAGTAATGGCGTACAACCGCTTCAGTAGCCGAGTAGGCAAGCTAGAGCACAACTACGCGACTTTCTCTGAAGAGTTCCACAGTATTCTTCACCGTCAAGCGATGGCTGGCAGGGAATAATAGATGGCTGGATACCAACCTAAAAAACGCAAAATGACAGCAGAGATTAACGTTGTACCTTACATCGACGTTATGCTTGTTTTGTTGATCATTTTTATGGTGACTTCACCGTTTGTTACTCAGGGCGTTGACGTTGAGTTGCCTCAGGCTTCAACGGCTAAGTCGGCACAAGATCTATTGGGTGACGACAACGCGAGTTTCATCATCGTTGAAGTGAACAAAGACGGTGAGCTTGGCTTGAGTGTTAATGACGAAGAAGTACAACGTGGTTTATCCATGGAAGATATTATCGTCCGAGTGAAAGCTGAGTTGTCTTTGAAGCCAAACTCTCCAGTGGCGGTAGGTGGTGATGCCGCAACGCCATACGCTGAAGTGGTTTTATTACTTGATGAATTAAGCCGTGCAGGTGTGCCAAAGGTTGGCCTTTTAACGGATATAAGGGAATAGCTCCGTAGCATTCATGAAAGCGAATAATAAAAAATCCAATAATTTCAGATCACCGCTTCTTATTTCTCTTGGGCTGCACGTCATTTTATTCGTTGCGCTCATTTGGGGAGCGGATTTCACGATGTCAGAGCCAAAGCCTACAGGGCAGATGGTTCAAGCTGTGGTGATTGATCCTCAGTTGGTTCGCCAGCAAGCTCAACAGATTCGTCAACAAAGAGAAGCGGCGAGTAAGAAAGAGCAAGAGCGTTTAGACAAACTAAGACGTGAAAGCGAACGACTTGAAAAGAATCGTAAAGCTGAAGAAGAAAATATTCGTAAGCTGAAAGAAAAGCAAGCTAAGGAAGCTAAAGCGGCTCGAGAAGCGGAAAAGCGCCGAGTTGAGAAAGAAAAACAACGCAAAGTTGAAGAAGCGCGTTTACAGCAAGAGAAAAAGAAAGCCGCTAAAGCCGAAGCTGATCGCAAGCTAAAAGAAGCTGCGTTAGTGAAAGCCGAGAACGAGCGTAAAGCCAAAGAAGCGGCGATTGCAAAAGCGGAACAAGAACGCGTGGCAAAAGAGAAAGCCGCGAAAGAGGCAGCAGACAAAGCTCGTAAAGAGAAAGAAGCTGCTGAACGCGCTGAAAAGCAACGCATAGCGAAAGAGAAAGAAGCGGCAGCCGCAGCAGAGAAAGCCCGTAAGGCAAAAGAAGCTGCAGCAAAAGCAGAAAAAGAGCGTAAACAGCAAGAAGCAGCATTGAACGATATCTTTGCTGGTCTTGAAACTGAAGCGACTCAAAACTCTTCAGCAAGGCAACAATTTATCAGTGATGAAGCTCAACGTTACGGTGCTATCTATACCCAACTGATTCAACAGAACCTGTTGTTAGAAGACAGCTATCGAGGGCGTTCGTGCCGAGTGAACCTTAAGCTAATTCCAACCGGTTCTAACGCGATATTGGGTAGTTTGAGTATCTTAGATGGTGATAGCCGTCTATGTGCAGCAACCAAACGTGCTGTGGCACAAGTGCAATCTTATCCATTGCCTAAAGACCCAGACATTGTGAACTCACTGAAAGACATTAACTTAACTGTATCACCAGAGTAAAAGGACGAACTTGTGTTAAAGAAACTATTACTGAGTTTTGTTTTCTTAATAGCGACAAGCAGCCAGTTCGCACATGCGGCACTGGAGTTGGTTATTACAGACGGTATTAACTCTGCACGACCTATCGCTATTGTCCCTTTCCGTTGGGAAGGCGCGGGACCATTGCCACACGATGTATCAGCCGTTATCGCTTCTGACTTACAACGCAGTGGTAAATTCAGCCCGGTTGCAACAAGCAAAATGCCTCAAACGCCTTATAGCGAATCTGAGGTCAACTTTGATGCTTGGACTAACCTAGGCGTTGATTCATTGCTAACAGGTAGTATCACTAAAAATGCCGAAGGGCAGTATGTGGTGAACTACCAACTGATCGACATTGTTCGTGGTCAATTGACTAAAGGACAAAGCCGCGCACTAAGCGATGAAGGCCAATTGGTACTTTCTAAAGACCACGTGTTGTTCAACAAAAAAGCGACAGTGCCTGGTAAACGCTTGCGAGAGTATGCACACCGCATCTCTGACTTAGTGTATGAAGAACTCACCGGCGAAAAAGGGGCGTTCTTAACTCGTATCTCTTACGTGGTCGTTAACGACAAAGATAAATACCCGTACCAACTTCGTGTTGCTGACTACGATGGCTTTAACGAGCGTTTAGTTCTTCGTTCTAAGCAACCGCTCATGTCACCAGCATGGTCACCAGACGGTAAGAAACTTGCTTATGTGAGTTTCCAAAATGGCCAAGCGGAAATATTCATCATGAATATTTACACGGGTGAGCGTGAGAAAGTGACGTCATACCCTCGTCACAATGGTGCGCCAAGATTCTCACCAGATGGTAAAACATTGGCATTGGTATTGTCGAAAACAGGTAGCCTTCAGGTGTACACACTTGACCTTGCTAGCCGTAAGCTGACACAAATTACCCGTGGCCGTTCTAATAATACGGAACCATTCTGGCACCCAGATGGCAAGTCTCTTATTTTCACATCGGATCGTGGTGGTAAACCACAGATTTATAATGTAAATTTGTCAAATAATTCGACATCTCGTATTACTTGGCAAGGTAGCCAAAACTTAGGTGGCCAGATCACCCCTGATGGTCGATTCCTGATCATGGTGAATCGCAGTAACTCAGGTTTTAACTTGGCTAAGCAAGATTTGGAAACAGGTGCGGTTCAGGTACTAACAAAAACATTGTTAGATGAATCTCCAAGTATTGCACCGAATGGAGGTATGGTTATCTATAGCTCTATTTACAACAAAACTAACGTACTATCGATGGTTTCTATCGATGGCCGTTTTAAAGCTAGATTACCGGCAACCAACGGACGCGTAAGAGCGCCAGCGTGGTCACCGTTTCTCTAGTTAATTTGATACATTCTTTTAGCTATTGATAGTGTTAACTATTGTGGCAATTAACTATCTATAGCACTTAGTCGCTGTAGAAACTAAGTTTGATAACGTAAGGAAAAAAAGATGCAACTTAACAAAGTTCTTAAAGGCTTGATGATTGCACTACCAGTGATGGCAGTAACGGCATGTAGCTCAACTGATGAAGCAACATCTGCAACATCTGGTACAGAAAGCAACCAAACAACTTCAGGTTCAGAAGGCAACGTAGACACAACTGTTGTAACGCCAATTGACGCTAACGGTCAACTGTCTGAGCAAGAGCTTAAAGAGCAAGCGCTACGTGAAACTCAAACAATCTACTTCGCATTCGATAACTCTACTATCGCTGGCGATTACGAAGAAATGCTAGCAGCTCACGCAGCTTACCTAGTTAAAAACGTTGACATGAACGTTACTATCGAAGGTCACGCTGACGAGCGCGGTACTCCTGAGTACAACATCGCACTTGGCGAGCGCCGTGCACAAGCTGTAGCGAAATACCTACAAGCTCTAGGTGTTCAAGCTGACCAAATCTCTATCGTAAGCTACGGTGAAGAGAAGCCACTTCTTCTAGGTCAATCTGAAGATGTGTACGCTAAAAACCGTCGCGCAGTACTAGTTTACTAATTTTAGTAGACTATATAATTGAGGAATTGCCTCATGTTCAGTAACACAAAGCGAGTCATTTTGCTTTCGTTACTGGCAAGTGCAGCGAACACCACGTTCGCTGCACCAGCTCCAGTATCCGATCTCAATAGCACCGCAACCAATTCATCATCTTCCTCTCGATCAGCATCTAACGAATCAGATATTGAGCGTTTAGAGCGTCTGCTTCAAAATCGCAACCTCGTCCAACTTCAAATGCAACAGCAAATCGACGATATGGCACTGGAGATCAGTGAACTTCGCGGTGAGCTGGAACGAAATAGTTACGATATGAAGCAAATGCTAGAGCGTCAGCGTGAATTGTTCATTGAACTGGATCGCGTGAGAGGCGAGGTGAAAGCAGCAGGAACAGCAACGGTAGCAGTGGCGGTGGGCGAAGGCTCTAAAGACGCTTCTGGTACGTTTAGTACTGATGTGGATGAGCAAACCGCTTATCAAAATGCTGTAGATATGATTCTAAAGCAACGAGATTACACGGGTGCTATCGCAGCATTCCAAAAGTTTCAAAAAGACTTCCCAGATTCAACCTTCACACCTAACTCACATTACTGGTTAGGCCAGCTTTATTTCGCTAAGAAGCAAGATAAAGAAGCTGTGAAGAGCTTCGCTGCTGTTGTGTCTTACAAAGACTCAAACAAGCGAGCAGATGCACTGGTTAAGCTTGGTGACATAGCTGCGCGCAACAACAACGCGACGCAAGCTAAGAAATATTACCAACAAGTCGTAACCGAGTACCCAAACAGTGCTTCGGCTAAAGTGGCCAAAACCCACTTGTAAAACAAAATAGGGGTGCTTAGGCGCCTCTTTTTTATACCTGATTACTTCCGTTTGATGTTTACTTATCTTCTTTGTGGTGCCAACACGTCGCCTTGTTTATGCGTTTTAAGCATTAGCTAGCCACCGCTTGCAACCAATCCTTTTTGATCCCAATCGCTGTCCTGTGTAGAATACTCTAATTCTCGGAAGAAGTTGCGTAGAGCAAGAGCAATGAGTCATATACTAGATAAAATCGATACAGTTTACCCGTTTCCGCCTAAGCCAGTTCCATTGAGCGACGCTCAGAAACAGGCCCACATCGCAAACATCAAAAAACTACTTCAAGAAAAAGATGCAGTTCTAATTGCACACTACTACACAGATCCTGAAATTCAGGCTCTGGCAGAAGAAACTGGTGGTTTCGTTGGCGATTCATTAGAAATGGCTAAGTTCGGTAACCGTCACTCAGCAAGCACTTTGATCATTGCTGGTGTTCGTTTCATGGGTGAGTCTGCAAAGATTCTTACTCCCGAAAAACGCATTCTAATGCCAACACTTGAAGCTGAATGTTCACTTGATCTTGGTTGTCCTGCTGACAAATTTACAGAATTTTGTGATGCTCACCCTGACCACACCGTGGTTGTATACGCGAACACCTCTGCGGCTGTTAAAGCTCGTGCAGACTGGGTGGTTACGTCGAGTATCGCTTTGGAGATCGTTGAAAGTCTAGATGCTGAAGGCAAACCCATTATTTGGGGCCCAGACCGTCACCTAGGTTCTTACATCGCAAATCAAACCGGCGCTGACATGTTGCTTTGGCAAGGTGAGTGTATCGTTCATGATGAGTTCTCAGCTGATGCTTTGAAGAAAATGAAATCGGTATACCCAGAAGCGGCTATTTTGGTTCACCCAGAATCACCAGCAAGTGTCGTTGAACTGGCGGATGCTGTAGGTTCAACAAGCCAATTGATCAAGAAAGCAAAAGAGCTTCCTCATCCACAGATGATTGTTGCCACTGACAAAGGTATCTTCTTCAAGATGCAGCAATTGGTTCCTGAAAAAGAACTGATTGAAGCGCCAACGGCTGGTGCTGGTGCAACTTGCCGTAGCTGTGCACACTGTCCTTGGATGGCGATGAACGGCCTTGAAGCGATCGAAAACGCGCTTGAGAATGGTGGTGAGCAACACGAGATCTTCGTTTCTGACGAGCTACGTGTAAAGTCTCTTATCCCATTGAACCGCATGCTAGATTTTGCAGAGCAGTTAAACGTGCAGGTAAAAGGTAACGCGTAAGCCGTTCTTTTATCTAATCAACAAAAAACCAGCCAATAGTGCTGGTTTTTTTGTACGTGAGTATAGGCCGCCAATATCAATATTGTGATCATGTATCTTTTTCTGATGATACATCTTGTTGATATCGCGTATTTTTTCTAGCATGTAAGTAAGAGAAATGAGGCAGAGGCTCGAATGATAATCTGGTTACAACTCAAACGCTGGATCAAAGCAAACATCTTTGTTTTGAATGGCAAAAACTTACTGTTCACTTTCCTTGGTTACATCGCTCTATCGTGGCTGATGCTGTATTTGGCGGGTGAAACAGATTTAACCAGTTCGGTTACCGTATTCGCTTACTACTTGGTGGTAACGGCTTCTACAGTTGGTTATGGTGATTTATCACCGACCACGGTAGCGGGGCAGTGGATCGTTATTCTATTTGTGATTCCCGGAGGGTTGAGCCTTTTCGCCGCGTTACTGGGTAAAGTGGCGACAGAAGGTGTTGAATATTGGCGAGCGGGCTTGCTAGGAAAAAGGAGAGTTAGAGTGGACAACCACATTTTGATGTTGGGGTGGAATGAGCAAAGAACCATTCATCTCATCCGCATGCTGCAACACGAAGAAACAGGTAAGCGACCAATCGTATTATGTACGCGTTCAGATATCGAGAACCCGTTACCCGGTGAAATCAATTTCGTTAAAGTAAACAGCTACACCGATGGCAAAGAGATGGAGAAAACGGGCATTGAGTCTGCAAGTTGCATCTTGATTGATAACCCAGAAGACGACATTACGCTATCTGCGGCGCTTTACTGTGCCAACCGAAACCCTAAGGCACACCTTCTTGTTTACTTTAAAGACGAAGCGCTAAGCGATTTGTTGCATAAGCATTGCCCTAACTCAGAATGTATTCCAGCGGTGGGTGCAGAGATGCTAGCAAAGGCTGCGGTAGACCCAGGTTCAAGTGCGCTTCATCAAGAGTTATTGAGCTCAACAAGAGGCATGACACAGTATTCAACGTATTTCCCTGAAGACGCCGAGCCTGTCACCGTTGCGCCTATTTTCTCTGTGTTTAAAGAGAAGTATCAAGCAACGCTGATCGCGATTGATACGGGGAGTGGTATTGAACTCAACCCAGAACTAGACCAAGTTGTCAGCAGTGGTACTAAGCTGTTTTACATTGCTGATGAGCGCATTGATGACTTTGATTGGAAAGGCTTCTAAAGCTTCTATTTTCATTTCGTCTAAAAACTGAAAAGGCCTCATAGCGAGGCCTTTTGGGTATGTATAAAACTAACTGTTATTGAGCTTCAGCCAGTGCAATACCACGCTGAGTTAGACCGCAAAGCATGACCGGAACAGCGTTAAAGATCTCTTCGAACTGTTCTAGGCCTTCGATGCCTTGCTCTGCAAGCGTAGCAATTGAAGTTTCTGGATCGTAAAGCATGCTCAATGAAAGTAGGACGCCGCCAACAAGCGCGTTGTCTTCGCTCTCTTCAGGCATTAGCGTTTCCCAATCATCACGAGCAATCTGCCAGCCTTGAAGCAAGCCTTCACAAAAATCACGAGCGGCAGTGTTAACCACTTCTTCGTCGTCTAATTGACAAGCTTCAGGCCAAACCCAAGTACCTTCAATCAGTTCTGGGCGGGTTTTATTCCAAAGCTCGATGATAACTTCAATGTAGCTTTCTAGCTGTTCACCATCCGTAAAAGGCGCGACTTCTTCGCCACCCCATAAGAACGGTAGCCACTCATGCGGGGTTAACACATTGGGTGCCGCTGCCATTGCAGTGACAAATCCGATGGTTTTGTGTTCTGTGATTAGCTTTCCTTCCAACTCTGGAAGCGCAAGAATATCTTGTAAAGTCAAAGTGAGGTACCGTAAAAGGGAACATATTTGCGCTTATAGTACCAATGAACTTGTGCCAATCAAGCTTCAATCTAAAAAGGCTTGATGTCATGGATGATAAACACTAGGTTTAACAGAAAAGAAAACAATAAAAGAATTATGCAGATACGGTCGTCTTTAAAGAAAAAAAGCATGGTAGCGCTTGGATTATACCTTGCGATGTTTATTGCCATTGTCGGTAGTGTGACGTATTACGTCGTAGAATCCCCTGTGCGCGCCAAATTACAACAAAACCTCGACTTGCGTACGCAACTGTTATCCGCATTGATTACAGAGCCACTCAGTAGTTCTCGAGGCTTCGTAGACAGTCTCGTTGGGTTTGCTCAAGCGCATCGTAACGGTGATGATGTTATTCCGCTCTTTAAGTCCATGTTGGCGGCGAGCGACGATACGATTGTCAGTGCCGGTATTTGGCCCGAACCTTATGCGCTTGATTCTAAAAAGCTTCTCAACAGTTACTTTTTTAATAAAGCCGACGATGGAATAATCGACCAGATATATTCTTACAACAACCCCAAAAATGCCCCTTATCAAGAAGAGTATTGGTACACCTCTGTCGTCAACCAAAAACAAGGCACTATCTCTTGGAGTGATGTGTATATCGACCCATACACACACGTTCGAATGATTACGGCGTCTTCCCCTTATTATTACGACGGTACTTTTGCCGGTGTTGCCACGGTGGATCTCTCGCTCGAAGAGCTGCTTGGTTTTATCAAGAACCACGCCGAAGAATACAACCTTGGCATTACGCTCAGAGATAAGCTCAACCAAGTGTTGGTTTCGCATAACTTTAATCTCGTTGAAGGCATTTACATCAGTAGCAATCAATTTGGTGATTTCGGCTGGCAAGTGGATGTGGTGAACTCCAAATCACGAGTAGAAGACGAAGTATTTCATCAGGTGATGAGCATTGAAGGCGGTATTGTTCCGCTATTGCTACTTTGTGTCATGGCGGGGTATTACTTATTGAACCGTTATTTGATTAGTCCAATCACAAGGATTGCAGCACAGGTTGATAGTTCGAAAGCCGGCGAAATCATTGATGTGGATTACTCGAGTGATGACGAAATCGGCCATTTGATTAAAACCTTCAACGAAAAGACCATTTATCTTGAAGCGGAAAAGGTTAAGGCTCAGGCATCCACCAATGCAAAAACCGCTTTCCTTGCGACCCTGTCACATGAAATTCGTACCCCTATGAATGGGGTATTGGGTACTGCTCAGATCCTATTAAAAACGCCTCTAAATTCTGAACAAGAGAAGCATCTTAAGAGTTTGTATGAGTCAGGTGATCACATGATGACCTTACTTAACGAGATCTTAGACTTTTCGAAGATCGAGCAGGGAAGGTTGGATCTTGATGAGACTCGCTTCCCACTCGACTCGATCATCGGCAGTATCAACAGTGTCTACTTCACACTCTCTTCAGAGAAAGGGCTGCAATTCAAAGTGTATTCTGAGGTGCCTTCGGGGCGTTGGTACTTCTCAGATAAAGCACGTCTACGACAAATCTTGTTTAATCTTTTGAACAACGCGGTGAAGTTTACCTCCAGAGGCTTTGTTGAGGTGTACCTGAAAGAAGTCATAGAGGGGAGTGACACCTATCTGAGTATTCGAGTTCGTGATACAGGAATTGGTATCTCTAAAGAAGCTCAAAAGCGTATTTTCAAACCTTTCGAACAAGCGGAGTCTTCCACAACAAGGCGTTTTGGCGGCACAGGCCTTGGCTTAGCGATTGTGAAGAAAATTGCTCAGTTGATGGATGGTAGTATTACCGTCACCAGCGAAGAAGGGATAGGCACGAGCTTTGATGTTCGCTTGAAGATTCAGCCATGCCAGCCAGGCGAGATAGAGAGCTTGCCACATAAGAAGTTGGACTACTCAGGCTTAAAGGTACTGATCGTCGAGGACAACCGAACCAATACAGTGATCATTGAAACCTTCATGAGCAGTAAAGGCTTTACCTGTAAGAGCGTCGAAAACGGTGAACTTGCGATACAAGCCGTGGTTGCTGAGCGCTTTGATTTAGTGCTCATGGATAACCATATGCCTGTGATGGATGGCGTTGAATCAACCACTGCGATTCGTGCGCTGATAGGCGATGTCTCATCAGTATTGGTGTTTGGTTGTACGGCTGATGTCTTTAAAGAGACTCGCGAGCGTATGCTGGGGGCGGGTGTGGATTATATTATCTCGAAGCCGATTGATGAGCGTGAACTGGATGATGCCTTGTTCCGCTATTCAAATAAGCTTTATCAATACCATGAAGTAAAAGCGGATGAGCTCGAAAGCCAAGACGTAAAACCACACGATTCGAAAAGTAAAAGCGAGTCACTGCCTAAACCTGATCTTCGCAACAAAGATAACACTGAAGAGCTGTTAGTGACGTTGTATGTGGCGCTAGAAGACAACAACCTAGAACTGATTCAATTTGCACTAGAGAGCCTACGTGTCCACGTTGAAGCTATGAACAACGCGGAACTTACTGAACAAGTCGATAAAGCGTTAGAGCAGGTTGCTTTAGGATCACCACCTACACAAGATGTCATTAATATCATTACTGTAAATCTACCTATGGCTTAAATGTTGTTTAATTACGGTTAGCAAATGACGAACTGTCCAATATTTGACCTTGGTTGGATTTTTTGGTGAAAGTGACTGCTTTTAAAGTGGTTTTTGGTTGTTAATTTACAACTTGATTTTTAATTTGGAGTGTATGACTACTAATCTTGTGATTTAATAGCGATATTATCTAGTGAGGTGCAAATGTGCCTTGTTTATATGTTACTAAATCACTAATTAAGCAGTGATATATTTTAGGTTTGTCGTCAATGAAGTCTCGTGGTCCATTTTGTATTCGAAACGCAGCTGCGGATACATTTGCTATGGTCGTTTTCTGTTTTATTTCTGGCATGATCGTAGAAGTGTTTATTTCTGGTATGACGTTTGAGCAATCTCTTGCTTCTCGAACGTTATCTATTCCTGTAAACATTGCTATCGCTTGGCCTTATGGCGTTTTTCGTGATTGGTTCTTACGCAATGGTGCAAAACTTTCAGAAAGCTCATTGATGAAAAACTTGTATGATTTGATGGCATACGTGTTATTCCAGTCTCCAGTGTATGCGGGTATTTTGTTGGCAGTGGGTGCTTCAGGCGACCAGATCGTTACGGCTGTCACCAGTAATGCAGTTATCTCGTGCGGTATGGGCGTACTTTACGGCTACTTCCTCGATATGTGTCGTAAATGGTTTCGAGTTCCTGGCTACTATCAACAAGCTTAAGAAAAGCAACAAGCGTAAGTGCAGCGAAAGAATGAAATTTGGTTTGTTTTTGATCTAATGAGTTAATTTGTAATCGAACAAACCGAAAAAGGCACTTTTTTTGAGAATGCCCCTTGACCAAAGCAAGCAGAATCAATAAAGTAGCGCCTCGTTGAGTGACATGCTCAACACACAATTTGTGGAAGGATGGCTGAGTGGCTTAAGGCGCTCGCCTGGAAAGCGAGTATACGTTTATAGCGTATCTGGGGTTCAAATCCCCATCCTTCCACCACTATTCAAAACCCTAGCAGAAATGCTGGGGTTTTCTCGTTTTAGAGCCTCTATATCCCACCTCATCTGTATACCTCCCTAATATCCGTTCCTTTAATCATTGCTTTATAGTTATAATCTCTATTAATACCGTCGCAGAATTAACCATATTAGATGTTTTTATCATCGATAATCGCTTGATTTTTTGGCCTGAATCTAGATTATTAATAGTACGCAATATTATGAATAATCTAACTATTAGGAACCCATAGCCTCATGACAGAAACCCTAGTTTCTCCAATGCTCTCTTTTACGATCGCGATTTCGTTACTGTTTATCGGTAAAGGTTTGATTGAGCGATCTGAAGTATTAAGAAAGTATTCACTGCCAGAGCCTGTGATTGGTGGCTTTGTCTGCGCAGCGACCGTAGCGGCGCTTTACTATATTTTTGAAATCCAAATCACTTTTAGCCTAGATGTCAGAGACTTTTTGCTTCTCTACTTTTTTGCTGGCATCGGGCTCCAAGCGGATATTAAAACACTGATTAAAGGCGGGCGACCGTTGTTCATCCTACTGTGTCTTGCTGCCATTTTTATCGTGTTGCAAAACGTAGTCGGAATGGCAGTCGCTTCTGGCTTTGGAATGGATGCGAAAGCAGGCTTGCTATCTGGGTCTGTTAGCTTGATAGGCGGCGTAGGCACAACGTTAGCTTGGGCGCCAATGTTTGTGGAAGAGTTTGGTATTGCTAACGCGCTCGAACTTGGTGTCGCTTCAAACACGGTTGGTTTAATTGCAGCGTGTGTGATTGGTGGTCCGATTGCCAACTACCTGCTCAATAAACACAAAGTAAGCCCTTCTAATGAAGAAGAGGTTACGGTTGGTGCATTCCAAGAGAGTGAAACAAAAACAGAGCTTAGCCACTACGGCGTTCTGTGGGCGTGGTTGATTCTTAACTTAACACTAATGCTGGGTTACAGCTTGAGTGAAGTTATCGACTCGATGGGCCTAAAACTGCCGTTATTCGTTAGCTGTTTGATCGCAGGTATCCTAATCGGAAACGTTGGTCGCGCACTGTTTAAGAAACGTCGTACACAAGAGAAAATCGCTCAAGGCCGCAAAGGCTTAGCGATGATCTCTGATATTTGTTTAGGCATGTTCTTGACCATGGCATTGATGGGGTTGCGTATCTGGGATCTTGATGGGTTGTTTGGCTATATCTCTGTGGTCATGAGTATCCAGATCTTGCTTTCACTTCTGTTTACGATATTCGTCGTTTATTACTTGATGGGACGAAACTACGACTCTGTGGTGATATGCTCAGGCTTCGGTGGTATCACTTTAGGCTCGACTGCGACAGCAATTGTTAACATGACAGCCGTAACTCACCGCTATGGCGCAAGCCCACAAGCATTTATTGTGGTGCCATTAGTGTGTGGTTTCTTTGTCGATCTGATCAACGCGCTAGTGATTAGTTTCTTTGTTGGTCTGTAAGTGAAGTGACGGGTTGTTAACTGCTTGAGACTAGCACCTGATTCATGACCATAAAGGCGATGACGAAAGTTGTCGCCTTTGTTTTATCGACAGCAAGCTAAAACACCTATATCAGCCTTTGATGTGATGTCTTGAAGTGACTCGGTGCACAAGTTAGTAAGAGCAATTACGATCTTGATAAATTGGGATACATGTTGCTGCTCAATTTGTGAGACGCTTGAATAAGTGTTAGTTAAATCACAAGGAAGTTGAATGCACCACTTTAATATCCGCGCGCTGGAATACCTTAATGCTTTATCGAAATATGGGTCGTTACGTAAGGCATCTAAGATGATGAATGTTGACCCCGCGGCAATGAGTAGAATGTTGACACAGCTTGAAGCGCAAGCGGAAATGAAAGTATGGGAGCGCAACAACCGCCAATCTCTGCTGACTGAGGCGGGGAACGAACTGTTGAACTACTATCGCTCCATTGTTCGTGGAGAGGCGGCAGTGCTTGCTCGACTAACCAAGCTTAAAAACCTCAAGGGCGGTAATGTTAGCATCGCGATTGGAGAAGGATTTATTACTAACTTGGTCTCTAAACCGATGCAAACCTTCATGACTCGTTATCCTGATATCAGTCTTTCTATTGAGATCGCAGGGGCATTGGATGCAGTCAAGATGTTGGAAGATCAACAGATAGACTTTGCGATAACCTATGCGTCTGCACCACATCCTAAACTGCACTCTCACGTTGAACGCAGCCATCCGCTCGAATTGATTGCTCCGAAGGGGCACTTCCTTACGATGAAAGATGCACCAGTGGTAATGCAAGATATTCAAGACGCTTCTCTCGCCTTGATCGATAACTCGACCGGTATGGGGAGGCTGGTAAAGCAGGCTGAACAAATTTCCCATCTTACCTTGCAGCCAAAACTTCAAACTAACTCAGTCACGGCACTGACTAACTTCGTTTCAGCAGGGTTGGGCGTCACCTTTATGCCTAAGCTCACTGTGATCGATGAGATAAAGTCAGGGCAGATAGAAGTGGTTGCGACCGAGTTGGAGATGCTATCGAAGGCGACGGTTAAGGTTCAATCTTTGAAAGGCCGTGCACTAACGCTACAAGCGGAAACCTTGTTAGATTTCTTACTCGAGAACGCCACTTTCTTGAGTCATGACGCTTACAATATCTAGGCTTAATCAGTTTACTTAGCGACTCCTACCTAAGCTTTCAAATACCGCCAATATCACACTTCCAAACTGCTGGATTTGTTTTCGAGTCGAATTGATGTTTTGTCAATGCCACCTCTATTGTTAAGTCAACACATGCGGAATAAGTTACAAATTATTAACGAAACGAGTTTTAGACTGACAGCTGTGTTCGACAGATTTGGCTTTGTCAGGCATTAGGGGAAGAGAATGGAAGTTATTGTAATTGGCAGTGGTGTTATTGGATTGACCAGCGCATGGTACTTGGCAAAAGAAGGTCACTCGGTCACGGTTATTGATCGTCAAGATAGCAGTGGCAAAGAAACCAGTTTTGCGAATGCCGGGCAAATTTCTTACGGTTATTCATCACCATGGGCGGCACCGGGCATCCCTTTGAAAGCGATGAAATGGCTTACCCAAGAACATGCGCCACTTAAAGTGAAGCCTTCTCTTTCTCCAGAGTTAATGTCTTGGGCGACTAAGATGCTCGCCAACTGTAATGAAGCCAAGTACGCACAGAATAAATCGCGGATGTTACGAGTCGCTAACTACAGCCGAGATTGCCTGACTCATCTAAGAATCAGTGAAGATTTGGCTTATGAGGGCCGGCAGAAAGGCACCTTGCAAGTATTCAGAAGCGAAAAACAATTGGACGCTATTCAGCAGGATATGAAGCTGTTAACAGAGAGTGGAATCGAACACTCGTTGTTTGATGTTGAACAGTGTCTGTCAGTGGAGTCGGGCTTAGCAGACGTTAAAGACAAGCTGGTGGGCGGTCTGTATTTACCACACGATGAAACCGGTGATTGTCATCAGTTCTGTTTAATCCTGACTGAGAAAGCCAAGCAACTCGGCGTTCAGTTCGTGTTTGATACCGAAGTGGTAAGTTTGAATCATCAGAATCAAACCATTGAGAGTATTACAACGACTCAAGGCGAGTTCAAAGCGGATGCTTATGTGGTTGCTTCAGGAAGCTATTCTCGAGAACTGTTGAAACAAGTCGACTTGTCTATCCCGGTTTATCCAGTGAAAGGGTATTCGTTAACACTACCGATCGTGAATGCAGATAAGTCACCAACCTCGACTGTGATGGATGAAACCTACAAGGTAGCGATGACGCGATTTGATGACCGTATTCGTATCGCGGGTACGGCCGAGCTTGCGGGTTTTAATTACCTGATTCCAGAAAAACGCAAAGCCACGATTGATATGGTGATTAAAGATCTTTTCCCACAAGCGGGGGACTTTTCTAAAGCCGAATACTGGACTGGGTTAAGACCAATGACGCCAGATGGCACGCCTATCATAGGAAAGACGCCTATCAAGAACCTATTTACAAATACTGGACATGGGACATTAGGTTGGACAATGGCATGTGGCTCAGGAAAGATCTTGGCAAGCGTGGTCAGTGGCTCAGCTAGTGATATTAAAACTGATGACTTAAGTATCCACCGCTATTTGTAGTGAGATGATGCAGTGATAATTAAACAACCCCATTCTTAAGCCTTAGAATGGGGTTATGGGTTCTGAGGGAGAAGATTATCTGGTGGTGGTTTCTAGCACATGGGTAAATCTATCCCACGATTTTTGGTCAGCTTCTTGTTGATAGTTGTTTGAGCCGAATACAGTAAAGGCATGTGGCGCACCACTGTAGGTGATCATTTCATGCGGAACCTTGGTTGTTTCAAGTTGAGCGGCGAGGCTGCCAAAATCTTCCATTGAGATCATGGCGTCAGCTGTGCCATGGAACACGACAACAGGAGCTTTTGTCTCAGAGTAGTCTTGCCCTTTTGGTGTTGATAAACCGCCATGGAAGGTGACATAAGCCTTCGAAGGAATGCCCGCACGAGCGGCTTCCAATACAGCGGCTCCGCCGAAACAGTATCCCATCATTACGTTGTTATCTAAGTTGCCGCCAAGTCTTTTCGCTTCCATGGCACCAGCGTTGAGCAACGTACGCATTTTTTCTCTGTCTTTATACAGCTCGCCTGTATGTTGCTTTTTATCTTTCACTTCCGTAGGGCGAATGCCTTTACCAAATAGGTCGATGGCGAACACGTTGTAACCGAGTTCGTTGAGCATCTCAGAACGTTTCTTTTCGTAATCGGTTAAGCCATCCCAATCGTGTATTAGCAGTACCAAAGGCGCTTGGTCACTGGCTTCACTCCAATAACCTTCGTAATCCATCCCATCGACTTGGTAAGTGACGTTTTCTCCTGATATCGCAGAGAAGGGCAGTAAAACTGAAAACAGGCCGAGCGTAGTGAGTTTTCGCATGCGTAATTCCTTTCGATGACAATTGACGTTCCAATCGAAAGTATAGATAACGCGATGATTCTCGCCAGATTTCTGTCTCTAACTTGAAATGTCTGGCAGGGATAGCAGGTGGCTATTACTGATAAACAGCCATCGAAAGGGAGTGCGATGGCTGTTCATGATGCGCTGAGAAATTCTCAGTTCGCAGAAACGCGGGGCATTAGAGTAGAAAAGAACGGATTACTACCAAGTAGCGTTATCAGCGGTGTGGCTACTTCGAAGTTCTGGGTACTTACGTTGATAGCGCGGCAACATCGACTCATTACCTAAGATGCCACCTTGATGGATATAGATGACGGTTTTGGTTGGGTTCTCTTCTTGCCATTGCTCTAAGCATTGCCACATTAATGGGTCGTAGAGCAGGTCGAATTCAATATCAGTTTGTTCTTGTAGATCCAACCAAGTTTGATAGTCCTGCTGGTACAACTTACCAAAGTGGTGTTTGGCTTTAAGCGGTAATATCTGCGGGTGATCGGTTTCGCCAAGCTCGTTGAACTGTTGCGTTAGGTAATCACTGCCGCCAACACATGCACAGGTTAATACCGGGATGTTGTGTAGTTTTAAATGCTTATGTAGATACAGAGCCGTGGCGCCTGTGCCTGCTGGCAGTGCCACAACAAAATCGTATTGGTTTTCAAAGCGAGTCCAGCTCAGTATTTCCATCGCCAGTTGTTTTACGCCGTATTCAGAAAGCTGAGAGCGTCCACCTTCTGGTAACACAATGCATTGTGAGTCAGGTTGTCTTACTTGCTCAATATACTCTTGTGGATGAAGCTCAGAGCCTGTTTCTTTGACTGAAATAACCTCAGCCCCGAGATCGATAGCGCCACGGTAGTTGCCGAGTGGGCGTTCTTGTAGCCATCGAGGTAGGTGATCAACGTAAAACTCAAGCGTCCAACCTTTGATTTTTGCAAGTGCGGCTAGCGAGAACAATGAGTTGGCTTGAGCGGAACCATAGCTTATTAGGGTGGTAGTGCTTGGGTGCTCGTCTTCCAGTAGCTTCATGAACTTTCTGGCTTTGTTGCCGCAAAAGTGGGAATGAAGCTGATCGTCACGCTTTAAGAAAAAGGTGTGGTCGTTGTATTGATGTTGAGTTACAGGGCTATTATTTAGTTTCATCGCACTTAGACAAAATGCTGACTCAAGAGCCAGCATTTATAGTTCAAATAGGACTAGCGAGTATCTAGTAGCTAGGGACCGCTGTAAACCAACTAAATCAAGTTTTCGTTCGATATTGAGCCGTGAACTACGAATTCATTTGCTCTGGGATTGATGAGGATAGATCGGTTTGAAAGGTGATTTTAGCGGTACATCCACCACAACTGCGATTGACCAATTCAAAGCCCCATTGGAAGCGTTGACATAAGTCCTCGACAATCAATAAACCCAATCCATGCCCATTCGGATTGTACTGTTCTTGTAGGCCTTCGCCTTGATCTTCAATCACAACACTCTCTTGGGACAGAGTGACCGTTACGGTGCCACTATTGGTCGCTGCAATGGCATTCCTCAATAAATTGCCGACCAACATATTCATGATCGCGCTGGTGGCTTGAATGGTCGGCTCTGATTGAATGTGTAAGGATATCTCGACTTGCTTCTCATCCGCCTGTAATGAATTCTTGGAAACGATAGCTTCTAACTCTTGCTGACTAAACAAGCGCAGCGGTGCATCGTCACTGTTTCTTTCATAACGAACTAAACCAAGCAGTGCATCGACCATTTCAGACATTTGAACAATGGCTTCATCAATACGTTCAACCTGACGAGATTGAAATTCGGTTGTTTCGCTTCTCAGTAACAGTTTGTTGGCACCACGAGCAACAGTCAACGGAGTTCTTAGTTCATGACTTGAGTAGCGTGCGAAAGCTTGCTCGCGTTTTACTAGAGAATTGATTTCTCTTCTGTATTGATTGAGTTGATCCGTCAACTGACGAAACTCCACCGCCGCATCGTCATTCACTCCAAATTCTTCGTTTAGATTGAGCTTATTGGATTCAAGCTGTTCAGACAGGGAGTTGAAGGGCTCAATCAGCCGTTTAGACAACCGATAGAGCAGAGCTCCGAAGCTGAATATTAGAATAGAGAGAAGGGCTAATACAAATGTGGTGGCATAAACGAGCTCAAAGACACTAAGCTCGACACGGTCTATTTCAGAAAGCAGAACAATAGGGTGAGTTCTACCTTCATGAGTATACTCGCCTACATAGACCATGCGAGATTCTGGATCTTCACCGACCTCACCAATGAAATTTTCTTTGCCTTCAATATACTTTAAATACTTTTTCGGTAGATAGGAAAGATCGTTGTAAGCGATAGTCAGGTCATCAATACGAAGCTCTCCACTTTCACCTGACTGGAATAACCCGACTGCATAGTTGCGGTCAATTAGGATGCGTCTTTCACCCACGCGGTCTTCCGACAAGTACAGGGCTGTGATAAATACCACATAGACAAATGCCGACACAATTACGGCCATTAACCCAAAGAAAACCGCTAAGCGGCCCGTTAGGGTTTTTGTGCTTGTAAGAACATTTGAAATCAATTCGATGGCTCCAATCGGAAGCCAACTTTAGGCACCGTAATTAACATCTGAGTGTCGAAAGGCTTGTCGAGTTGATTACGTAACTGATAAATGTGACTGCGCAACACATCATTGTTGGGTTCGTTTTCTTCCCATAACTTGTAGGAAATAGCTTCACGAGTGACTACTTCAGGTGCGCTTTGGCACAGCATCTCAAGTATGGTGTAAGTGGTTGGGTTGAGCGCTAGTAGTTTATCTTGGCGGTAAGCTTTACGGGTTTTTTGGTCGATGGTGAGTTCATCGAACTGAAGTTTTGAAGAGGCGACTTTTCCGCGGTAACGACGGACTAACGCGTTCATTCTTGCTTCTAGAATATCCAAATCAAATGGCTTGGTGAGGTAATCATCGGCACCGTGTTCAAAGCCTTTCAGCATATCTTCTCGGCTATCTAAGGCGGTCAGCATCAAAATAGGTGTCGCGTTACCTTGGTCTCGCAGTTTATTACAAACCGTTAGGCCGTCCATTCTCGGTAACATTAGATCCAATATGATGATATCAAATGAGTTTTCCAACGCGAGTTGTAGGCCAAGTTCACCGTTGTCTGCGTAATCGAGTTCCATGCCAATACACTCAAAATAATCAAACAAGACACCTGCAATTTCACGGTTATCTTCGACTAATAGAACTCGTTTCATTTTGATTCTCATACAGAAATAGACAGTAACATTATCCTGAGTGAGCGTGAAAAATATGTCAATAACATAACTTTCACTTATGGGAGGGTAGATTGGCTTCAGATTAAAAAATAGAAGAACGTATTATGTCTGAACTTCATATTAGCCGCCCTAAGATATCTACATCGCAGATCAATCCTGCGGTCTCTTTGTCTATCATTGTGCCTTTTTACGATGAACAAGAGGTATTGGAAGAGTTCCACTCTCGCCTTACCAAGGTGCTTGATAGCTTACCGATCACGAGTGAGATTGTTTATGTCGACGATGGCAGCAAAGACAACAGCTTGGACTTGGTGAGTTCATTCACTTCAATCAATAGCTCAATTTCTGTGATTGGTTTAAGCCGTAACTTTGGTAAAGAGTCAGCCATGAGTGCTGGTCTTGAGCATTGCCGAGGACAAGCGGTGATCTTGTTAGACGCAGACCTGCAAGATCCGCCGGAGCTGATCCCACAAATGGTTGCCAAGTGGCGCGAAGGCTATGACGTTGTGAATATGCAGCGCAGCCAGCGTGATGGTGAAACGTGGTTTAAGAAGTTTTCAGCAGCAAGCTTTTACAAAGTCATGAACGTGGCAGCGAAGATCGATGTTCCAGAAAATGTCGGTGATTTCCGACTGTTAAGCCGAGAGGTTGTCGACCATATCAACCAACTGCCTGAACGTAACCGTTACATGAAAGGCATCTTTTCATGGCCAGGTTTTAGACAAGCAACGATTCAGTTTAAGCGCGATGCTCGCTTCTGTGGCGAGACGAAATGGAACTACCTGAAACTCATCGGATTGGCGATGGATGGCATCACATCATTTTCTATCCGCCCACTGCGTATTGCGACGGCCGTTGGTGGATTAGTGGCGCTTACCGCTTTTGTGTATGGCGTCTTCATCGTGTTCAAAACCATGATGTTTGGTGAGCCTATTACTGGCTACCCATCCATGATGGTGGTTCAACTTGCCCTTGGCGGCATTCAACTTCTGAGTATTGGTTTAATGGGGGAATACATAGGTCGTATTTTCATTGAAACCAAGAACCGCCCTTTGTATCTGATTCAATCGGTGGTCGATACCCCAGCATTAAAAACACATTTTAAATTAGAGGAGTCAGCATGAGCCTGAACCGAACGCACCTATGGTATTTGTTGGCTTTTGCATTGGTTCTAAGGCTCTTATCTCTGGCGACATACCCTTTAATGGACACTACGGAAGCGCGCTACGGTGAGATGGCTCGCTTGATGGTAGAAACCGGCAATTGGTTAACCCCTCAATTTGATTACGGCATCCCTTTCTGGGGTAAGCCTCCGATGTTTACCTGGATGAGCGCGATTGGCATTGAGCTGTTTGGTTTGAGTGAGTTTGCTGTGCGTGCGCCACACTGGTTAGCAGGTTTTGCGACGATTTTGTTGGTTGCGTACATGGCTAAGCGCACCGGACAAAGTGCCTTGGTGGCGGCCGTGGTATTGGCGACATGTGGGATTTTCTCTATCGCGGCGGGTGCTGTTATGACTGACATGGCATTAACGTTAGCGATGACCATAGCCATGTTAGGTTTCTACCTATGTTGGTTAGGAGGAGAGGGTTCGAAGGGAGAAGGGAGCGCGAAGACTAATCGGTCTTGGGGCTATGTCGGTTTCATTGGCTTAGCACTAGGCTTGCTGGCAAAAGGGCCGGTAGCGATTGTGATTATGGGTATCGCCGTTTTCCCTTGGTTAGTATTGCAACATGGATTTTTTGGCGCTTTTAAAGTGTTATGGCAACGCTTTCCACTGTTGTCAGGCTTAGGCGTGATGCTAGCGATTGCTTTGCCGTGGTACATCATGGCTGAAATGGCAACACCGGGTTTTATTGATTACTTTATTGTTGGCGAGCACTTTAAGCGTTTTGTTGTGAGTGGTTGGGAGGGCGATTTATACGGTTCTGCCCATGACCAAGCAAGAGGCATGATTTGGATTTTCTGGATTCAAGCGGCTGCGCCGTGGTCGATTGTGTTGCCTATTTTGACTTTCGCCCGTCGTAAGAAAATCGCAGAAGTTAACGCTGAACATAGTGGGTTGTTTTCATTCCTTGTGTGTTGGTTGGTCTCTCCTCTAATTCTTTTCACTATGGCGGGTAATATTCTTCCAGCTTACGTCCTACCGGGTATTCCAGCCCTTGGCTTGTTGGTGGCAATGCTTGTAGTAGAAAAAGATAAGAAGTGGTTCTCGAGTGTGGCTTTAGTGCTACCTGTGTTGCTAATGATTGCAATGGTCTACCTCAACTTAGGCAAAGCGAATGAGAAAAGTGACCGTATTATCTTCGAACAGATTACGGATGAAGCGCCGAGCTTTTATGTCGGTAAACGACCGTTCTCCGGGCAGTTTTACAGTCATGGACAAGCGAAAAAGTTACTCGATGTTGAACAGTTAGATGGTATCGACAAGTTCTATCTGATTGGTAAAAGAGCGGAAGTAGAAACCAAGATTAAAGACAACGCGTTAACCTGTATTTTAGAACCGACGGTGAAGATCAAGCGCGCTCTATTTAGTTGTCATAGCCAAAATATCAAACCAAATCTATCGTTGAGCCATATTCGAAGTGATGGCGATGTTCAATTTTAACTCGTCATCGAGACTGTTTAGCCACAAGTTCGACGCGCTAAACAAAAAACTACAACCTCACCATAAGATGATTAAATTCGCTATGGTGGGGGCGGGTGGCTTTGTTGTCGATTGTGCCGTGTTTGCATTGCTGCATTACGTTATTGGACTGCCTTTGATGAGTGCTCGAATTGGTTCTTTCATCGTAGCTGCAACGACAACTTGGTTTGGAAATCGAGTGTTGACCTTTGAGCTCAAAGGGCAGGGGAATTGGTCCGAAAAGCTGATTCAATGGCAAAAGTTCATGTTCTCTGCATCAATATCGGCGATACCTAATTTGCTGTGCTTTAAGTTGATGACTGAATTGCTGCCTGCATTTACTGGGGCAGTGTTTATCGCAATGGCGGTTGGCATCTTGGTGGGCATGGTCAGTAACTATTTGCTTAGTCAGTATTGGGTGTTTGCTCGTTAGGCTATCTTGTAACAGACACAAAAAAGCGCAGCTAAATAGCTGCGCTTTGTGTTTTTACGATAGCGAAGTCAATCAGTTCGCGATATTAGCGTTGTGCTGCGCGCTGGCGGTTCTTGCCGTTACTTGCAGGTTTGCCACCTTGACCATTGCCCGCTTTGTTACGGTTTGGTTTGCCATTTCCGCCGCCATTACCTTGTGATTGCTGACCACCAGGACCTTTCTTAATGAAGCCAGTCGCTGGTTTACGAGCATTGCCATTACCGCCACCTTGGTTAGCATTACCTTGGCTACCGTTGCCGTTACCATTCGGCTTCTTGCTACCCGGTTTCTTACCAGAGTGGTTACGTGGGCTTTCGCCACCAAGACCTGGCTGAGATTTACTGTGCTTAGTCGCAAAGCGTTGTGAACCGTGACGACCAGACTTACGACGTTGTGCCGGTGTTTGTGCATCAAAGTCTTCTGCTGGTACTAGGCAGTTTGCTTTGTCACCAATTAGGTGCTGTTTACCCATGCTGATCAGTGCTTCACGGATGATTTTCCAGTTTTCAGGATCGTGGTAACGAAGCAGTGCTTTATGCAGACGACGTTGACGATCACCTTTCGGCACAGGAACATCTTCACGCTTCTTATATTTCACGCGTTTCAGAGGGTTAGTCTCTGAGTAGTACATCGACGTTGCATTACACATTGGCGATGGGTAGAAGTTCTGTACTTGGTCACACTCGTAGTTGTGCTTTTTCAGCCACATTGCAAGGTTAAGCATGTCTTCATCTTCTGTGCCCGGGTGAGCAGATATAAAGTAAGGAATTAAGTACTGTTTCTTACCGGCTTCAGCGCTGTACTTCTCGAACATCTCTTTGAAACGATCGTAAGTGCCCATGCCCGGCTTCATCATCAGATCCAGTGGGCCTTTTTCAGTATGCTCTGGAGCAATCTTCAAGTAACCACCAACGTGGTGAGTCACAAGCTCACGAACGTATTCTGGAGATTCAATCGCTAAGTCGTAACGTACACCAGAAGCGATCATGATCTTCTTAACACCCGGCACTTTTCTCGCAGAGCGGTACAGGTCAATGGTGTGTTGATGGTCTGTGTTTAGCTTTTCACAGATTTTCGGGAACACACATGATGGACGACGACAGTTAATTTCAGCCTTTGGATCTGAACAACCTAAACGGTACATGTTCGCCGTAGGGCCGCCCAAGTCAGAGATAGTGCCTGTAAAGCCTGGTACTTTATCTTTAATGTCTTCGATTTCATCCAGGATAGATTCTTTCGAACGGTTCTGAATGATACGACCTTCGTGCTCTGTGATTGAACAGAAAGAACAACCACCAAAACAACCACGCATGATGTTAACCGAGGTTTTGATCATGTCGTATGCAGGGATTTTCGCTTTGCCGTACATAGGGTGCGGAACACGCTTATAAGCAAGGCCAAACACGTAGTCCATCTCTTCTGTCGTCAATGGAATGGGTGCTTGGTTAACCCAAAGTTCGCGATCACCGTGACGTTGAATCAGAGCACGGCCTGAGTACGGGTTTGTCTCTAGGTGTAAGATACGGCTTGCGTGAGCGTAAAGAATACGGTCGTTGTTAAGCTTTTCGAACGCAGGTATACGAACCGCTGTTGTTTTCGCATCGTGACGAGAAGGGCGAACAGTAATTGGCTGTGCTTTGACTTCTTCTTTCTCATCTTTCTTAGTATCACATTGCGTTTCCACTTCGTACGGGTTTACTGGTACGTAAGCTTTATTTGGCTTTTCGATACGAGAAGAGTCAATGATCTTGAAGCCTTCAGGGGCCGCAGGAAGATTGATAGCAGTACCGCGGATATTGGTCAGCGTAGACATGTCTTCACCATCGGCAATGCGGTGTGCTACTTCAACCAATGCACGCTCAGCGTTACCAAAAAGAAGAATGTCAGCTTTTGCATCAAACAATACAGAGCGGCGAACTTTATCTGACCAGTAGTCGTAGTGAGCTACACGACGTAAGCTCGCTTCAATACCACCAAGCACGATTGGCGTGCCTTTGTAAGCTTCACGACAACGTTGAGAATAAACCAGAGTTGCACGATCAGGGCGCTTGCCACCTTCATTGTTCGGAGTATAAGCATCATCGTGACGTAATTTGCGATCAGAGGTGTAGCGGTTGATCATGGAGTCCATGTTACCCGCTGTGATGCCGAAGAATAGGTTAGGTTTACCTAGCTTCATGAAGGCATCTTTATTGTCCCACTTTGGTTGAGCAATAATGCCCACGCGGAAACCTTGAGCTTCAAGCAGACGGCCGATGATAGCCATACCAAAGCTCGGGTGATCGACATAAGCGTCACCAGTTACAATAATAATGTCACAGCTATCCCATCCAAGAGCATCCATCTCCTTTCTACTGGTAGGCAAAAAGGGTGCAGTTCCGTAGCACTCGGCCCAGTATTTTTTGTGTTCGTGAATAGGAGTGATATCGCTGTACATATTTCAACCTCTGATTTTTGAGGCGGGAATTATAGCGGCATGAGCCTAGACTAGCCAGTAGAACATGCCCCTGTTAGTTCTGATGTCTTTCGCCATTTTGCAGATAATGCTGACAAAAGAACCATACAACAGCATAGTTGAAGCCTTGAATAACGTCGCTAATTTGTGATTTTGATTAGTGTTCGCAGCAGTTTTTGATATTATTCGCGAAAATAAGTCTGAAGAAGTAGATCCACAATGGTCGAATCATTATTAGTACAATTTGCTCCCATGCTATTAGGAGCCCAACTGATCTTAACCCTCATCTTGGTAAAAGGGGATATTTGCCCGGGACAACGTGGTCGTATTCACAAGATGTTACCTGCGATTGGCGTGCTTTGGCTTGCTGTTGCTTCATTAAGAATTGAAGCGTTTCTTGTCGTGTTCGCGATCTTTTATTTCTATTCTCAAGTTCAAACCAAGAAGACTCGCGATTCTGGTCCTATCTGGGTGATGTACTTGGCCTGTGGTTTAGCGTTGTCATATGTTGCTATACAAGCGACTGAGCAAGCAACCGCTGTTGGTATCATTACTACTTTGCTGCTAGTGGTACTGTTAGGAGCAGCGTTTGGCCATCTACTACTGACGATTGCAAGGACACGGTTGCAGGCATTTCATCGAGTGCTTCCTGTTGTGGGCGTGCTAACCGGTATGTTGGTAGTACTGGCGACCGTCGTGAGTGTTTACTCTTTGTCTGAAGCTCAATTAGAACCTGTGATTTCCACTTTGCTATTTAGTTTTGCTTTGTTGATCTCCTCAATCGTGGTGTGGTGTTGGCATTTACTGTTCGCAAGAACGCCTGAAAAGCTTCAACTGAGTATTTCGTTGTTGATGTTATTGGTGGCCGTTGTGGGTTTAACGCCAGTTTGGGCGCTTTAATCACGCACTTTCATTAATTACGTACGCTCATTAATCACGTATTCTCTTTAAGAAGTGTGATCAGTTTTTTAGCGTGACGTTGGTAAGCGTTCTAAACTTAACTCTAGTCAGTGTGTTCGTAAGGAGTACGAGATGGATTTAAGCAACGTCAAAGGTTTCGATAGCATTATTTTGCTAGGAATCGTTAATGAAAAACTTCGCCTAGAATGCGATAGCTTTGAAGAGCTGATCAGCATGTATGAAATGGATACAGAAAGTGTTGTGGGCAAGCTCGATATGCTTGGCTATCAATACGATCCATTGACTAACCAGTTTAAGTCTTACTCGAGATAAGCTAAAGATTAGCGCATTTTTTATCGAAAATGACATGCATCGCGTGTTGTGGGTGTTGAGAGAAAAAAAGTCACAGATTATCTGTGACTTTTTTGTTTCTGACGAATCGATCGAGCTTAACTTAGCCATAAATCATCTTTAAACGACCTCTATGCCATCTAAGTGACTCTTACTTTGCTGTCTTGCCGTGCTAAAGAAAGCTTGCAGGTAACGTTTATCTTTCTCAGAGTTTCTTACCGCTGCGAACAGTCTTCTTGATAGTCCTTTGCCTAATGGCTTGCTGGCAATCAGCCCTTGTCTTGAGAATTCACTGATCGCCCAGTTTGGTAGAGCCGCTACTCCCAAACCTGCTGATACCATTTGAACTAGCATTAACGTGTTGTCCGCTTGTTTCCACTTTTTAGGTTCTACACCCGCAGGCTGTAAAAAGTGCTTCACGACATCTAAACGCTGTTTTTGAACAGGGTAGGTGAGCATGGTGAGATCGCTAAGATCTTGCGGTTCAATGCTCGCTTTTTCTGCCAAAGGTGAGTTGATTGCGGTGATCAAACGCATCTCAAAATCAAAGAGTGGTTCGTAGTGAACCTCAGAGCGAGGCTGTATATCAGAGGTGATCACCAAATCTAGCTCGCCTGCCATTAGCGCGGGTAGCGGCTCAAACCCAAAGCCTGACGAGAAATCTAGCGTTACGCTTGGCCAAGCCACTTGATATTCCTTCAAAGCAGGCATTAACCATTGGAAGCATGAGTGACATTCAATCGCCATGTGCAAACGACCATTCACATCCTCTTTCAGGCTCGCGAGTTCGTTCTCCGCTTTAGCTATTCTTGGCTGTATCTCATCGGCAAGCCTAAGCAAAATCTCACCTTCAGAGGTGAACTTAACTGGTCTAGTTTTACGTAGGAAAAGCTGACCACCGATACGCGCCTCAAGGTCTTTCAGTTGGTGAGAAAGCGCCGACTGAGTCAAGTGAAGAGAAGTTGCCGTCGCTGTTAGCGAGCCGCTGTCTCTTAAGGTAGTCAATGTTCGAAGGTGTTTAAGCTCTATCATGAGTTTTCCTCATATTCCCTAAGCCAATTCAATATTTCTTAATAATCACCCTACGGGGTTTTCTTTCATTTGTAAACGTCTAGATGTCCAGATGGATTTAATTTTTTCAGCTTTAGATTATTCAAGATGAATATTTTTAATAAACAAGATGAATATTTGGACGTTGTTCATCGTTCAGATTAGGGAGATAGTTTAGCCATCCAGACGCCTTATAAAGAACTTAAACCATAAGCTAGGCAGTTTGATCGAACACTAAAAATTATTGAATAAGGAACAGGTTCATGACTACGACAACGCATATTTTAGGCTACCCACGTATCGGCGAAAAACGCGAACTCAAATTCACTTTAGAAAAATACTGGCGCGGTGAGATTAACCAATCAGATTTAAAGCAACTCGGTAGCGAACTAAGAAATCGTAACTGGAATGTACAAGCTAAGGCGAATCTAAGCTTTGCAACTGCGGGTGACTTCGCATGGTACGACCATGTTCTAACAACGACGTTACTTCTAGGTCATGTACCTGAGCGTCACGCTGGTGGCTCTGAAGAAGAGAAAGCCTTCCCAGACTTAGATACCTTGTTCCGTGTTGGTCGCGGGCAATCACAAACTCAAATACAATCTCAAAAGCAGCCAACTTGTTGTGGCGGGAAACATGGTTCAGAAAGTGTTCAAGACGGTGCAGCTGCATCTGACATGACCAAGTGGTTCAACACTAACTACCACTACATTGTGCCCGAATTCAGTAAAGATGATTCGTTTGACGTGAGCTGGCCGCAACTGTTTGATGAAGTGAATGAAGCTATTCAAGCTGGGCATAAGGTTAAGCCAGTCCTTCTTGGCCCGCTGTCTTACTTGTACCTAGGCAAAGAAGTGGAAGAGGGCTTTGATCGCCTAAGCTTGCTTCCACGCCTGCTTACTGCCTACCAAGCGATTTTGGCTAAACTTTCCAAGTTAGGTGTTGAGTGGGTGCAAATCGATGAGCCTATCCTTTCTCTGGAACTTGAAAAACGTTGGGCTGATTCATTCAAGTTGGCTTATCAAGTGATTCAAGGCGATGTAAAACTGCTGCTTACCACTTACTTTGATTCGGTGACTGACACGTTAGATAAAATCATAGAACTGCCCGTCAATGGTTTACACATCGATTTGGCTGCTGCGCCACAACAACTCGATGAAGTCGTGAGTAAACTACCTGAAGAGTGGGTGCTGTCTGCAGGTGTCATCAACGGGCGCAATGTTTGGCGAGCAGACTTGGCTACTCAGCTAGCGAAACTGCAACCAGTGAAAGAGAAGTTAGACGATAAGCTTTGGGTCGCAAGTTCATGTTCGCTGCTGCACAGCCCAGTTGACTTAGAGTTAGAAGATTCACTTAGCGATGAAGTGAAAAGCTGGTTTGCTTTCGCGAAACAGAAAGTCACGGAAGTTAGCTTATTGGGTGCTGCGCTTGACGGCGATCAAAATGCCATATTAGCGTGTGAGACGTATAGCCAACCTATTGTTGCACGTAAGAGCTCGACTCATGTGAACAAGCCTCAAGTACAGGCTCGTCTTAGCACGATTACCAAAGCATTAGCAGAGCGTAGTGCTCCTTATGCAGAACGTGCCGCGCACCAGTCTGAGGTGTTAGGCTTACCGCTGTTACCAACCACAACCATTGGTTCATTCCCACAGACAGGCGAGATCCGTGTTCAACGTAGCGCTTACCGCACTGGCAAACTGAGTGAAGCGGAATATAACACTGCATTGAAAGGCCATATTGCGGATGCGGTGAAACGCCAAGAAGCGCTAGATTTGGATGTGTTGGTTCATGGTGAAGCGGAACGTAATGATATGGTGGAGTACTTTGCAGAAAACCTAGCAGGCTTTCAAACCACTAAGTTTGGTTGGGTACAAAGCTATGGCTCACGCTGCGTGAAGCCGGCGATTGTGGTCGCGGATATAGAGCGTGAGAAGCCGATGACCGTAGAATGGTCGACCTATGCCCAATCTCTGACCTCGAAGCAGATGAAAGGGATGCTGACAGGCCCAGTCACTATCTTATGTTGGACATTCCCACGTGAAGACATTTCACGCAAAGAGATCACTAATCAATTGGCATTTGCGCTGCGAGATGAAGTGTCTGATTTGCAAGACGCGGGCATCAACATTATCCAAATCGATGAACCAGCGATTCGTGAAGGTCTGCCATTGAAAAAGCGCGACCACGCAGAATACCTAGAGTGGGCGGTCGATGCCTTTAAGATCTCAGCGGCAAGTGCTAAACCAGAAACTCAGATTCATACCCACATGTGTTACAGCGAGTTCAACGAGATCATTGATTCAGTAGCCGCGCTAGATGCCGATGTGATTACCATTGAGACTTCTCGCTCGAACATGGAACTGCTGAAAGCATTTGAAGAGTTCAACTACCCGAATGCGATTGGACCTGGCGTTTATGACATTCACTCACCAAACATCCCGTCAGAAGAGTGGATTGTTGATTTACTTAAGAAAGCGGCAGAGAAAATTCCAGCGGAACGTTTGTGGGCAAACCCTGATTGTGGGCTGAAGACACGGAACTGGGCAGAGACGGAAGCGGCGCTGACTAACTTAGTTTCGGCAACTAAAGCACTGCGTAAAGAGTGGGAATCAACCGAGGCATAATTCAGCTTAGGATTTTGATTGCTTCATAAAACAAAGGCCTCGCATTTGCGAGGCCTTCTGGTTTTATACTTGTTCGAATCTCGAGCTAGAATCTAGCTGCTGCTCTGACACGTCTCTTTGCTGATCAACTTCTCAACCATCAGTTGTCCGCGAGTGTTGCGAATCTTGATGTTGTAAGCCAAGCCCATATCAAGGTTTGCTCTCACTTCAGAGTTGGTGCAGTAGCTATTCACACTCATGTCTACAACTTGGTTTAAAGGCTTAGCACCTTTTGCATCTTGGTTGTAGATCATCATGATTTCGATAACCGTGTTTTTTGCTAGCACGCGCATGACCGACAGTGGGCCATACTCAATCGGCAGGCCTGCAGATAAAACGCCAGCTCGGTGCTGCGCCATCATCTCTAGCTGTCTTTGTTCGTCTTGCTCACTTGAAGCACAGCCTGCAAGCAGAGCTAAAGCCAGTGAGCCAATAATCCATTTTTTCACGTTAAAATACTTTCTTGAATGGTTTTACAATCACATTTTGGTAAACGCCAGCATCAATGTACGGGTCAGCGTCTGCCCATGCTTGTGCATCTTCCAAAGAGTTAAATTCAGCAATCACAGTTGAACCTGTAAAGCCTGCTTCGCCAGGGTTATCTGAATCAATCGCTGGCATTGGACCTGCTGTTAACAGTCGGCCTTCATCGTGAAGTGTTTGTAGGCGTTCTAGATGTTGTGGGCGAACACTTAGGCGTTTTTCTAATGAATTTTCGACGTCTTGAGAAAAAATCACGTACCACATATTGAGATATCCTTATTTTACTTCTCTAAATTTGGGGCGTTTAAATTCGCTATCTTGCTAATTTACGCGAACTAATTGGTATTGGAAGGGCTAATGATAAGAAATTGTGAATTGGTGCGAGAGAGTTGTATGGTCGTTAGGGCGTGTTGACCTTTCGTGGTTAAATTTTGTTCGGGTGGGGACGCCTAGTCAAAAGCGTTTTAATCGCAGCGAGGGGGAAGTAGCCTAGTCATTCTAAGCAAATCTCCCTCAACAAAGAGTAAAACGCTTTTAGCTGAACCCTTCGGGCAGCGTTTGCTGGTCATTTCTACTACGTTATCGGCTTCTTATGGAGGCTAGCTACACATCAAAGCCTCTGCCTTGTATAAATACCCAGCAATTCGCTGCAAAAGTCAGCTCGAAAGGTCAATACGCCCTAGTAATTTCATTTATAAAAACTAAAGACCATCGGTGCCACACGCTTAATAAAAGGTGTTATTTGTTGATTGGGCGAGGCTTACCACTTTCATCAACCGCAACGTAGTTGAATGTCGCGCCACAAACCTTGTAGCGGTCGCCGATACCGTGATCAAGTACAGGCTTAACCCAGACTTCTAGGTCGATATTCATCGAGCTGCGACCAATCTTAGTGCAGTCACCATAAACACACACAACATCACCCACTGAAACCGGCTGTTTGAACTCGATACTCGATACTGAAACCGTGACTATCTTGCCGTTAGATATCTCTTTTGCCAGTATGCCACCAGCAAGGTCAAGCTGTGACATTATCCAACCACCGAAAATCTGGCCTGCTGCATTTGTATCAGAAGGCATCGCTAATGTGCGAAGAAGTAAAGAACCAATCGGGTTCAAAGTTGATTGAATAGTCATTGTCGTACTCTTAATGGTATTGATTGTTTTATATAAAAATAGATGTGTTTACGAGACTCGTGGTGGTCTAATTTTTAACGTCTTCACCGAACACAAATAATCAGCGGCCAATGATCACGAGTATCATTGGCCAATCGCATATTGATAATAATTGTATCAAATAGGGTATGAGGACTCATCCCTAAGGGCTATTTCTCGTCGGTATTTTTATCCGTTAACTCTTTCTGCTGGTCTTTTGGTAGATGCTTATAGATATAAACACCAGTGAGCAAGGTGAAGAGCAAGGTCGCGATGAGTAGACCAAACACTTTGAAGTTGACCCAAACATCCAACGGTAGGCTGAAAGCAACGTAAACGTTGAGAACGGCACATAGGGTAAAGAACAGCGTCCATGCCCAGTTGATCTTGCCCCATACCGAATCAGGCAGTGTGATCTCTTTGCCTAACATACCTTTAATCGCTGATTTGCCCATGATGTGACTGACCGTCAGGCCAATCGCAAACAGTGCGTAAACGATGGTGACTTTCCATTTAATGAAGTTGTCGTCGTGCAAGAAGATGGTCATGCCACCAAATACGGCAACCATTAGAAAGGTGATGACCTGCATTTTTTCGACTTTCTTGTAGATGAAATAAGTCAAAATAATTTGAACTGCAGAGGCAACGATCAAAGCGCCGGTCGCGGTATAGATGTCGTACATCTTATAAAGCGCAAAGAAAATAATGAGAGGAATGAAATCAAGAATTTGTTTCATGAGACACTGACTATCCAGTTAGTTGAGTTGCTGACAGTCTAACGAAAACTGTCTCGATGCTAAATAGCTCGAGACAATTGGGTGCCAATTAATTCAATCTAACCACTCATCGTGTTTAAAGAGTTGAAGCAGGTTATCGCATTGACGAGGTTTGATAGCGAGGTATCAGCTTTTTGATATCTTCAAGGTAACCTTCGCTCTTTAAGCTGTCTAAGGTGTTTTCGAGCTCTTGCTCACTCATGGCAAAACATGTCGATTTACCGGTCGTTAAGTCGAGATACTCGTGATATTCACGCTCTGTGAAGTGGCCAATTCTGTCCATTAATAGGGTTTTAATTCCATGGTGAATCAAGCCGTAATACGTATGTCTTTGTAAGGTCATAGCCTATCCTCCGTGACAAGCTGCAGTTCAAATGGTGCAACCTGCTGTATATTGGTTGGGTTATCTATGACAAAGCAATTCGAATGCCATTTTTTCCAATTGAATAGAGCGTCTCCCCAATCAAATAGAATTGAACTTCTTTTCAATTAGTTAAAGGAACGTACGTTCTATTCTCTAAACACCAATACGGGCCTGACGGAAAATAGTTTTATTTTGAGAATGGTAAAATTCTCATTATGACGATCTACTGAAGCTTTTAGGCTCCTGAATTGGCAATTTGATAACCGTTAATCGACTAGCCAATCGACTAAGGTTGATAGCGAGGCATTCTGACGGTTTTTGGGTTGTAATAGGAAGTATCCATTTCCCGAAAAGACACTGCCTTCACTCACTTTTACCAATCTACCTAAATCAATATCTTGCTTGGCCAGTGTGATGTCGCCTATGGCAATGCCAAACCCTTGAATGGCGGCGTTCATAGCTTGATCGAGTGTCGCGAATTGTTGGTTGTTCTTGCTTGAAAGGTCGTGGCTGCCTATGTGCTCTAACCAAAGTCGCCAATCACTTTGCTCATTGTTGGCGTGTAGCCAAGTGTATTGGGCAAGCTTGTGTGGCTTGATGATGGTCGATGCGTCGTCGACAAGATGGCTCTGTGTAATGCTTTGTGCTTGGCAAACGGGCGCTAGCTGCTCGTTAAACAATAATTGGCTGATAATCGATTGTTGGTTTGGCTTCTTACCATAGGTAATTACGGCGTCAAACGGATCAAAGCTTGGTTCGAAGACGTGCTTGATGGTCGACGTCAGTTCGACATCAATTTCAGGATAGGCTTGCTGAAAAGACATCAACTTAGGTAGTAGCCAAGAGGTAATACAGCTCGGTGCGTTGAGTTTGATCTTAGACGGAGAGCTAGCCACTTGATTTAGAGCCGATTGCAGCTGATGAATCGTTCCTTGTATCAGGGGAACCAGTTCTTCTCCTTTCGGCGTTAAAGACAATCCGCGAGCATGGCGATAGAAGAGATCACAGCCAAGGCTTTCTTCAAACGACAATACCTGACGACTCACTGCACCTTGCGTAACATTGAGCTCATGTGCCGCGCGTGTAAAGTTGAGGTGCCTTGCCGTAGACAAAAACGCGAGCAAGGTTTTGGTTGAAGGAAGTGTGCGATTCATATCTTTACCTATGACTTTTTATCATGGCTATTATGTGATTATTTCGATTCATTTATCAATAGTGTTCTGTTTGAATGTAAATACTTAATCATCATTTGTGATTCGATATGTGTATAAGTCACATTTTTTGAATATGAAGGCAATGATGAAGACATTGTGATTTTGTGAAAGGGATAGCTTCTTGACATCTTTTATTGATAGCTTAGTGCCTCAGGCTGTAAAAAAATTAATACCTTATCAATCGGCAAGAAGAATTGGTGGTGATGGACGTGTCTGGCTAAACGCCAATGAATTGGAAAGCTCGCTGTTTCAAGGAGAAGCAAGTCACAACCGATACCCAGACTTCTTACCACAAGATATTGCTAAGGCTTACCAAGATTACTGTGGTACTGATACTGCGACTGTTGCTGTTCGTGGTGCAGATGAAGCGATTGATTTGCTGATCAGAACATTCTGTAAACCGGCGTGCGACAACATACTTATCTGCTCTCCAACGTATGCGATGTATGAGTTTTGCGCTGATGCATTGGCGATTAATACCTTGGACTCTCCATTGCAGGAAGACTTTAGCCTGAACGTCGCTGATATTGTGAATAAGGCAGAACTGGCGAATATCGTGTTTCTTTGCTCACCAAACAATCCAACGGGCAATGTGATTCCTAAATCGGATTTGATTCAGGTACTGGAAGGCACGACTGGAAAATCTCTAGTGGTCGTCGATGAAGCGTATATCGAATTTGAACCACAAACGTCAGCTGTTAGCCTTATTGAGCGTTATCCGCACTTGGTTGTGATTCGCACTTTGTCTAAGGCATTTGGACTGGCTGCAGTTCGTTGTGGTTTTATCTTAGCGAGTCAAAATGTGATGCAGTATGTCGCGAAGCTGATTCCACCTTATCCGATGCCAGATTGTTCATCTCAAATCGTGCTCGACGCTTTGTCCGATGAACGAGTCTCAGTGATGCAAGATGCGACGCAGAATCTGGTTGAGCTGCGTAACTGGTTTGCTTGTGAGTTAACGCAGTTTGATTTCATCGAGTCTGTTTACCCTTCATCGACAAACTTCATTTTGCTGCGTCAAAAAGCTGGGCATCAAGTGTTCAGTGTCTTGGCGAAGGACGGCATTGTGACAAGGAACCAAAACCATGAACCGGCTTTGCGTAACTGTGTTCGAATCAGTATTGGTAGCCAAGAGAGCATGCTAGAAGTGATAACGTCACTTACACGTTACCAAACCGAATTAGAACAGAATCAACAAGGCAAACAAATTCAACAAGCTAAACATAAAGAAATTCAATCTCAACTCGATAAAGATCATATCTAGGATGGCAATGATGAAAAAGATAATACTAGGACTCGCTTGTGCGGCCGCTTTACTTGGTACAACGGTACAGGCGAAAGAAATCCGTTTGGCGTCGGACTTTACGTATCCGCCATTCAACTATAAAAACAGCGACGGTGTGCCTGTCGGGTTTGATATTGAGATAGCTGATGCTTTGTGTGAGCAAGCTAAACTCGATTGTACTTGGGTTTCACAAAGCTGGGACTCGCTAATTCCAAGTTTGTTGGCAAGAAAGTCAGATGTGATTATGGCTTCGATGCGTATCACCGAAGAGCGTAAGCGTAAAATCTTATTTACTGATAAGTACTACCAAACTCCAGCCGTGTTTGTTGCGGCTAAAAGCGCGGAGTTCAGCGTTGATGAGGCTGGCTTAACGGGCAAAACCATCGGTGTTCAGCAGGGTACGATTCACGATCGCTACGTAACCGACAAGTTTGGTAGTGTTGCCAACATTAAGCGTTACACAGGGCAAGATGAAGTGTATCTGGATCTGCAAAACGGTCGCTTAGATCTAACCTTCGGCAACTCAGATCAACTGTCATTGGCTTTCTTAGATAAGAAAGAAGGCGAGGGTTTTGAGTTCAAAGGCAAAGCCGTTACCGACAAAGCCTACATCGGTGAGGGTACGGCGTTAGCATTAAGAAAGCAGGATTCAAAATTGGCGAAACAATTCAATGCTGCGATTGAAGAGATCAGAGCAAACGGTACTTACGACAAGATCGCCGCTAAGTACTTCACGTTTGATATCTATGGCGCTGATTTGTAATTCGTTTAACGCCTAAAAATTAGAACACCAAAAACAAAAATCCGAGGGCTGTAAGGCTCTCGGATTTTTGTTACAAACAATTCATCCTCTCAAGCTTCTCTATATTGCCTTTATCTATTCTTGTTACCTAAATCCAACCGAAAACCTTGCCTTCATCACCTCACAAAGCACTGTTCACGACTCGCGTTTTCGATCGAGGAGACCTTCTTTGTCGTGCTCCATAACTGAATTTAATGTCTTAAAATAACATAAATAGATCGATACTCTTTTACTAAGAGATTGTTCTTAAAGCAGTTGAAAGTAATCGAAATTACAAAAAAATCCAAAGTAGAACTGATTAATGGTCTAATTAGTCCCAAATATGATTGGTATCACAATCAATTAGGTTCTCAGGCCAATAGATAAACCTTAGTTCACAAAATATACATATAGTATTGTAATACAAAATTCATAGGGTAAGAATATTGTAATGAAACGTTACTGCTATGAGCGATGTGCAATTGAACGTTAGATTTCAAACTTAGCTATAGCGTTGCATATAAAAACTGTACCTCTTACAAAATGGATTCTGGAGAAGAACATGAAAAAACACCTACTGACGATTGCAGCGGCTTCAATTCTTATGGCATTTGGCGCTCAAGCAAAAACTTTGACGTTAGGGCATGCAATGTCATTAGAAAGCGCAGCTCACCAAGGCATGGTGATCATGGCTGATAAAGTTAAAGAAAAATCGAATGGTGAACTTACGATTAAGATCTTTCCAAACGGTCAATTAGGCTCTGAACGTGACCAAGCGGAGCAAGTTGTTACTGGCGCGATTGATATGGCCAAAATCAATGGTGGGTTAGCCGAATCTTTTGAACCAACGTTTAAGGTTAATGCACTGCCTTTCTTATTCCGTGACGTTCCACATATGAGAACCTTCATGCGAAGTGAAGCTGCACAAGAGATGCTGCTTTCAAGCGAAGGTAAAGGTTTCATCGGTCTTACATTCTATGATTCAGGCACACGTAGCTTCTACGCTAAGAAAGCCATCAACTCACCAGCAGATCTAGCTGGCATGAAAGTTCGAGTTCCTGGTTCTCCAACCATGATGGAAATGGTTAACTTACTTGGTGGTAAAGCAACGCCTGTACCTTTCAATGAGGTATACACGGCTCTGCAACAAGGTGTAATTGATGGTGCTGAGAATAATATTTCTAGCTTAGTTGAAATGAAACACAGTGAAGTTGCCAAATTTTACTCTATGGACCAGCACATGATGACGCCTGACGTGATCATCATTTCTGAATACAAATGGGGTACTTTAACGGCTAACGAGCAAAAAATCTTAAAAGAAGCTGCAGCTGAGTCTCTTGAAGAGCAGATCAAAATCTGGGACGCAACAGATGAAATGAACAAAGAGAAAGGAATGAAAGCAGGCGTAACGTTTGTTGATGTTGATAAAGCCCCGTTCCGTGCCGCTGTTAAACCTATGATTGATGAAGCCAAAAAAGACCCTAAATTAGCTTCATTCATTGAAAAAATTGAAGTTCTGTAATCAGTCTTAGTGAAAATATAATTTTGCCTTGGCTTTGCTAAGGCAAAATTTTTTGAGGTATCACACCATGTTAGCAACTTTCAGAAACCTACTTGATAGGTTGATTCTTTTTGTCTCTTCTTTTGCATTAATGTTACTTGTCGTTACTGTCACTTGGCAGGTTTTTAGTCGCTATGTTTTGAATGACCCAAGTAACTGGACTGATGAACTTGCTCGTTATGCGATGGTATGGCTTGGATTATTAGGAGCAAGCTACTTATTCGGTATCAAAGGGCATTTAGCTATAACGTTATTGGATGGTTATCTTAAGGGTAAAGCGCACATAGCATTACATCTACTCATCAATATCATTTCTGGCGCATTTGTATTTCTGGCAATGCTTCAAGGTGGCATCGCCTTAATGGGAAGAACCACACAACAACTCTCTCCAGCACTGCAATTACCGATGTCGACAGTGTATTCAATCTTGCCGATTTCAGCCGTTATTATCCTCATCTATTTGGTCATGAATACGTTTGATCTTTTTTGTGAACCCAACAAAAAGTAAGTTTTAAAAGGATTCTATATTATGGATTTGTCCATTGGTGTTTGGCTGCTAGGCCTATTCTTATTCATGATCGCGATAAGCATGCCGATTGCGATTGCAATTGCCATGTCATCTTTAACCATCATGTATTTCATCTTACCGTTTGAAGTCGCGAGTATTACTGCGGGTCAAAAAATCATTACCGGTATCGATAGTTTCAGTTTATTAGCTATCCCTTTCTTTATCCTCGCGGGGAATATAATGAATGTGGGTGGCATTGCGAGTCGACTCATCAACCTTGCAAAGCTCTTGGTTGGTTGGATTCCGGGCTCACTTTTTCACGTCAACATCTTCGCCAATATGATGTTTGGCGCGGTTTCAGGATCAGCCGTTGCAGCAGCGGCTGCGGTTGGTAAAACCTTAGGTCCTGAATTAGAAAAAGATGGTTATGATAAAAACTTAGCAACAGCAGTAAACGTTGCATCCTGCCCAGCAGGCTTACTAATACCGCCGAGTAATTCACTGATCGTATTTTCAGTAGTATCGGGCGGAACATCCGTTGCGGCGTTGTTTATCGCAGGTTATGTCCCAGGTATTCTAATGGGCTTAAGTTGTATGGTCGTCGCCTATTTCATCGCTAAAAAGAAAGGCTATAAAACAAGTGCCAATGACGGCTTCACAGCGAAAGATGTGCTGAATATTGTTTGGCAAGCAACGCCCAGCTTAGGGCTTATTGTAGTGGTTATTGGCGGTATTATTGGTGGTGTTTTCACTGCAACAGAAGGGGCATGTATAGCGGTTCTTTACTCTTTTATACTGTCACTCTGTTACCGAACCCTCAAATGGGCACACTTCCCGATAATTTGTAGAGAAACCGTTCAGGTCACTGGCATTATGCTGTTTTTGATTGGTGCTTCTACCATCATGTCATGGGCTATGGCGTTTACCGGTCTACCAACCATGATCAGCGATTGGATGCTCTCTATTTCAGACAATCCAATTATCATCTTTATTCTGATGAACCTGATTCTACTGATTGTGGGTATGTTTATGGACCTTACGCCAGCCGTATTGATCTTTACCCCTATCTTTATGCCGATTGCTGAGCACTTAGGCATGCATCCAATTCACTTTGCGATGATGATTATCTTCAACTTATGTATTGGTATTGCAACGCCACCCGTTGGCACGGCGCTATTTGTGGGTTGTAGTGTCAGTGGCTCTAAGATTGAGAATGTTATAAGAAGTATCATGCCGTTTTGTGCCGTACTGATCGTCACACTGTTGGCTATAACTTTTATTCCTGAAATTAGTTTGGCTCTGCCTCGTGCGTTTGGATTAATCAATTAGTCTTACAAGGGTAAGGTTTACCGACTCAATATTAATCATTTCCTAATAAAAAACCGCCTGTATGAAGGCGGTTTTTTTATCAATCAAAACTGAAGCTTAATATTATGCTTGCTGTTTTTGTAGCTCAGCTTCTTTCGCTTCGTCTTCGATTAGAGAGTCAACGATAACTGCACATGCAGCATCACCAGTGATGTTTAGAGCAGTACGAATCATGTCGAAGATACGGTCTAAAGCGAACAACAGAGGTAGACCTTCGATAGGGATACCAGCTGCTAGAAGAACCGCAACCACTAGGAAAGAAGGACCTGGCACACCCGCTTGACCAACTGCGCCAAGCGTAGACGTTACGATGATAGCAACGTAAGCACCCATAGACAGGTCGATGTTGAACAGCTGTGCGAAGAAGATAGCAACTAGGCCATAGTAAATTGCGTTACCAGACATGTTGATCGTCGCACCAAGTGGCAGAACGAATGAAGCCGTAGAGTTACGAACGCCAAGTTCTTTCTCTACCGTTTCCATTGTTACTGGCAGTGTCGCCATTGAAGATGCTGTTGATAGTGCAACCGCTTGAGGCTTCTTCATTGCCACTAGGAACTTCTTAGCAGAAGTCTTAGTGAAGATTTGAATCATTAGCGGGTAAGCAACAAAGCCGAAGATCAGAATCGCAGCGATGTAGACAACGAACAGTTTGAACACAACCATAAGTGCGCCAAAGCCGAATGTACCCACAGCTTCTGCCATTAGGCCGAATACGCCTAGTGGTGCAATGATCATAACCTTGTTGATCATCCAAACCATAGCGTCAACAATCGCGTTTACGCCATTGATGATAGGGTCACGTTTCTCTTTCGCTTGTTTAGAAATCGCAATACCGAAGAATAAGCAGAAAACTAGAATTTGCAGAATGTTTGCTTCATTCAGTGATTGGAAAACGTTGGTCGGGATCATGCCTGTGATGGTTGCCCAGAACGTTGGAAGTTCACCTTTCGCAGCGTATTCAGAAGAGAACATGCCTTCAACGCCAGAAACATCGATACCACGACCTGGTTCGAATATTTCACCCATTACTAGCGCTAGTGCTACAGCAAGTGCAGACGTTAGTGCAAAGTAACCTAGAGTGGTCACGCCCACTTTACCTGCTGATGAGCTGTTGCCTAGACCAGCAGCACCTGAAATTAGGGCAACCGCGACTAGAGGGATAACCAGCATCTTGATCAAATTGATGAAGATAGCACCCAGTGGAGCGAACATAGTTGCGCTGTCACCCATCATCGCACCGACTAGGGTACCGATGATCATTGCAATAACGACTTGAACGCCGATGTTGCTTAGTAAACTCTTTTCTTTTAACACTTCCATAACCTCTGTGCTACTAAATATAAAAATCCCAGAACTACTCACCAATGTACGATGTACCATTGGATTAATATTTCGCGAGAAGTTTTACACGTATCCTTTACATTTATCAATATGAGCAGAGATGAAAGAACACCAAAAAGCAGTAATCAAATGTCATTTGATGATTTTTCACACTAAAGCAAACGTTTGCTTTTTGATTTGTCATTATTTTTATAAATGGTGGTGATATTTTGGTGAGGTATTATAGATGTGCTACAGGTTTGTATGAGGTGTTGTTTTTATCAGAAATTTAACAATTGAGAGGGTTTGGACGTGTTCTCGGAGAAAAACTCCCACAGCGCAAATTATCGCACTAGTGGGAGCCTATTTATTATTTTTGCGTTGCCGCTTTCATTGGCGTAACAAACTCAGCAAGTGCTTTAAGCATTGCTTCTGGTTGTTCAACGTTGTTTTCAATGATTTTCACAACCGCAGAGCCAGAGATAGCACCAGCAGCGCCAGCTTCGATGGCTTCTTTTACTTGCTCAGGAGCAGAGATACCGAAACCAAGCAGTGCTGGTGGCGCATCAAACTTGTTCAAACGGTCAAGTAGGGCTGTCACAGGCATGTTTGCTTTGGTTTCTGCACCCGTTACGCCAGCACGAGAAAGTAGGTAAGTGTAACCACCACCTAGCTCAGAAACCGATTGAAGCGTCTCATCACTTGCTGTTGGTGGAGCAATAAAGATTGGGTGAATACCAAACTTCTTAGCTGCAGCAACAAACTCGCCACTCTCGTTGGTTGGTACATCAGCAATCAATACTGAATCGATACCTGCATTCGCACAACGCTCGTAGAAGTTCTCGATACCACGTGCGTACACCAAGTTTGCGTACATCAGTAGGCCGATTGGCAGATCTGGGTATTTAGCACGAATTTGACCAATAAGATCAAAACACACATCTGGCGTTACTTTTGAATCTAACGCGCGAATATTTGCGCCTTGGATTGTCGGGCCATCTGCAAGCGGATCGGAGAATGGAATACCAAGCTCAAGTGCATCAGCACCCGCTTCAACCAAAGTTTCCATGATCTTAAGCGATTGCTCAGGGTTAGGATCGCCAACTGTTACGAATGGTACGAATGCGCCCTGATTCTTTTCAGCTAAGCGAGTGAAGAGTGATTGATAGCGATCCATTATAATGCTCCTTTCTCTTTAAGAATGTCGTGTACAGAGAAAATGTCTTTGTCACCACGGCCAGATAAGTTAACGACTAATAGCTGTTCTTTCTCTGGGTCGTCATGAGCCATTTTAACAGCATGAGCCAAAGCATGAGATGACTCTAGCGCTGCGATAATACCTTCTTTACGTGCAATCAATTGGAACGCTTCTAGCGCTTCGTCATCGGTCACGTTGTCGTATTCAGCACGGCCAATGGCATTTAGGTGCGCGTGTTGAGGACCCACTGATGGGAAATCTAGACCCGCAGATACAGAGTAAGACTCTTCTACTTGGCCGTTCTCATCTTGCATCAGTGGTGCTTTCATACCGAAGAAAATACCTGTTTTACCGTGTTTAAGTGGTGCGCCGTGTTGGTCGGTATCAATACCTTTACCAGCAGGCTCTACACCGATTAGGCGTACAGACTCTTCTTCAATGAAATCTGCGAACATACCGATAGCGTTTGAACCACCGCCGACACAAGCGATAACCGCATCAGGAAGGCGACCTTCACGAGCTAGAATTTGGTTCTTCGTTTCTTCACCAATCATGCGTTGGAAATCACGAACAATCGTTGGGAATGGGTGAGGACCCGCTGCAGTACCCAATAGGTAATGCGCGTCTTCATAAGTTGCAGACCAGTCACGTAGTGCTTCGTTACACGCATCTTTTAGCGTTGAAGAGCCAGAATGAACAGGGATAACCTCTGCGCCCATTAGCTTCATACGGAACACGTTCGGGCTTTGACGTTCAACGTCTTTTGCACCCATGTAAACACGACACTTAAGACCTAGTAGAGCACACGCTAGAGCCGTTGCCACACCGTGTTGGCCTGCGCCAGTTTCAGCGATGATTTCCTGCTTGCCCATACGTTTTGCTAGCAATGCTTGGCCAAGTACTTGGTTTGTCTTGTGAGCACCGCCGTGAAGTAGATCTTCACGCTTTAGGTACAGTTTTGTTTTTGTACCTTTTGTTAGGTTGCGTGCTAGTGTTAGCGCCGTTGGACGACCAGCGTACTCTTGAAGAAGCGTCATGAATTCGCTGCGGAACTCAGGATCGGCTTGTGCATCGATAAATGCTTGTTCAAGTTGGTCTAGTGCTGGCACTAGGATCTGCGGTACGTATTGACCACCGTATTCACCAAAGTAGGCATCGAGTTTAGCCATTGTGTTATTCCTTCAATTCTACTGATGTGTATTCACACCAAGTCATTTAATCTTGTTTGAGCTTCGCAAAAGGCAAAGCTCACAAATATGTTTTTAGTTTCTGCTTTCTAATTTCTAGCGCCGAGTTTGGACTAGTAATTGCGAATCGCAGCAAAAGCACGCTGCAGCTTGTCTGCGTCTTTTTTACCTGGAGCGGATTCAACGCCAGAGTTTAGGTCTAATCCTAAGCAACCCAACTTAGCGGCTTGGTTAGCATTTTCTGGGTTTAGGCCACCCGCCAACATGATTGCGCTATGGTTGTTGATTAGGTTCCAATCGAACACTTGGCCTGTGCCACCAGTTTGAGAACCCACTTTAGTATCTAGCAGGTGACGAGTCACGTTGCTTTCCAGTAATTCTGGTAGCGAGCTCTCAGCATCGGGAGCAACACCGTAAGCTTTCCAAATCTCAACGCTTTCAGGTAGTGACTGTTTTAGCTCATCGACAAACGCTTGAGACTCATCGCCGTGCAATTGCACAGCGAACAGGCCTAGCTCAGAAACCGTTTTCGCAACGTCAGTAACGCTGTGGTTTTGGAACACACCCACGTAGTTCAAAGGTGCGCCGCTCATAGTCAAACGAGCCGCTTCGATATCCACATGACGCTTAGATGCTTCAACGAATATCAGACCACCGAATACCGCACCAGCTTGATAAGCCTTTGCTGCATCGTCAGAGTGAGTTAAACCACACACCTTGTTTTCACCCAGTGTTACTTTGCGTACCGCAAGCTCGAGGTTCTTCTCTGCCATTAGAGAGCTACCGATTAGGAAGCCATCTGCAAACGTTGAAAGGTCACGAACTTGTTGATGTGTGTAGATGCCAGACTCTGAAATCACAACTGCGTTTGGAGCCAGTTCGCGAATCAGCGGCGCCAACTCTTTAGTACGGTTCAAATCAGTCGAAAGGTCACGAAGATTACGGTTGTTAATGCCGATCACCTTAGCGTTTAGAGCGACTGCACGGTGAAGCTCTTCTTCGTTGCTGACTTCGGTCAATACACCCATGTTGAGTGAGTGAGCGACTTCCGCCAGCGCTTTGTACTCTTCGTCATCTAATACCGATAGCATTAGCAAGATAGCATCAGCTGAGTAATGACGAGCTAGATACACTTGGTAGGTATCAACCATGAAGTCTTTACACAGGATAGGCTGCTTAGCAATGCTGCGAACTTTAGGTAAAAACTCAAAGTCACCTTGGAAGTACTTCTCGTCTGTCAGCACAGAAATCGCGTTTGCGTGGTTGTTGTAAACAGACGCAATGTAGTCGAGGTCAAACTCGTCACGGATTAAACCTTTTGACGGAGAGGCCTTTTTACATTCAGTGATGAAAACCGTTTGTTCTCCGCTCAGAGCGTCATAAAAGCTGCGGTCTGTTGCAGTTAGTGACGCTTTAAACTCGTCTAATGGTTGAGTCTGCTTACGCGCTTCAACCCATTGGTATTTATCACGAACGATTTTTGCTAATACTTCCGCCATTTCAGCTTCTTTGACTGAAACGTGGGTCGACAGTTTATCGGTAGTCTGTGTCATGTTCTTTGTCTCAATTCGTCGTTCGTTAGGCGTGTGCAGCAAGCTTATGTACAAGCTCGTACGCTTTGCCAGAGTTCATCGCGTCAATCGCTTGCTGAGCGTTGGCTTTTAGGTCTTCGTGACCAAATAGACGCATCAGCAGAGCTACGTTGACTGCCACTGCGCCAACTTGAGCATCAGTGCCTTTACCCGTCAGGATATCAGTTGTGATGGCTTTGTTCTCTTCTGGCTCGCCGCCCTTAATCGCTTCAAGAGGGTGAGTGTTCAAACCAAAGTCAGCCGGAGTCACTGTGTACTCGTGAATCTTGCCATCTTTAATCTCAGCAACGATAGTCTCGCCGTGAATCGCTACTTCATCTAGGCCGCTACCGTGCACAACAGCTGCACGCTTCATGCCCATTTGCAGCATGGTTTCTGCGATAGGGCGTACCAGCTCTTTGCTGTAAACACCCATTAGCTCGATGTTAGGGCGAGCAGGGTTAATCAGTGGGCCAAGAATATTGAAGATAGTGCGCGTTTTCATTGTTTGACGAACCGGCATCGCGTGACGTACACCAACGTGATATTGCGGAGCAAATAGGAATGCTACGCCAAGTTCATCAACAGCCGTACGTGTGTCTTCAGCTGTCATCGCTAGGTTGATACCGAACGAATCCAGTAAGTCAGAAGAGCCTGATTTGCTCGATACGCTGCGGTTACCGTGCTTCGCGACTTTTAAGCCACACGCTGCGGCAACAAATGCAGAAGTCGTCGAGATATTGATGGTGTTGTGACCGTCGCCACCTGTACCTACGATGTCTGCGAAATCGTAATCAGGGCGCGGGAACGGGTTTGCATTCGCAAGTAGTGCTTTTGCTGCGCCTGCAATTTCATCGGGCGTTTCGCCTTTGATTTTCAGTGCAGTTAGCGCAGAAGCCATCAAGATTGGGTCTAGTTCACCCTTGATGATCACATCAAATAACTGTTGGCTTTCTTCTTGAGTAAGAGACTGCTGTTCGTAAAGTTTATTAATCTGTTCCATGATCGTTTCCTATTTTCCAGTCTTTTCAAGGCGAAGAGGTTTCTCAAGAGCCCATTCGATAGCGTTTGCTAGAAGCGTTGCACCGTAGGTCGTCATAATTGATTCAGGGTGGAATTGGAATCCACACACCTTGTCTTGTTCTTGAACCACAGACATCACCAAATCATCTACTTCAGCGGTCACCGTTAGGCTATCAGATACATGCGTTGCCACTAAAGAGTGGTAGCGAGCGATAGCCAATGGCGAAGGTAAGCCTTGGTAAGTCGCATGGTTTTGGTGTTCCATCATCGACACCTTACCATGAATGATTTCGCCAGCGCCTGCAACGGTGCCGCCATAGGCTTCAACAATCGCTTGGTGGCCTAAGCAAATACCAATCATTGGCACTTTACCTTTTAGAAGCTGAATCAGCTCTGGCATACAGCCCGCATCTGCTGGAGCGCCAGGGCCTGGTGAAAGCAGTGCAACAGGGTTGTCTAGTTCGTTGATCGCCGCTTCAACTACTTTTGCAGGAATGTTGTTACGGTAAATTTTTACGCTGTGACCTAATGAACGAAATTGGTCTACAAGGTTGTAAGTGAACGAGTCGAAGTTATCGATGAATACAATATCAGCCATGATTACGACTCCTTCTTATTTGTTAGGTTCTTAGTATGAGCTGCTTGAATCGCTGAGATAACCGCTTGTGCCTTGCCGCGAGTTTCATCGGCTTCTGCTTGTGGGTCTGAATCGAATACCACACCAGCGCCAGCTTGTACTTGTGCTACGCCATCTTCAACGTAAGCAGAGCGAATTACGATACAAGTATCTAGAGTCCCTTCACCGGTTAGATAACCGACTGCACCACCGTAGCTACCACGACGCGTTTTTTCTACGTCACGAATAAGCTGCATTGCGCGGATTTTTGGTGCGCCCGTTAGCGTGCCCATGTTCATACAAGCTTGGTAAGCGTGCAGAGCATCTAAGTCTTCACGGAGCTGACCAACAACACGAGAAACCAAGTGCATTACATGGCTGTAGCGGTCTACTTTCAGTAAGTCTGCTACGTGGCGAGTGCCAGCTTCGGCAATACGTGCCACATCGTTACGCGCTAGGTCAACTAGCATCATGTGCTCGGCGTTTTCTTTCTTGTCGGTACGCAGTTCAAGCTCGATACGGCTGTCTAGGTCGAAATCGATTTGACCGTCAGGGCGCTTACCACGACGACGAGTACCAGCAATCGGGTAGATCTCGATTTGGTTGGTTTCTGTCTCGTATTTCAGCGCGCTTTCTGGAGATGCACCGAACAGAGTAAACAGCTCGTCTTGCATGTAGAACATGTAAGGGCTTGGGTTGCTTTGTTTGAGTTCTTTATAAGCCGCCAGTGGGGCAGGGCAAGGTAGAGTGAAGCGGCGTGAAGGTACCACTTGGAATACATCGCCTTTAACTACGTACTCTTTTAAATCACGAACCGTTTGGCAGAAGTCTTCATCTGAAACGCTAGGTACAGCTTCAACGTTGTCTAACGGCGTTACTTCAGTGATGGCTTTCAGGGACTGACACTGAGTTTGAATGTCGGCTAGACGGTCAGTTAATTGCGCTTTGATGTTGTCATCTTGAGCAAATAAGCTCGCGTGAAGTAGGCCTTCGTTCTCTTGGTGATCGAAACGCAATAGTGTTTCAGCTACGTAGAATACAAAGTCAGGACAATTGTTGGTTGCTTCAGCATCACCTAGTGGCTCAAAGTTTGCCACGATGTCGTAAGCGAATAAGCCCGCCATGAATAATGCGTGTTTGTTATCCGCGTCTTGCTCAAAGCTGTGCTGAACCAAACGCAGTGCATCGAATGAAGAGGCTTCTCTTAAACGTGAGTCTTCGTCTAATTCGTTGCTTGGTTCGATAAAAGTCAGCGTCAAAACGTTATCAGTAAGGTCAGATTTAATTTCTGCTTTCACGTTTTGAGTGAGATGTTCGATAAGCGCTTGACCGTTTTCAGTCAATGCTTGAAAGGTTACTTCATGTCCGCGACATACGATGCGAACAGCAGAGTCGATAAGGAGTAGGCTTGTCAGGTTCTGTTTAGATTCAATCTCGGCAGATTCCAACAAAAGACTATCAGTTTTGTTTTCACACAAAGTATGAAAAACGCTGGTTGGATCTTGCGAGTAAGGAACTGAGGAATTGATGACCTCAATGGTTCCCAGCTTTTTGATTTCAATGGCCTTGTTCACAAGACCTCCTTTATGATTCTTTAAATTTCCTGCCGTACATAGTCGCATAAAGATACCTTTCACCCAATCTAGAATATGGTCAATTCGATGATTTGTTAGTCAGTTGAATGTGAGATGTTCGACAAATTAAAAAGCCCGCTATTAAAGCGGGCTTAGTGATAACTTTTTTATAAACAAACTGTTTAATTAGAAGTACACGTTAGCCCACCAAGAACTTGTCCAAGTGCGCCACCAATTAAGCTCTGAACTTGCTTCTACTGAAGAAAGTTCTAAAACTTTATCTTTATGGTTTTGGTTAAATTCTTGTAACATGGTGAACCTATCAAATGTGATACTTCGTATTTGTGTACTAGTTAACTAGTTTTCTGCTTGCGGGTCAAGTGTGTTGACACAAATATAACGATAAAAATTGAAAACAATGAAAAAGAATATATGAGAATTGATCTACATAGTCATACAACAGCCTCAGATGGCCGACTTACTCCACCTGAGCTAATTGACCGAGCGCTTGGCTTTAACATCGAAGCGCTAGCGATTACAGATCATGACACGACTGATGGGCTTGCTGAAGCACGCAACTATATTGCTGATAACAATCTTCCTATTCAGCTGATCAACGGCATTGAGATTTCGACTGTTTGGCAAAACAAAGATATCCATATTGTTGGGTTAAACGTTGATCCTGAGTCACCAGAGCTTAAAGCGCTCATTGAGCAACAGAAGCAACACCGCATTGGACGTGCAGAGATGATTGCTCAACGTCTTGAGAAAACGACTCGTGAAGGGGTACTAGAAGAAGTTAAATTGATTGCGGGTGATGCGCCTATTACTCGCGCTCACTTTGCTAAGTGGTTAGTCGATAACGGCTACGCAAAAACCATGCAGCAGGTGTTTAAAAAGTTTCTTACTCGCAATAACCCAGGTTATGTGCCGCCAACGTGGTGTTCAATGAGTGATGCTGTCACGGCTATTCATGCTGCTGGTGGACAAGCCGTGCTCGCTCACCCTGGGCGATATGGCCTTACAGCCAAGTGGGTTAAGCGCCTGCTAGCGGCATTTGTTGAAGCGAAAGGGGATGCGATGGAAGTAGCTCAACCTCAGCAAGCGCAACAAGAAAGACGCACACTCGCGGATTATGCTATACAATACAAACTATTAGCCTCCCAAGGCAGTGATTTCCATTACCCATCTCCGTGGATGGAACTTGGACGCAATCTCTGGCTACCTTCTGGGGTCGAAGAAGTATGGAAAGATTGGGAGTTTCAAACGGTTTCACCATCTGAATAGTCTTTAGGTGAGCCAGCTCCTTCTGATGATAGAGTCGAGAGATTCGATAACGAGGATCAATAATGAGCCAGTTTTTTTATGTACACCCAGATAACCCACAAGCACGCTTAATTACTCAAGCGGTTGCGATTATTCGCAATGGCGGCGTTGTGGTTTATCCAACAGATTCCGGTTATGCGCTGGGCTGTCAGCTTGAAAACAAACAAGCACTTGAACGTATCTGTAAAATTCGTCGCATCGATGACAAGCACAATTTCACCTTGTTATGTCGTGATCTTTCTGAATTATCACTGTATGCACGCGTCGATAACGTGGCTTTCCGTCTACTGAAAGCACATACACCAGGTGCTTACACGTTTATCTTTAAAGCAACCAAAGAAGTGCCAAAGCGTTTGATGAACGCCAAGCGTAAAACGATTGGTATTCGTGTCCCAGACAACAAGATTGCACTCGACCTTTTGGAAGCGATGGGTGAACCATTAATGTCGACGTCTCTGATTCTGCCGGGTAACGAGACTACGGAGTCGGATCCAGAAGAAATTCGTGACAGCCTAGAACATGCGGTTGATGTCATTTTGAATGGCGGTTACTTAGGTGAGCAACCGACGACGGTTATTGACTTCAGTGACGATGATGCCGTGGTTCTACGTCGTGGTGCTGGCGATCCTGCGCCGTTTGAATAATCGCTTTACTGATTAACAGTCTGTAACGATACAGCAAACCTGCCACAGTAAATAACAAGTGCTTTTTGGCAGGTTATTTGCGATAATACGCGACCGCGATTTGGTCGCGAAAAATTCATTCGACGTCTGTGAAGACGACAATTAGGTAGAAAAGAGTAAATGAGCGAAAAATTACAGAAGGTTTTAGCGCGAGCTGGTCACGGTTCTCGTCGTGAACTAGAAGGTTTAATCAAATCTGGTCGTGTAAGTGTTAACGGTCAAGTTGCGAAACTGGGCGAGCGTCTTGAAGACGAGAACTCAGTGATCCGTATCGATGGCCATACTGTTTCAGGCAAGGCTTCTGAAGAAGTGGTTTGTCGTGTACTTGCTTACTACAAACCTGAAGGTGAGCTTTGTACTCGTCACGATCCTGAAGGCCGCCGTACTGTTTTCGATCGTCTACCTAAGATCCGTGGTTCTCGTTGGATTTCAGTTGGTCGTCTTGATGCAAACACATCAGGCCTTTTGCTTTTCACTACTGATGGTGAGCTTGCAAACCGTCTAATGCACCCAAGCCGTCAGGTTGAACGTGAGTACCTAGTACGTGTATTCGGTGAAGTGACTGAGCAGAAAGTTAAAAACGTTACTCGTGGTGTACAACTAGAAGACGGCATGGCTCGTTTTGAAGATGTTGTTTACGCTGGTGGTGAAGGTATGAACCATACTTTCTACGTAGCGATTAACGAAGGTCGTAACCGTGAAGTTCGTCGTCTTTGGGAATCTCAAGAAACGACAGTAAGCCGCCTGAAACGTGTACGTTACGGTGATATCTACCTTGATAAGAAACTGCCTCGTGGCGGTTGGAAAGAGCTAGATCTTCAAGAAGTTAACTACCTGCGTGAGCTTGTTGAGCTTAAGCCTGAGAAAGAGACACTGTTGGATCTTGATCCTTCAAACACTTCTCGTAAGCGTGAGCGTTCTCGTAGCCAAAAAATTCGTCGTGCTGTTAAACGTCACGAAGAGCGTGCAAACGCACCAAAAGGCCGTAGCAACCAAACTAAGCGTAAGAAGCCTGCAACTCGCGGTACTACAACACCTGATTCAGGTCGTAGCGCTCCAGCTGCAAACAAAGGCAAACCTCAGGCTAACAAAAGTAAGCCTAAACTGAACAACGGTCGTCCGGCTAAACCAGCTAAGCCAAGAACACGTCAGTAATTACGTAATTTCTTACGCGTAAAGCTTCATTAGCTGAAAGCACTGAATACTAAAAAACCTGCTCATTGAGCAGGTTTTTTTACGTCTGGAGAAATAGCAGATGCGGGATGCGAGTAACCGAGTATCGAAAACATGCTGCCATAAGTGACAGTAAGCGAGCTTTTCGCATCTCTTATCTCGTGTAGGCGCATCTATAATCTGCTCGTATCTCGTTTCTTTTACTTATGATTCGAAAAGTTATCGCCTTTCGCCAGTCGGTCGTAAAGCACAACATTCACTGATGCTGCTAGGTTCATGCAGCCGTTGGTCGGAACGTAAATCGTCTCACGACAGAAATCTGTGATCTCTTTCTTTAGCGTGCCATCTTCTGGGCCAAAAATGTAAAACGCGCGTGGTGGGTGCTTGTAATCAGGTAGAGGCTTAGCACCTTCAATCAGATCAACAGCAACCGGCACGCAGCCTACTGGAATAATATCTTTCAGCTCTTCAACACCAATCAAAGGCAGGGCTAAGTGCTTTTCTTTGGTGTCGGTATGGAATTTTCGCGCATGGTCGTAGCGTGTGCCAGTGTAAAACACAGAGTTGGCGCCGTAGCAGCCAGCAGCTCGCATTACAGAGCCTACGTTTTCAGGCGTCTTTGGGTTAACTAGGCCAATGCAGGCATAGCCTTTTGATTGTGTGTCTGTTTTTGCTTTGGTCATAATCAGTGAATCTAACGTTGATGATGAAAGTGAGTAATCATGATGAGAAATGGCGTGATAAAAATAGCCGAGCAATCGGCTCGGCTAACTTTTAACTCGCTTACATGAATACTTGTTTACTCATGCTGATGAGCGTCAACAGCGGTATTAGTCACGTTTCCACAGCATGTGACAGAACTTATGTTCTGGATCACGGCTGATTAACATGCGAGCAAATACGTCGTCTAGAACGTCATCAGCTTCATTCACAAGACCAATGCGCACTTCAGCGTAGATCTCTTTGTCGACTTCAAAGCCAACATGTTCAACCCAATCATCGCCAGTTTCAACAAGCTCTGCTGCGCCACGATCTTCAAACTGAGCAGTGAAAAGAATCACGTCTGCAGGCTCTAGGTTGTCAGGTGCCATCTCTAGGAAGATGTCGTATGCAGTGTCAATTGCGTCGTCATAAGACATTAGGTCGTTAGCTTCGGTCATAATAAGTATCTTAGCTTGCGCGGTTCATGTATTTACGTTCAGCAGTGTTTACTACTACTTTGTCGCCAGTCGCGATGTATTCAGGTACTTGAATAGTAAGACCTGTAGAAAGACGAGCTGGCTTAGTACGAGCAGACGCTGATGCACCTTTGATTGAAGGATCAGTCTCTTCGATAACTAGTTCAACAGATGTTGGTAGCTCAAGCGTTGCAGCGTTGCCGTCGATAAGGATCGCGTACATGCCTTGAGTTTCTTCGTTGATGAACAGTAGTTCGTCTTCGATAGTCTCACCGTTGAAGATGAATTGTGTGTAATCTTCGTTGTCCATGAAGATGTACTCGTTGCCATCAACGTAAGAGAACATTACTGCACGCTTAGTTACGTCAATAGTTTCAACAATTTCGTCAGCCTTGTGGCGAACTTCAGTTTTAACGCCAGTTGCTACATCGTTACCACGGAAGCGGTAAATCTTTTGGCCGCCACGGCCGCCTGGTGTTGTTACTTCGATATCTTTAACGATCACTGTTTTGCTTTCTACTGTGATAGCAAAACCTTTTTTAATTTCACTTGCTCTAGGCATTTTGTGTTTGTCCTTAGTGGGTCTATCCGCTGATTATATCTCGGAGATGCTATAAATAGGAATAGCTTGAATCATAAAGTCACCTAGGCGATCATAGAGTTATAGTTAAATCATTATTTTATTTACCGAAACGACCTATGCAGCTACCCGTTATTGACCCAACACAGCCTTTTCAACCTGAATTTCAACCTGTGGTTAACGATCTGATTACCTTTCTAAAAGGTGGGTTAGGATCTAATCTGCACAGTATTTATATTTATGGCAGTGTGGCTCGTAAGCAAGCCGTCTTCGGTCGCTCCAATCTAGATGTGGTTGTGGTGACCCATCGACCGTTTCCTGACCAACGAACCACTTTGTTGAACACCATCAAATGGCGTTTCCAAAAGAGCTTCCCGCAGGTAACTCAAGTGGCGATAAAAACTACCTTAGTGAGTGAGATAGTCGATTTCGACAATATCTTCACTTGGGGTTTTATGCTCAAGCATTTAGCCGTGTGTGTGCATGGTGAAGACTTATCAGATTGCTATGGTGATTTTGAAACAAGTTGGGAAATCGCTAAGCACTGGAATATGGATGCGGAAAACTGGTTGGCGGTGTATCGCAACAAGATCGCACGAGCGACAACGCCAGAACAACAAGTCGCTGCGCAGGTGATTATTGCCAAGAAGCTTCTACGAGCGAGTTACTCACTGGTGATGTACCGCGATAAATATTGGTACGATGATCCTGTTGAATGTGGCCAACAGTTCTTGAAGTATCACCCAGATCGAGAAGTCGAAATCCAAAGGTTGGGCATTTTACTTTCTGGTCGACCAATCCCTAAACGTTCGGTGATCGGTATTCTTGATGGCTTTGGTGAGTGGTTGATTAAGCAGTATCAGAAAACCGAGTTCAGAATCGGATAGAGATTTATAACCGATCCATTGATACTAAAAAGCAGAGTGTGCTGAAGAACATATCTCTGCTTTTTTCGTTTTAAGAGCATATTGAATATAGTGCTAGAACAAACCCAACTGCTGCCCACTAACTCTTTCAAAGTCTAAACCGATGAAGGGCAGTATTGCCTCTGCGACCGGTTTAATCTGCTTGTCGATATAGTGCTGATAATCGATACCACTCTTTAAATACTCCTTGGGCTCAGGGCCACTCAGAGTAATCAAATACTCAATACGTCCTTTATTTTGGTATTGAAGAGGGCGCCCTAACTGAGCATTGATCTCATCGGCCATACGAGCTGCGCGAACCTGCGGCGGAATGTTCTTTTGGTATTCATGTAATTTGCGGCGTAAGCGCTTTTGATACACCAATAAATCATCATGTTTGCCAGCAGAGGTTTCATCAACAAACTGTCTGACGTAGTCGGTTGGATCTTGTTCGTGAAACACCATCTCATACAAGGTTTGTTGGAATTGCTGTGCGAGAGGTGTCCAATCGGTGCGTGCACTCTCAAGCCCTTTAAATATGATCTTTTCTTTATCGCCTTGAGTGATTAATCCGGCATAACGTTTCTTCGAGCCGGTTTCTGAACCTCTAATGGTCGGCATTAGAAACTTGCGATAGTGAGTCTCGTATTCCAATTCGAGTATTGAGGTTAGGTTGTGGGTCTCTTTTAAGTGATTCGTCCACCAATCGTTGATGTAAGCGACCAGTGTGTTCCCGATCTCGTCTGCTTTTTGCTGATCATAACTGCCGTTCAGAGACACGAAGGTTGAATCGGTATCGCCGTAAATCACTTGATAGCCTTTGTCTTCGATCAGAACCTTGGTTTGCTTCATGATCTCATGTCCACGCATGGTAATTGAAGACGCTAACCGGGTATCGAAGAAACGACAACCAGACGAACCTAACACACCATAGAATGAGTTCATGATGATCTTAATCGCCTGAGAGAACGCTTTCTCGTTGTTCTTCTTCGCCACATCACGTGCAGCCCAAAGGTTTTCGATCATCTCGGGCAAGAAGTGTTTAGAGCGGTGGAATTGCCCACCTCGAAAGCCATCAACGGCTTGGTTTTCTGCTGGGCCTAGTTCAAGCTTCAACCCTTCAATTAGTCCCATAGGGTCAATCAGAAACGAGCGAATGATCGATGGATACAGGCTCTTAAAATCGAGTACCAAAACCGAGTCGTACAGATTGGGAATTGAATCCATCACATAACCGCCGGGGCTCGCAATCCAATTCTCTGGCTCTAAGTTCGGTGCGACATAACCCGCTCTGTGGATTTGAGGCAGATATAAGTTAGTAAAGGCCGCAACAGAGCCACCAACGCGATCCAGCTCAACACCGGTTAATCGAGAGCGCTCAATCGCGAAGTCGAGTAGGTGAGTGTGCTCGAAGATGCTGTTTACCAGTACGCAGTCTTGAAGGTTGTACTTAGCGAGTGAGGGTTTATCGAACTTAAACATTCGGTTTATCTCATCCATACGGTCATGAACGTTATGGATGTCTTTGCCTTCCCCAAGCAGCTCTTGCGATACCGACTCAAGAGACCAAGAGCGGAAGTGGTAGGTCGCTGTCTTGAGCATATCAATACCATCCAAGACAACGCGCCCCGGAATCGTGATAAAACCTTGCTGATTTTGAGCAGAACTGCGGAAAAAGCTCGGTTGGTTGTCTCTGCCGATGTTGAGCTTCACTTCGTTCCATTCTGAACGTTTGTGCAGCAGCCTAAAATCGAAGTCGATAACATTCCAGCCAATGATGATGTCAGGATCAAATTCAGAGAACCAAGCTATCATGGCTTCAAGTAGCGCTTTCTCGTTGGCAACCCATTGGATATTGGTTTCAGCTTGTTGTGCTTCGCCGACCATGATTACTCGGCTGTCCATCGGGCTGTCTAGGCCAATTGAATAAAGCACGCCTTTTTCCGAACACTCAATATCAAGCGAGACCACAGATAGACTGGGTAAGTAATCACCTGCTCGGCATTTTGCGTTTGAGACTCGACGATGCTGATTTTTTTGCACAGCAGATCCGGTGAACTCAATACTTCCCTTGATAAAACGTTCCATCAAGAATCGATCGGCGAGTCGAATATCGCTTTCAAAGGTTTGGATTTCTTCGTTGTGAAAGGCTTGCGCTAAACCAAAGCTGCTTCTCGACAGTGAGGTGTAACACGCGGCGAGAGGTGTTTGCTCGAATGTGGCTAATTCTAGAAGCTTAAATTGGCAATCGATCGACTCTTTCGCTGCGATTGCCTGACATGCCTCAACGTCAGATTGAGCGACAAAAAATACCGGTTTTTCATTTTGAATCGTCAGCAGAGTAGGGCCTTGAGGGGTGCTTAACCACAAGTCGATTTGTGTGCGCCCTGAAAAATCTCTTGCTTGTCTTGTGAGTACAAAGCCTTGCTGAATATCCAATGTAGTAACCTATTGAAATGGGGAATCGAATACTACCATCTAGCGACCTTCTGCGCACAAAAGGCAGTAAAAATACTAACTAAATTCTAGTTAGTAGAGGCAAATAACGGGACTCTATAAGCAAATAAGTGAAATTGTCGCGAATGGTTATTCAATGGTATTGAAAATATCTTTATCTTATGTAATTTTATTGGGTGTTGTTTTAACTGGTTGATTTTTAGAAAAAGCTTGTTGTTTTAGTTAGCTTATTTGTTAATAAGTACTTGCTAAAGTTCGTGTTTCAGCACATATTCAACAGAGCTTTTTTTTAGTAATTAAGTTAAGATGTACTCAATGCTGCGATCCACTGTTCCTTTGTTCAATTGTTTCAAACAGATGAAATGACACAGTGGTTGCAGAGCCAATTAATAGTGTGGAGATACAAGTTTGATAAATGTTTTCCTTGTAGATGATCACGAGCTGGTTCGCACAGGGATACGACGTATTATTGAAGACGTCCGTGGAATGAACGTAGCAGGGGAAGCTGAAAGCGGTGAAGATGCTGCAAAATGGTGTCGTACTAACAATACTGACGTTATTTTGATGGATATGAATATGCCTGGTATTGGTGGCTTAGAAGCAACCAAGAAGATCTTGCGTTTCAACCCTGATGTTAAAATCATCGTTTTAACTGTTCATACGGAAAATCCGTTTCCAACTAAAGTGATGCAAGCTGGAGCTGCTGGTTACCTTACTAAAGGGGCAGGTCCGGATGAAATGGTAAATGCAATTCGAGTGGTTAATAGTGGCCAACGATACATTTCACCAGAAATTGCGCAGCAGATGGCTTTGAGCCAATTCTCTCCTGCGTCTGAAAATCCATTCGCAGACTTATCTGAACGTGAACTTCAAATCATGATGATGATTACCAAAGGTCAGAAAGTGACGGATATTTCAGAACAACTCAATCTAAGTCCTAAAACAGTCAACAGTTACCGCTACCGCTTGTTCAGTAAGCTGGATATCAGTGGCGATGTAGAGCTGACGCATTTAGCGATTAGACATGGAATGTTAGACACTGAGACCCTTTAACACTGAGATCGTATAGTGACCAACTTGTTTGACTCAGTCTCATTCCTCAAGACAGTAACAGAACAGCCCGGCGTTTATCGTATGTATAACGCCGAGGCTGTTGTTATCTACGTCGGTAAAGCAAAGAACCTCAAAAAACGCCTTTCCAGTTATTTCCGTAAAAAAGTCGACAGTGAAAAAACGCGCGCTTTAGTTAGCAATATCGATAAAATCGATGTCACTGTAACGCATACAGAAACAGAAGCTCTTATCCTTGAGCACAACTACATCAAGCAGTACCTACCGAAATACAACGTACTTCTGCGTGATGATAAGTCGTATCCCTATATTTTTATTAGCGGTCACAAACATCCTCGTTTGTCGATGCATCGTGGTGCTAAGAAGAAAAAGGGAGAGTACTTTGGTCCTTATCCTGATTCCGGTGCTGTGCGTGAGACGTTGCACCTAATACAGAAAATCTTTCCTGCTCGTCAGTGTGAAGATACGGTTTATGCCAACAGAACGCGCCCGTGTTTGATGTATCAGATTGGTCGTTGTGCTGCGCCATGTGTTAGCTCAATTATCTCTGATGAAGAGTACAGTGAACTTATCGACTACGTTCGTTTATTCCTGCAGGGGAAAGACAAGCTAGTTCTTGAGACGCTCATCGATAAAATGGACAAGGCAAGCCAAGAGCTTCGCTTTGAGCAAGCTGCTGCTTTCCGTGACCAGATCCAAGCGATTCGACGCGTGCAAGAGCAACAGTACGTATCTGACGACTCAATGGAAGATATGGACGTGTTAGGTTTTGCTCAAGAAAATGGCGTGGCTTGTATTCATATCTTGATGATTCGCCAAGGAAAGGTTTTAGGCAGTAGAAGCCATTTCCCGAAAATTCCAAACAATACGGTGCGAGAGGAAGTCTTTTCGAGCTTTTTAAGCCAATACTATCTTGCACATAATGAAGCGAGAACCATCCCAACTCGTCTGATTCTCAATGCCGATTTGATGGAAGATGTTACACCGATTCAAGAAGCTTTGTGTGAAGTTGCGGGTCGTAAGATCCACTTCAATACCAACCCTTCAGGGACTCGAGGTCGTTACCTTAAGTTGTCGAACACCAATGCATTGACGGCTATTACTACCAAGATTAATCACAAGATGACGATTAATCAGCGCTTCAAAGAGCTTCAAGAAGTGCTGTCGATGGATGCTATCAAGCGAATGGAATGTTTCGATATCAGTCATACCATGGGTGAAAGCACGATCGCTTCTTGTGTGGTATTTAATCAAGAAGGCCCGGTTAAACCGGAGTACCGTCGTTACAACATCACCGGCATTACCGGTGGTGATGACTACGCTGCGATGGCTCAGGCGCTTGAGAGGCGTTATTCTAAGCAACTCGATGTCGACAAGATCCCAGACATTATCTTTATCGATGGTGGCAAAGGTCAGCTAAACCGCGCTCATGAGATCATTTCTCAATATTGGTGTGATTGGCCGTTTAGACCAAGAATGATGGGTATTGCGAAAGGCGTGACTCGTAAACCTGGTTTAGAGACTCTAGTGACCCTAGAAGGGGAAGAGTTCAATTTACCCAGTGATGCGCCAGCACTACACCTTATCCAGCACATCCGTGATGAAAGCCATAATCATGCGATTGCAGGGCATAGAGCTAAACGTGGTAAAACGCGCAGAACCAGTGCTTTGGAAGGAATTGAAGGGGTAGGGCCTAAACGTCGTCAAGCGTTGCTGAAATATATGGGTGGCTTACAAGAACTTAAGCGTGCAACTGTCGAAGAAATAGCCAAAGTGCCGGGCATTAGTCATTCTTTGGCAGAAAACATTTATCAAGCATTGAAACAATAGTAAAAATCCCGCACCATTAAAGCGCAATTAATAAGAGCCCAATAATATGCGTTTGAATATACCTAACATTTTGTCCTTACTGAGACTATTTTTGATCCCAGTATTCGTTGTCGTTTTCTATCTACCTTATCAATGGGCTCCTTTCGCTGCTGCGATGGTGTTTTGGGTAGCCGGTTTCACTGATTGGCTAGATGGCATGCTAGCTCGTAAGTTAGGGCAAACGTCTCGCTTCGGTGCCTTCATTGACCCTGTGGCTGACAAAGTGTTGGTCGCTACGGCTCTTATCCTGATTACAGAGCATTACCACTCTATTTGGATAACTATTCCAGCCGTGACCATGATTGCTCGTGAGATCATCATTTCAGCGCTTCGTGAATGGATGGCTGAAATCGGTAAACGCGCAAGTGTTGCGGTATCTTGGGTTGGTAAAGTCAAAACGGTTTCTCAGATGTTCGCTCTTTGGGTACTTATCTGGAGATACGACGACTGGATGGTGTGGGTAGGTTACATTGCACTGTATGTCGCCACCGTTCTTACTTATTGGTCAATGGCACAATACTTGATGGCTGCCAAAGACGATTTGTTAGACGAAAAACATCATTGATGAAGAAGCGAGCTGAGGCTCGCTTTTTTGATCTTTAACCTAAGGTTAAGTTATCAATAGTGGATATCTAATGTGATATAGATCTCCTTTGAATAACCCGCTCACAGTGTGTTTTGAACATAAAGTCAGCTATTTGGCCTGTTTCGTATGAAATCTATTCAAACGAATTAAAAATACAAAAATAATATTGACTCAATCGTCTGAATCCGTAGAATGCATCCCGTACCCAAGAGGATGGCAATGAGCGATTCGATTGGAGTTACTAAGGCGCCTTGGCAGAGTGGCTATGCAGCGGATTGCAAATCCGTGGACCTCGGTTCGACTCCGGGAGGCGCCTCCATTCTCTCTTTCTTCTAGAAAGAATTTGAATGAAAATGCGATACTAGCTCAGTTGGTAGAGCGCAACCTTGCCAAGGTTGAGGTCATCGGTTCGAACCCGATGTATCGCTCCAAATTTTGTAATGTTGATTGGCGTCAGCATTAAGATGGTGTTTTACTTTTCAGTAATCGGCATCGCAATAAAGAATTGCGTGCCCTGGTGGTGGAATTGGTAGACACAAGGGATTTAAAATCCCTCGGCGTTCGCGCTGTGCCGGTTCAAGTCCGGCCCGGGGCACCATCTATTAAAGTCTTTATCTTGATAAAGCAAATGCGATACTAGCTCAGTTGGTAGAGCGCAACCTTGCCAAGGTTGAGGTCATCGGTTCGAACCCGATGTATCGCTCCAAATTAAAAAGCCCGAACAGAAATGTTCGGGCTTTTTGGTTTCTGGCGTTCAGCGTTTCCATATCTGTACTTTTGTTGTTTGAATCCACACTCAAAATTCACTTCTATTTTTATTTCAAAATTTCGCAATTAAGTTCGTTTAGAACAGTTAGTTTTTAAATGCGAGATCCCCTATGAACTCGTTCCTCGTACCAGGGAATGATGTAAAGGCGGCACAGCCTCAAGCCATCACTAACACCGCCTATATACCTGTGTCGTCATCCTCGGGCATGAGGAACGAATGAACCGGAGATCTCTTTCTTAAACGATATTGCTGACGATATTTTCAGCAATTGCTTAGCCACCACTGCTATTTATCAGGCTATTATTAAAAACTATTGATCGTTCATTTCACTTTATGTTACTTTCCTGCGCAATCTCGGAATGAACAATGTTCAAGAAGAGCAACGATTGCTTCTGGGGGATACGCGTAGTGACCATTCTTGCTGATTGGGACATTACGTAGGGTAGGTATTGGCTAGTCCTTTAGCTGATAGACGGGATACTTATGGCGCAGTTCGTCATGTTAATGGGAAACCCAACATTGAACACACTAATTACAACATTGCTAATCAGCTCTGCATTTCCAAAGGGACCAGCTCCTCATAGCTGCCCGATCCTGCAAAAATGTCCAATTCTTCAAAACAGTAGCATTACTGAACCTTGAGCTCACGCTAACAATTTATCGCTGTCTTAAGACGGCTTAATTTCGTATTCGTCATTTGACTTATGCGAGCGTACAGCTATATCTCATTTCTAGACAATACGTGTACTTCACTATGAACTCTCTCCAAATTTAACGAGAGTTGGTGGGTAATTGCGTCTGATGGAGGTGAGTATGAACACATTCAAGGGGACTTTTATGACTACCGCCTTTGAAGTCGATATCAATACTATCGCAAATTCATTTTCAACTATGGTTCCTATCTTAGAGGGAACGTACGACCTAACACCTGACGCTATTTTGCTAGAGCAAGAACAGCATGAGTCGGATGTTCGCTCTTACCCAAGACGCCTGCCTATTGCTATTAAACGAGCATGTGGCGCTTTAGTTGAAGATACTCGTGGCCAACTCTTTCTCGATTGCTTAGCCGGTGCAGGTACACTTTCTCTGGGTTACAACCACCCTGAGATTAACCAAGCACTTAAAGACCAACTCGATTCTGGTTTGCCATACCAAACACTTGATATCACGACTCAAGCAAAAGAGACGTTTATCAAGCGAGTTAAAGCTTTTCTTCCTCAAGACTTTTCAAATAACTCGGTTCTTCAATTCTGTGGCCCATCTGGCGCTGACGCTGTGGAAGCGGCGATCAAGCTCGCCAAGCAAACCACAGGTCGCAACACCATGTTTGCTTTCCGTGGTGCTTACCATGGTATGACGAACGGCACCATGGGTATGATGGGTAACCTCGGCACTAAAGAGCGTCGTAGCGGCTTGATGTCTGATGTGCACTTCATGCCTTTCCCATACAACCTACGCTGCCCGTTTGGTATTGGTGGTGAAGCGGGTGCTAACGCGAGCATTCGTTACATCGAACGTATGTTGAATGATGACGAGTCTGGCATCATGAAACCGGCGGCGATGATCGTTGAGCCTGTGCAAGGTGAGGGCGGTGTGATTCCTGCTCCAGCATCTTGGTTACAAGGCCTACGTCGCATCTGTGATGAGCACGGCATCCTACTGATTTTTGATGAGATTCAGTGTGGTGTGGGCAAAACTGGCCATCGATTTGCGTTTGAAGAGTCTGGTGTTAATCCAGATATCTTATGTTTATCTAAAGCGATTGGTGGCGGACTGCCTATGTCGCTGCTTGTGTTCGATAAGAGCATTGATACATGGAAAGCGGGTGAGCACACCGGTACATTCCGTGGTAACCAATTAGCAATGGTCTCTGGCGCTAAGGCGTTGGAGATCATCGAACGAGATGGCTTAGTTGAGCACGCGAACATCGCAGGCCAATATTTACGTCACGGGCTTGAGAAGATTCAATCACGCGTTAGCTGTATTGCTGAAGTTCGTGGTAAAGGCCTGATGCTCGGTGCTGAGATCAAACAACCAAATAGTGAGCTTAACAAGTTTGGCGAACCACAATCAGACGGCGAACTAACCCTAGCGATTCAACGAGCAGCGTTAGAGCGTGGCTTGATGGTTGAAAAGGGTGGTCGTGATGGCTCGGTAATTCGTTTCCTTCCGCCAATGATTATCTCTTTTGAGCAGATTGACTTTGCACTCCGCGTAATGGAAGAAGCGATCATCGCAGCTGGTGGTGGCTTACAACAAGACCCAGCTTCAAGCGAACAAGCAAACCAAGAATGGAACAAGCATTTCATCCATACAGGTTTAGGCGGTAGCGACGAATTTGCTAACGTGATGAACCAAACCACTCAAGCGATGAAAGCGGTTTTTGAACAGGTTGAAACCCCTTATTCGGGTTTAGATCCAAAAGTGCTAGAAGCAGCTATCAATGCTGTCGACCTTGATAACAATCAACACGCTTTGGTTGATGTTGTAGATAGTACTGCAGACCTTGTCGCTGCAAACTCCATCTTCGTGCAACACCCAGATTGCATTGCACACCTTCACACTCCTCCTCTTATGGCTTCGGTAGCAGCGGAATCGATTATCGCGGCATTGAATCAATCAATGGATTCATGGGACCAAGCATCGGCTGCGACTTATGTTGAGCAGCGCGTCGTGGATTGGATGTGTGACAAATACCAACTTGGCGCACAAGCTGACGGTGTTTTCACTAGCGGTGGCACGCAAAGTAACCTAATGGGTTTATTGCTTGCGAGAGACTGGGTTGCGGATAAGCACAATGGTCACTCAATCCAAAAGCTTGGCTTACCAGAATACGCGAGCAAGCTGCGTATCTTATGTTCAAAGAAATCTCACTTCACGGTTCAAAAGTCAGCCTCTCTACTAGGGCTAGGCGAAGCGGCAGTGTGCTGTGTTGACACCAATGCAAACGGCACTATCAAGCCTGATTTGTTAGATGCAGAAGTGAAAGCGCTTAAAGCACAAGGGTTGATTCCTTTTGCTGTTGTCGGTACGGCGGGTACAACCGATCACGGTGCTATCGACGACCTTGATGCTATTGCAGACCTCGCAAGCCAACAAGGCCTTTGGTTCCATGTCGACAGTGCATACGGTGGCGCGCTTATCTTGAGTAGCCACAAGGCTCGCTTACAAGGCATCGAAAAAGCGGACTCTGTGAGTGTCGATTTCCACAAATTGTTCTATCAAACAATCAGCTGCGGCGCGGTATTGTTGAAAGACAAAGCGAACTTTAAGTACCTTCTACATCACGCAGATTACCTAAACCGCGAACACGATGAACTGCCAAATCTAGTCGATAAGTCTATTGCGACCACCAAGCGTTTCGATGCATTGAAAGTCTTCATGACGATGCAAAGCGTTGGACCAAAGCAGTTGGGTGATATGTACGACCATCTTCTTGAGCAAACGCTAGAAGTGGCAGACCTGATTCAAAACCAAGCTGACTTAGAGCTACTCGCAGAGCCGTCACTATCAACAGTGCTGTTCCGATCTAAGCCGTCAGCAAACGGCGAGCTAGATTTAGACAAATTGAATCAAACGCTAAGACTGGAAGCGCTGACTCGTGGTGTTGCAGTACTCGGTGAAACGGTCGTGGATGGTAAGAGTGCGCTTAAATTCACTATCTTGAATCCGTGCCTAAAGACATCAGATTTCAAATCTCTAATTAACAAAATTCAAACTCTAGCCACTGAGCTAGCAGAACAACAAGGGTAATTAATACTATGGCTATTCTACAAATTGGTGCAGGCGGCGTTGGTTGGGTTGTTGCACACAAAGCAGCACAAAATAACGAAGTACTGGGTGATATCACAATCGCTTCTCGCACAATCGCGAAGTGTGAAAAAATCATCGAATCTATCAAGGGTAAAAACAACCTAAAAGATTCAACTAAGAAACTAGAAGCACGTTCAGTAGACGCTGATGATGTTGATGCGCTTGTTGCTTTGATTAAAGAAGTTCAGCCGGATCTAGTGATCAATGCTGGTCCTCCTTGGGTAAACATGGCAATCATGGAAGCATGTTACCAATCTAAAGTTTCTTATTTAGATACATCGGTAGCGGTTGACCTATGTTCTGAAGGCCAACAAGTACCACAAGCTTACGATTGGCAGTGGGGCTACCGTGAGAAGTTCGCTGAAGCAGGCATCACAGGTATTCTTGGTGCTGGTTTCGATCCAGGTGTGGTATCAATCTTTGCTGCATACGCGGTTAAGCACTTGTTCGATGAGATTGACTCAATTGATGTAATGGATGTGAATGCTGGTGACCACGGCAAGAAGTTTGCGACAAACTTTGACCCAGAAACCAACATGCTTGAGATCCAAGGCGATTCTTTCTACTGGGAAAATGAAGAGTGGAAACAAGTACCTTGTCACTCTCGTATGCTTGAGTTTGAATTCCCGAACTGTGGTTCTCACAAAGTTTACTCAATGGCGCACGATGAAGTTCGTTCAATGAAAGAGTTCATCCCAGCTAAGCGTATCGAATTTTGGATGGGCTTTGGTGATGCATACTTGAACTACTTCAACTGCATGCGTGATATCGGTCTTCTTAGCCCAGATCCGCTAACACTGCACGATGGTACTGTGGTTCAGCCTCTGCATGTTCTTAAAGCACTACTACCGGATCCAACATCTCTAGCTCCGGGTTACACTGGTTTAACGTGTATCGGTACTTGGGTTCAAGGTAAGAAAGATGGTAAAGAGCGTAGCGTATTCATCTACAATAACGCAGACCACGAAGTGGCTTACGAAGACGTAGAGCACCAAGCGATCTCTTACACAACTGGTGTTCCAGCGATTACCGCTGCACTTCAGTTCTTCCGTGGCGAATGGGCTGATAAAGGCGTGTTCAACATGGAACAGTTAAATCCAGATCCGTTCCTAGCAACTATGCCGGAAATTGGTCTAGATTGGCATGTTCAAGAGCTTGAAGCAGGCCAAGGTCTTCCAGTGATTCATGAGCTGAAAAAATAAGAACTGATTTCTTGTTTTGATTGCTAATTAAAGGGGACATGGATTGTTCCCTTTTCGATGATGATAGCCTTGAAGCTTTGGTATCATTTATTTTGATTTTGTAACTCACTGCGCTCGGACAGGACAAAATCAAAATAAATCACACCAAAATTGTTAATTTACCTTTCCATCTATAGATGCTGCTTGAGTGTTTACAAAAATGACGTTTAAGAAAGAAGAACTAAAAACCCCATATTTCATGATCAACGAAGACAAGTTGATTGCGAACTTAGAAAAAGCCAAGCAACTGAAAGAGATTTCAGGTGTGAAATTGGTACTTGCGCTTAAGTGCTTCTCGACTTGGGGCGTGTTTGACATCATCAAACCGTACCTAGACGGTACTACTAGTTCTGGCCCTTATGAAGTGAAATTAGGTCACGAAACTTTTGGCGGTGAAACTCATGCTTACAGTGTGGGCTACAGTGAAGATGACGTGAGAGAGGTTGCTGACATCTGCGACAAGATGATCTTCAACTCTCAAAGCCAACTTGCTGCTTACCGTCATATTGTTGAAGGTAAAGCTTCACTGGGTTTACGTTTAAATCCGGGCGTGAGCTACGCAGGGCAAGACTTGGCGAATCCAGCACGTCAATTCTCGCGTTTGGGCGTGCAAGCTGACCACATCAAACCAGAAATTTTCGATGAGATTAATGGTGTGATGTTCCACATGAACTGTGAGAACAAAGACGTCGATGCGTTTATCGGCCTGCTTGATTCAATCTCAGAACAGTTTGGTGAGCACTTAGATAAGTTGGACTGGGTGAGCATGGGCGGAGGTGTGTTCTTCACATGGCCTGGCTATGACATCGAAAAACTCGGTCTTGCGCTGAAAGCCTTCTCTGAAAAGCACGGTGTGCAGATGTATCTTGAGCCGGGTGAAGCGATCATCACTAAAACAACCGACCTAGTTGTGACAGTGGTCGATATTGTTGAGAACGTGAAGAAAACAGCGATTGTGGATTCAGCGACTGAGGCGCACCGCCTTGACACGCTTATCTACAATGAGCCCGCATCAGTATTGGAAGCATCAGAAACAGGCAGCCATGACTACGTGATTGGTTCGTGTTCATGTCTTGCGGGCGATCAGTTCTGCGAAGCGAGCTTTGATGAGCCACTTAAGATTGGTCAAAAGCTGCATCTGTTAGACAGCGCGGGTTACACAATGGTGAAATTGAACTGGTTCAATGGCCTTAAAATGCCTTCAATCTACTGTGAACGTAGCAGTGGTGAAGTTCAGAAGCTAAATGAATTCGGCTATGAAGACTTCAAACGCTCATTATCACAATGGTCAGTTAAGTAACTGAATCACAAGTTCAGAGCAATACAAAGAGCAGCTAATGAGCTGCTCTTTTTTGTTCTTTAATTTTGTTTATTTAGCTTTCAATCATCACACGAGTATCTTCACTGAGCGTTTCGAGTTCATTAACTACGTCGTCGATCTGTACTTCGATTGGCAGCTTAACGGCGATTTTTGATGTGAATAGACTTGAGCTAACACCGCCGCCACCAGCGATAAAGACGCGGTGACAATCCATATCGAGAATACTGATTCCTTGTCTATCCAATACATGAGTCACTTCGTTGACGATACCTGCTCGGTCGTTAGAGTCGAGTCTCAAGTGATGGACCGTGTCTTGAACATTGTGTGTATGATCGGAATCGACAAACTGCACGATGAGATCTGGATTGGCGCTGAACGCTTCTTTTACAATCGATTCGTTGATGGCTGGAAGTTGAACCTTTAGTACGCCTGCGACTTGGTCTTCAATAAAGTTCACTTTACTGATGAGCCATTTGCCGTCGTTTTCGTGAGTAACCGCAGCAAGCTGTTTGATTGTTGCTGGTGATGCTTTTCCGATAAAGTTTACGATAAATGTACTGTTCATATCAGCCCCCAAGGTTTCAATTATTCTTTGCTAATTAAATGTTTGATATCACGCGATAAAGTTCTTTAATTTCAGTGTAGAAGGTTACATCGAACAATGTTTGACCTAGGTCAATTTTTGAAACTAAGCTTCGATGCAAAAAAAGAGAATGAAGAGTAGGGCACAAAAAAAGCGGCTAGAGAGCCGCTTTTTAGAAGAGTTGTCACTGTGATTGATGATTCAGCAACTTATACTCAATAACTTATATTGAGTAGTACTAGAGACGAATTAGAACGTTACTTTGAAGTTCATACCAACAAACTGAGAGTCGTATGGTGCGCCAGCATCGTAAGCAAAACGTGCAGCGTCTTGGTTATCCCACCAAGGGTTAGTATTCAGGTTAACTTCTGCATCACCGCCCCATGCGTCACTTACCCAGTAGTGAATGTGTCCAACAGGGTTAAGGAAAAATAGCGACACATCACCCATGGTTTGAGAGCCCATCACTTCGCCACCTGAAGCAATGATATCCTGCTCTGCTTCTAGCATCATTTCACCGACAACCGCACCGAAGAAAGGTGTGATGAAGAGATCTTGCCATGAAGGTACTTCTGCAAACGCTTCTACGCCGTATTCCCAGAAGAACGTCGACATAGTCCAAGAGTATAAGAATGACTCAAACTCGTCGTAACCTGCGTGTCGAGCTGCGGTGTAGTAAACACCACCGAAATATGGGTGCATTACGTAGTTTAGGAAGTGTTCGTCACGGTCCCATGTTGGACCAGCAGAAACGTTATCTTTCCACTTTTTACCTAATGAGCTGATATCACGTTGGTCATCATCCCACTTAGTAATACTTTCAGGGAGCAGAGTCATTAGACCCACTGTCGCGACACTCAAGCCAAGAATGGTGTAGGTTTGACCCATTAGGTAATCCCAATCTTTCTCCTGACTCACCAACATGTGTTTTGGTTGTTGGATTGAGAAGTCGTACTCATCACTCGATTCGCTCAGTGCGTAATTGGTACTAGGCTTGTAGGTGTACAAGTTGTCATTAAAACAGTAATCTTGAGCACATTCATCCGAGTAAGAAAGGTTGATTGGCTGGTCGAAGTCGTATTGGCTTGCAACCGAGTTAACTGACATTAGCATTGAAAATGCGGCAGTAACCTTTGCTAGTAACGGTGATTTGGACACAAGGGTCTCCATGAGAAAGTTTGGAATTGATCAGGGTCACAATTATCTATTAAATGCCTGATTTAGGGAACTAATAATTTATAGCTTTTCCTAAGAAAACCTTAGGTTTAACATTATTAATATTAGTGAAAAGGCGAATTGCTCCAAATTCAACCATAGACCAGTTTGTAAATAATGCAGTGTCTTTTTATGACAACAAGGGATAGAAATATGACGAAAATCGCAATGTTAAGCACAGGTGAAGAAGTTCTTCATGGAGACATTGTAGATACAAACGCAGCTTGGATGTCTGCTGAGTTTTATCAGCATGGTTTTGCGCTTGCTAAGCGCTCAACTGTGGGTGATCAAATGAATGCTCTTGTTGAAGAACTGCTGATGCTGAGCTTTAACTATGATGTGGTTATCGTTAATGGTGGTTTAGGCCCGACAACCGATGATATGAGTGCTGCCGCCGCTGCAGCTGCTTCCGAGCAGAAACTCGTCATGTTCCCTGAATGGCTTGCTCGTATGGAAGAGATGTTCTCTGGACGTGGCATGCCAATGCCAGACAGCAACCTTAAACAAGCTTTGTTACCTGCGAGTTCAGAGATTGTCGATAACCCTGTAGGGACGGCTTGTGGCTTCAAACTGAAAATTAACGATGCGACTTTCTATTTCACGCCGGGTGTACCAAGTGAATTCAAGCGCATGGTGACGTTTGAGATTCTTCCTGACTTGTCGTGTACCTACCCTCAAGTGGTTGCCTCTGAATGCAGTCGACTGTTTACGTTTGGTTTGTCTGAGTCCGGTATCTCTGATGTTTTGGATCAACTAAAGCTGCCAGAAGGTTATGAACTTGGTTATCGCTCTTATCTGCCGTTCATTGAGGTCAAACTGTTTGGTCCTAAGGCAGACTTAGAAACTCGCGTTAAGCTTCTGCAGATGGTTTACAAGCTGCTAGAGAGTAATGTCGTTAGTGTTGATGAGCCGATGATTGACCATATTGGACACATCATGGCGGAAAAAAAGAAGACGTTATCTGTGTCTGAAGTGTCGACCAAAGGTTCACTGTCAGCGTGGCTGCAATTGAATGAGCAGATAGAAGATTGCTTCGGACACTCATGGGTGATGGCTGAGCCAAAAGAGAGCGAACTTGAAAAGAGCGATCCATTAGCCGCGACCTTTGCGCTGGCTGGAGCAACAAGAGATAAGTGCGGAACTGAATTGGCTTTGGTGACTGGTAAGCTGGAAGGCAACACATTCAGCGTTGCATTGTCGACTGAAGCAGGCGAGTGGGGGCAGGTACTTGAGTTTTATCGTCAGTACTCGCGTGAAGACCAACGCAACGTGATTAAGACCGTTGCCGCCGATATGCTGAGAAGGCATTTAGATAACAAACCGATGTTTGGTACTTATTCTTCGGTTAAGCGATTAAAAGACATGTTTATTCCAGCGGCTATCATTAAGTAGCTATGTAAGCTAACGATGTAAGCGAACTCGCTAAGTCTGTATTAAAAACGCTAGAAAAAACGAAATAAAAAGGCCCAACATCTAAATAGGTGTTGGGCCTTTTGTTTATCTAGCCTTCTAGATAACCAAACAAGCAGCGATGTTTACACGCAACTCATGTCTATAAGAACTCGATTACAAACCGCTTGTCATATGTAGGCTGTAGAACAAACCACGGCCGATTAACTCTGAAGCCAAGAACAATACTAGTGCTAAGCCAAGGTTAACTGGGTTCACTTTTGCTTTGTTCAGCATAGGTAGAATCCAAATCAACAAGCTTGCCATTAGCAGTGCCACTTGAAGAATCACATAGCTACCTAAACCATCGACTAACTCAGACGCTTTTGCCGCTGAAGTTTGGATGTCTCCGATTAGGTTCAGTTTTCCTACTGTCACAAGCAAGCTGATAGCAACAGCGATAACAGCCAACATGGTGATGTTACGGTCAACCGTAAAGCGACTGTCGTTTGCGAATACAATCACGAACTGAGATAACAGCAAGCCACCCACAACCATCGTCATGATGAAGCTCAGTGGTGTGTAGATGTTGTCCCACGTCGGTACTGTGTTGATCATGTATACGTTGATCATCGCGTACATGAAGATAACACCCAGTACCATCGCGCCAACCATCAGTGCTTTCTGGATAGCAACGCCACCTTTCTTGACTACCGACAGTAACCATTGCAGGCCACCGACAGCGAAGAATGCCGCACCGAAGAACACTTCGTTAGACAACCAAGCCGAACCTAGCTGATTAAAAGCGTTAAACGCGCGCAGTGGAGAGCCAAGGTGCGTTGTCGAGAACATGAAGCCAAGACCCATCAGTACCCATAGGATAAACATTGGAACCTTGTAGCTGTTCAGCTTCTCTTCGTCATGACCAAGTACCAGTGCACGTGCGCCAATCAGTAAGTAACCACCAACCGCAGTTTGCGCCAGCACCGTAAAGAAGATTAAAGACCACTCATGAAAAATCATCTTACACCTCCTTCGGGTTTGCTAGGTGACCGCTGGTATCGCCAGTCGGCTTCGCGTTTTTGTTCAGCTTAATCACGATGTTTGGTAGCGTTTCTGTTGAAGATGGCAGTGGAGCCACATCCGCACCAGAGCCGTACTTCTCACGAAGTGTATTGATTTCACCAAACTCCAATGCACGAAGTGGGCAAGACTCAACACAGATAGGCTGTTTGCCTTCAGAAACACGTTGGTAACAACCATCGCATTTCGTCATATGACCTTTCTTAGCATTGTATTGTGGTGCGCCGTAAGGACACGCATTGCTACAGTGCTGACAACCAATACATACGCTCTCATCAACCACAACCAAACCGTCTTCATCACGTTTGTGCATTGCGCCCGAAGGACACACTTTCACACACGCTGGGTTAGTACAGTGGTTACAAGCGATAGATAGGTAGTAAGAAAAGACATCTTTCTGAACCCAGGTATCACCATCTTGAGTGAAGCCACCACCGGCATATTCGTATACGCGACGGTAGTTCGTTTTGATGTCTAGATCGTTATAATCTTTACAAGCAAGCTGACAGGTTTTACAACCCGTGCATTTACTTGAATCAATGTAAAAGCCGTATTGTTTCATTCCAACCTACCTTATGCTTTCTTTAGCGCTTTGATTTGAACTAGGTTTGTATGCTGAGGGTTACCCTTAGCAAGTGGGCTCGGGCGCTGAGTCGTCAGCACGTTGATAGAGCCTGCATGGTCGATCTTCTGACCATCTGGTGCGTACCATGCACCTTCGCCTAGTGCGACAACTCGAGGAAGAATCCTAGGTGTCACTTTCGCTGGAATATGAACTTCGCCACGGTCGTTGAAAATACTCACCATGTCGCCGCTATCAATACCACGTTCTTTTGCATCGATTGGGTTGATCCACAACTCTTGCGGTGCTGCTGCTTTGATTTCTGCAACGTTGCCGTAAGTCGAGTGAGTACGAGCCTTGTAGTGGAAACCGGTTAGCTGAAGTGGGTACTTCTCTGCTAGTGGGTCGTTATGACCTTCGAAAGAGTCCGCGTAAATCGGAAGTGGGTGAATCACTTCGTCTTCTTTCAGCTTCCAAGTCTTCGCGATATCAGCCAGTTGCTCTGAGTAGATCTCGATCTTGCCACTTGGTGTGGTCAGTGGGTTCGCTTCAGGATCTTTACGGAAATCTTCATAAGCGATGTAGTGGTGGTCGTAGCTACGTTTGTAGATACCCAGCTCTTTCATCTCTTCGAAGGTTGGCAGTGTTGGATCGTTCTTACGAGTTTCTGCGTAAAGGTGCTCAATCCATTGCTCTTGAGTACGGCCTTCGGTGAACTCTTTTTCTACGCCCATTCGTTTCGCAAGCTGAGTACACATCTCGTAGATAGATTTTGCTTCAAACTGAGGCTCAATCGCTTTCTGCGCGTAGATGAAGTAAGGCATGTTCGCCGCTTTACCGTCCATACACCAGTCGTCTTGCTCAGACGTTGTTAAGTCTGGCAGGATGATATCGGCGTACTTCGCTGAAGACGTCATATGGTTATCAACCACGACAATCATTTCACACGCACTTTCATCTTGAAGAATCGCGTGAGTCTTGTTGATGTCTGAGTGTTGGTTAATGATGCAGTTACCTGCGTAGTTCCAGATCATCTTGATTGGGTTCTTAAGGCGCTCTGCACCGCGAACACCATCAGTGATGTCGGTCATTTCATGGTGACGGTAAATCGCGTCTGTCCACATGAACATTGAAATAGACGTTTCAACTGGGTTTGGCACGGTAGGGAAGCGCACAAATGGAATGTTGATGTCGCTTTCACGAGCGCCTGTTGAACCGCCTGATACGCCCACAGAACCAGTGAGCAGTGACAGCATCGCGATTGCACGACACGCTAGTTCACCGTTCGCAGTGCGTTGTAAGCCCCAACCTTGGTGAATCGCACATGGTTTCGCTGTGCCCATTTCACGGCCAAGCTTAACGATGGTGTCAACTGGAATACCCGTGATCTTAGAAGCCCATTCTGGTGTCTTCTCTACGCCATCTTCACCTAAACCTAGGATGTAAGATTTGTAGTCGCTGTTTTTAGGCGCTGATGCAGGAAGGGTCTTCTCATCGTAACCGACACAGTATTTGTCTAGGAACGGTTGGTCGACAAGGTCTTCAGTGATCATCACGTGTGCAAGACCCGCTACCAATGCCGCATCTGTAGAAGGACGAATTGGGATCCATTGATCTTCACGGCCACCGGCAGTATCGGTGTAGCGAGGGTCGATGATGATCGTTCTTGCGTTTGATTTGTTTTTGCTTTCAACGTAGTGGTGGATCTGGCCGCCACCAGACATACGCGTCTCAGCAGGGTTGTTACCAAACTGAATGTTAAGTTTAGTGTTCTCTAAATCAGAGAAAGAGTTGTTGTTTGCCCAACCGCCGTAGGTGTAGCTCAAGCCTTTCGTGATTTGCGCTGTTGAGTAGTCACCGTAATGGTTTAAGTAACCACCACTTAGGTTCATTAGACGAGCAATCAGCGTTTGAGCTGGTGGCCAAGATTTAGTAACCGTGCCGCCCAGCGTACCTGTACCGTAGTTTAGGTAGATAGTGTCGTTACCGTAGTCTTTGATAAGGCGTTGCATGGTGCCAGCGACTTCATCATAAGCCTCTTCCCAGCTAATACGCTTAAACTTACCTTCACCACGTTTACCCACACGTTTCATTGGGTACTTTAGGCGATCTGGGTTATAAACACGGCGGCGCATCGAGCGACCACGTAGACACGCACGAACTTGGTGATGACCGTATTCGTCAGTGCCTGTGTTGTCTGTTTCTACGTATTTGATTTCACCGTTTTGTACATGCATACGCAGTGGGCAGCGAGAGCCACAGTTTACTGTACATGCACTCCATACGATTTTCTCATCCACATTTTCAGCAACTGCAGCCGCTACTGGTTTGGATTTGAAAGGTAATGCAATACCGCCCGCAAGTGCAGCTGCACTACCTACTGCAGAGGAAGCTTTCATGAAGCCTCTTCGAGTAAGATTCATTACCCCAGATTCTTTCTTATTCGTCATTCTAAGATGCCTTTTGCTATTGATAGCTAGCACTTTATAGGTAGTTTGTTCTTTATGTATTTATTTCGAATTATTGATTGATTGGCATCAAATAAGTGTGGAATTTAAAGTTTATGAATTGAATGTATAAAATAGATCAAAGAATGAAATGAGTTAATTAATATAATTATCTTTAAACCTATAACGGTATAAATAATAATGATTATCGATACGCATAAATTATTGGGTTCGCTATTTTATCAAGCGACAAGTAAAGAACAGTTAATCACCATTGTCGAAGCTTTGGTTGAGAGCGAAGTGCTCTCGGAAGAATGCTTGCAGGCATTGATAAGTGAAGACGAAGATGCGCTCTCAGCAGAGTTCAGCCGTCTGTTTGAAGGCGTTGGAGACATGCCAGCTCCGCCTTGGGGTTCTGTGTACCTAGATAAAGACCGCGTTGTGTTCGGCGCTTCTACTGTAGAGTATCGTCAGTTTTTAGAATTGAATCAGATTGAATTAGATACGGGGTTAAGAGAGCCGGAAGATCAATTTGGTTTAATGTTATTCGCTCATGCGTATTTGTTAGAAAATAACAATTTAAATTCAGCTGGTGAATTGCTCGAAGGTCACTTATTAACTTGGTCCTCTGTTTATTTAGAAAAACTAAATAAAGCATCAGAGTTATCTTTTTATAAAAAGCTATCGGTTGATGTAATAGATTGGTTTAAGTACTTAATATCTGAATATAATTTAAACGTTGCTACTAAAAAGTTATATATCGACTAATGTCTGAACAAATAAATTCAAATAGACGCGGTTTCTTAACTCGACTTTCTAAACCGGTTAAAGCAGCCGCGAATTATGAAGAGATATCACAGCGCTTGCATGCAAGACCGCCAAGAGCGGTCGATGAGGTGCTGTTTGAGCGTCTTTGCGACGGTTGTGGATTGTGTGAACAATCGTGTCCAAATAGCGTTATTGAGATGCTAGAGGGCAGTGCGCTGCTGAATTTGGATTACAACAGTTGTTCTATGTGTAACAAATGCACTGAAGTGTGTCCGACCGGCGCACTTCATCCAACGGTCACGCCTTATATCGACCTCAAGCCGAGCTTTGCGGATAGCTGCAATAATTACATGCAAATGGACTGTTCAGCATGCCAAACGGCGTGTTCAGCTGGTGCAATACACATCGAAGTAGGAGAGTTGCCTACAGTGGACAAAGATAAGTGTAACGGCTGTGGAGAGTGCCGAAGCGCTTGTTATATTGGCTCTGTGACTCTTCACCTGACTCAGCAATAAACGTTTGGCTTTGTATGACACAAGCCAACAGGAAGATTTGGTTGAGTGATAGACGAGTCGCTTTAGATACCTAAAGACATAAATAGAAAAGGGTCCGCATTCCTAAAGGAAGCGGACCCTTTTTTGATTCTTATTGACGATATTCGAACAAAGTGACCTAAAGCCAGCTGGCTTATGCGCGTTTTTGCTTGTTTCTATGAATAACGTTACTCAGCGATAGCTCAGTCTTTGCTTTACAGATACAAGGCAATATCTCATTACCTTGCGTGTAAGCCATAGCAAAACCAACGTACTCGACCTCACCAGAATCCAACGTGCAGCGGCAAGCGCCACAGTGACCATCTCGGCAGTTGTATTCTGGCTCTAACCCAGCTTGTTCCATTGTTTCCAACAGAGTGTTTGAAGGGTTAGATTCAATTGAAGTCAGTTTGTTGATTTTGATTGTTGGCATTACAGCTCAAATCCTTCAAAGTCGTCAGCTTTTACTTCGTTGTCGATTTGGCCAACTAGGTAAGAACTGATTTCTGCTTCTTGTGGAGCAACTTGAACGTTATCTGAAGACAACCAAGCGTTGATCCATGGAATTGGGTTCGACGTTGCTGCTGGGTAAGCCGTACCTAGGCCAACAGCCTGCATACGGATGTTGGTAATGTACTCAACGTATTGGCAAAGAATGTCTTTGTTCAGACCAATCATAGACCCATCTTTGAATAGGTATTCTGCCCACTCTTTCTCTTGCTCAGCCGCTTCTTTGAATAGGTCGAAACACTCTTGCTTACACTCTTCAGCGATCTGCATGAATTCAAAATCATCTTGACCATTGCGTAGCAAGTTGATCATGTGCTGTGTACCAGTAAGGTGAAGGGCTTCATCACGAGCGATTAGCTTGATGATCTTCGCGTTACCTTCCATTAGCTCACGCTCAGCGAATGCAAATGAACATGCGAAACTTACGTAGAAACGAATCGCTTCTAGTGCGTTTACAGACATTAGACATAGGTAAAGTTTCTTCTTCAGGTCGTGAAGTGAAATCTTGACGTCTTCGCCGTTGATGCTGTGGTTGCCTTCACCGTAGCGGTGGTAGTCAGCCGTTAGCTTGATTAGGTCGTCGTAGTAGAAAGCGATGTCTTTAGCACGCTTCAGAATCTCTTCATTTTCAACGATGTCGTCGAATACTACGCCTGGATCATTCACGATGTTACGGATGATGTGCGTGTAAGAACGAGAGTGAATCGTTTCAGAGAAAGACCAAGTTTCAATCCAAGTTTCAACTTCTGGTAGAGATACCAATGGAAGTAGGGCAACGTTAGGGCTGCGGCCTTGGATTGAATCTAGAAGCGTTTGGTACTTCAAGTTAGAGATGAAGATGTGCTTTTCATGCTCAGGAAGCTTGTTGTAGTCGATACGGTCGCTAGACACGTCTACTTCTTCTGGACGCCAGAAGAAAGAAAGCTGCTTCTCGATAAGCTTTTCGAAGATTTCGAATTTTTGTTGGTCGTAACGTGCAACGTTTACCGACTGACCCAAGAACATTGGTTCTTTTAGTTGGTCATTTTTTTGCTGAGAAAAAGTACTGTAAGCCATAAATGCCTCAAATCCTTTAAAGACCCGTAATAAAACGGACCCTGTTAATGCTTTAAACCCAGAGAAGATAACTCTTCTCTGGGGTCTTAATGTTTATTGCGGTTTAGATCTTACAACCGCCGCCTTCACAATCTTCTTCCGGCACTTGAACTGCATCGCCTTGGTCGTCTTTAGCACCATCACGAGTGTTATGGTAGTAAAGCGTCTTAACACCGTACTTGTACGCTGTTAGTAGGTCTTGAAGCAGCTTCTTCATTGGTACTTTACCGCTGTCGTAAACACTTGGGTCATAGTTAGTGTTTGCAGAGATAGCTTGGTCAACGAATTTTTGCATGATACCCACTAGGTGTAGGTAACCGTCGTTAGAACCAATGTTCCAAAGTAGCTCGTAGTTCTCTTTAAGATTTAGGAAATCTGGGACCACTTGCTTAAGGATGCCGTCTTTCGATGCTTTCACTGATACGTAACCACGTGGTGGCTCGATACCGTTAGTCGCGTTCGAGATTTGAGACGATGTCTCAGAAGGCATAAGCGCTGTTAGCGTAGAGTTACGCAGACCGTGCTCCATGATCTCTTCACGTAGAGAATCCCAATCGTAGTGCAGTGGCTCTTCACATACTAAGTCGATATCTTTTTTGTAAGTATCGATTGGCAGTAGGCCTTTCGCGTAGTTGGTCTCGTGGAAAGATGGGCAACGGCCTTGCTCTTTCGCTAGTTCAACAGATGCTTTTAGCAAGTGGTATTGAATTGCTTCAAAAGTACGGTGAGTCAGGCCATTCGCGCTGCCATCAGAGTACTTAACACCATTCTTCGCTAGGTAGTATGCGTAGTTGATTACACCTACACCTAAAGTACGACGGTTCATTGTCGACTTGTATGCAGCTGGAAGCGGGTAGTCTTGGTAATCAAGCAGTGCATCTAGAGCACGAACAACCAGCTCAGAAAGCTCTGCTAGGTCGTCCAGTTCATTGATTGCGCCAAGGTTGAATGCTGAAAGCGTACATAGTGCAATTTCGCCTTCGTCATCTTCTACGTTAGAAAGTGGCTTAGTAGGAAGCGCGATTTCTAGACATAGGTTCGATTGACGAACAGGTGCTACTTCAGAATCAAACGGGCTGTGTGTATTACAGTGGTCAACGTTCTGAATGTAGATACGACCAGTAGAAGCACGCTCTTGCATTAGCAGAGAGAAAAGCTCAACGGCTTTAACCGTTTCACGCTTCACTGAAGGATCGTTTTCGTACTTAACGTATAGCTCTTCAAAACGGTCTTGGTTTTCGAAGAACGCATCGTAAAGGCCAGGTACGTCTGAAGGTGAGAACAGGCTGATGTTGCCACCCTGAACTAGGCGAGAGTACATAAGCTTGTTCAGCTGTACGCCGTAATCCATGTGACGAACTCGGTTCTCTTCAACGCCGCGGTTGTTTTTCAGTACTAATAGAGACTGAACTTCACCGTGCCATAGTGGGTAGAATACCGTTGCTGCACCGCCACGAACACCACCTTGAGAACAACATTTTACTGCTGTTTGGAAGTATTTGTAGAAAGGGATACAGCCCGTGTGGAACGCTTCACCATTACGGATTTCAGAACCAAGCGCACGGATACGACCTGCGTTGATACCAATACCAGCACGTTGAGATACGTAACGAACAATTGAGCTTGCTGTCGCGTTGATAGAATCAAGGCTGTCACCACACTCGATCAGTACACAAGAACTGAATTGACGAGTAGGCGTACGTACACCAGACATGATCGGTGTAGGTAGAGAAATCTTAAACGTAGACGATGCGTCGTAAAAACGTTTGATGTAGTCAAGACGAGTCGATTTCGGGTATTTAGCGAATAGACACGCAGCAACTAAAATGTAAAGGAACTGAGCACTCTCGTAGATTTCTTTCGTTACACGGTTTTGCACGAAGTATTTACCTTCGAGCTGCTTAACCGCTGCGTAAGAGAAGTCTAAGTCACGTTTGTGGTCGATGTACTCGTCAAGCTCTTCGAATTCAGCTTTCGTGTAGTCTTCCATAAGGTGGCTATCGTATTTACCCATATCAACCAGTTTTGCAACGTGGTCATACAGTGCAGGCGGCTCGTATTCGCCGTACGCTTTTTTACGTAGGTGGAATACAGACAGACGTGCTGCTAGATATTGGTAATCAGGAGTCTCTTCAGAGATTAAATCCGCTGCTGACTTGATGATAGTTTCATGAATGTCAGTAGTGGTGATGCCATCGTAAAACTGAATGTGAGCTTTCAATTCTACTTGTGATACAGAAACATTGTGCAAGCCTTCAGCTGCCCATGTAATCACGCGATGGATCTTCTCTAGATCGATCGTTTCTTTGCGCCCGTTACGCTTGGTAACAGTAAGTTGTTGGTTCATTCTGCTTAATTTCCCTAACAAAACTGAACAAGGCCGTGTTTTTGTGTATTTCTGTGTAATTTTTGTAAATTACGTTTCGGCTTTGTGATCTTGGTCTACCCATACATTGTAGTTCAAACACAACATATAGGGGTCATTTGTTTGTTGGGTTACAAGATAGTGCTACAACTGATATTTTTCAAGGTAAAGAAATGGGGTTGCTTGTGGATAAGTGGTGGATTGAAAAAAAACTGTAAGTGACCACTAACTGATGAGGTTATATGTGACTTGATTGTATAAAAGTCGGCTTTTAATGATGCTTTATTTTTGCACGCCCATAAAAAAAAATTCCTTGATCTTTGGCCAAAATGGGCGATTGATTTTAGGCGATTAAATTTAAATCGAGGTGGTCAAAATGGAAGCTAGCGCACGAAATTTAGACTGAAAAAAGTCGCAAAGTTATGGTAATTGCAACTCTTTTCATTCGTCTTTTTTACAAAAGGTTTTACGGTAGGGCTACCGATATTTTTTAGCCAAAGTTTTGCGTGTGGACGATGTAGTTTACGTCTACATTTGTGCCTAAACGATAAGTGTCCGTAAGAGGATTGTAGTGCAGCCCTGTAATCCCTAGTTCTTGCAGCGGAGTGTTATCGACCATCTTGATAAGTTCAGCAGGGCGAATGAACTTCTCGTGTTCATGAGTGCCCTCAGGAACAATCTTAAGTAGCTTTTCTGCACCAACAATAGCGAACAGGTAAGATTTGAAGTTACGGTTCAAGGTAGAGAAGAACACGTGACCACCCGGTTTCACTAATTTTGAACATGCACTAATCACAGATTGTGGATCAGGAACGTGCTCTAGCATTTCCATACATGTCACCACATCGTAAGTTTGTGGATTCTGTTCTGCATGGTCTTCGATGGTGCTCTGGATGTAATCGAGCTTGGTGCCAGTTTCCAATGCGTGAAGACGTGCCACTTCTAGCGGTTCTTTACCCATATCTAGGCCAGTGACTACTGCGCCCTCAACAGCCATGCTTTCAGCCAAAATGCCGCCACCGCAGCCAACATCGAGGACTTTCTTACCAAATAAACCTTCGGTCTTTTCTAGCACGTAATTTAGGCGCAGTGGGTTGATTTGATGTAGAGGCTTAAACTCGCCTTCCAGATCCCACCAGCGCGACGCCATGTCTTCGAATTTTTTGATTTCTGCTGGGTCTACGTTCTGTGATTTAGTCATAATCGGCATTTCCAAGTTAAATAATGCATCCATGAAATTGCAGGCATTATAACTTGCCTTTTCGCTCTGACCAGAAGATCTACAATTTTGCTAGTTTATTGGATGTAAAGTGACCATGTTTCAGCAAGATATGATGCGGAGGTGCAATTTCTCATCAATTGATTGGCTACAAGGGTCACAAGATGGTAAAAGGAGAGGGAAAGTGATGCCTCCGTAGGTAAATTTGTGTTATATTTTTCGGTCTTATACGTATTCAAAAATACGATCTGACTATAGAGGGAAAATGGCTCTATGAGCGATCTAGCGAAAGAGATCACGCCCGTAAATATTGAAGATGAGCTTAGAGGTTCATACCTAGACTACGCGATGTCCGTCATCGTTGGTCGTGCCCTTCCAGATGTGCGTGATGGCCTAAAACCTGTACACCGCCGCGTTTTATTCGCGATGAATGTACTAGGTAATGATTGGAACAAACCATATAAAAAGTCTGCTCGTGTAGTAGGTGATGTAATCGGTAAATACCACCCACATGGTGATAGTGCTGTATACGATACTATTGTTCGTATGGCGCAACCGTTCTCACTGCGTTACATGCTAGTTGATGGCCAAGGTAACTTTGGTTCTATCGATGGCGACTCCGCGGCTGCAATGCGTTATACCGAAGTTCGTATGGCGAAAATTGCTCACGAGCTCCTGGCTGACCTTGATAAGGAAACTGTGGATTACGTACCGAACTACGATGGTACAGAACAAATTCCAGCAGTACTTCCTACAAAAATTCCTAACCTATTGGTAAACGGTGCTTCTGGTATCGCAGTAGGTATGGCTACCAACATCCCACCACATAACCTTGGTGAAGTTGTTGATGGCTGTTTAGCATTTATCAATAATGAAGATATCACTATTGATGAGCTAATGGACTATATCCCTGGTCCTGACTTCCCAACAGCAGCACTTATCAGTGGTCGTAAAGGCATCGTAGATGCTTACAAGACTGGCCGCGGTAAGGTTTACATGCGTTCAAAAGCGGATATCGAAGTAGAGAAGAATGGTAAAGAAACCATTATCGTTACTGAGATCCCTTACCAAGTAAACAAAGCTCGTTTGATCGAGAAGATTGCTGAACTGGTTAAAGATAAGAAAGTAGAAGGCATCAGTGCACTGCGTGACGAGTCTGATAAAGATGGTATGCGTATTGTTATTGAATGTAAGCGTGATGCAGTAGGCGAAGTGGTTCTTAACAACCTATACGCTCAAACTCAACTGCAAACGACTTTCGGTATCAACATGGTTGCGTTGAATAACGGTCAACCACAGTTGTTCAACATCAAAGACATGCTTAAGTGCTTCGTAGACCACCGTCGCGAAGTTGTGACTCGTCGTACTATTTTCGAATTGAAGAAAGCACGCGACCGTGCACACATCCTTGAAGCATTGTCTCTAGCACTTGCTAACATTGATGAAATCATTGAACTGATCAAGAGCGCGCCAACACCAGCAGAAGCTAAAGTTGGTTTAGTGTCTCGTGGTTGGGATCTTGGTAACGTTGCTTCAATGCTTGAGCGTGCAGGTACTGACGCAGCTCGTCCTGATTGGTTAGAAGACCAATACGGCATCCGCGATGGTCAATACTTCCTAACGGAAACACAAGCACAAGCAATTCTAGAACTTCGTCTTCACCGCCTAACAGGCCTTGAGCACGAGAAGATTCTAGACGAGTACAAAGCACTTCTAGAAGAAATCGCTGAGCTAATGCACATTCTTGCAAGCACTGAGCGTTTGATGGAAGTTATCCGTGAAGAACTTGAAGCAGTACGTGAAATCTATGGCGACGAGCGTCGTACAGAAATCACAGCGGCAGTTCATGACATCGACATGGAAGAGCTGATTGCTCAAGAAGACGTTGTAGTAACGCTTTCTAACGCAGGTTACGTTAAGTACCAAATCCTAAGCGACTACGAAGCTCAGCGTCGTGGTGGTAAAGGTAAGAGTGCAACTAAGATGAAAGATGAGGATTACATTGAGCGTCTGCTTGTTGCTAATACTCACGATAACATCCTATGTTTCTCTACTCGTGGTAAGACATACCGTCTGAAAGTTTACCAACTGCCATTAGCAAGTCGTACTGCTCGTGGTAAGCCTATCGTTAACATTCTTCCTCTAGAAGAAGGTGAGCGTATCACGGCTATCCTGCCTGTTTCTGAGTTCTCTAACGAGAAATTCATCTTCATGGCAACGGGTGACGGTACAGTTAAGAAGACATCACTGGATCAATTCGCTAACGTACGTGCTAACGGCCTAATCGCAGTTAACCTACGTGACGACGATTCACTGATTGGCGTTGACATCACTAACGGTGATAGCGACATCATGCTGTTCTCTAAATCGGGCAAAGTTGTTCGCTTTAACGAGGACAAAGTACGTGCAATGGGCCGTACTGCCTCTGGTGTTCGTGGTATGAAGCTTCCAGAAGACGATCAAGTAGTATCGTTGATTGTTCCTTCTAACGAAGGCGATATCCTAACTGTGACTCAAAACGGTTACGGTAAGCGTACTGAACTAGCTGAATACCCAACGAAAGGCCGTGCAACGCAAGGTGTGGTTTCTATCAAAGTCTCTGAACGTAATGGCCCAGTTGTTGGCGCTGTTCAAGTTGAAGAAGGCGACGAAATGATGATGATCACCGACGCAGGTACGCTAGTACGTACTCGCGTTGCGGAAGTGAGCCAAGTTGGTCGTAACACTCAAGGTGTAACACTGATTCGTACTTCTGACGACGAGAACGTTGTAGGTCTACAACGTATCGACGAAGTAGAAGAAGCTGAGGTTGTTGAAGGCGAAGCTGAAGTAGCAAACGCTGAAGCAGCAGTCGTTTCTGAATCAAGTGAAGAGCAAGCATCAGACGCTTCTGATAGCGAGCAAGACACTGAGTAATCTTTCACTTCTATAAATAGAAGTTGAGACAAAAAGCCGAGCCATTGTGCTCGGTTTTTTATTACCTAGAATTTGGCTGTGACTTGTTTAAAAGCCAATAGCTAAACCTCGATCAATATTGTTTTAGTGAGAAAAAGGTACAGTAAAGCGTCAATGAAAGGAGAATGGAATGGATATCTGGTTACTGATTGCTTTGCTGCTAATGAGCCTATTTCTAGTGGCAATCGTGATCGCATCAAACAGAAAAACCAGTCATCTTAAAGGCAACCTCCTTATTTCATGTGTGGCGATATTAGCCAGCATTCTGGTTTGGTCTCAGATGAAACAAGAAGCCCCTCAACTTACTTCAAGTGACGACAGCAGCTATACAGCAACAGATTTCCAAAATGAACTTCAGCAGAGCCTGGAGCAAGACCCTAATCAATCAGACCTTTGGTTTAAGCTTGGTGGTGTTTATATGCAGAAAGGGGAGTTTGATGCTGCATTTACCTGTTACGACTATGCGATTCGTTTAGACCCACAGGCGCCTTCAGGGCTTTATGCAGCTAAAGCGAGCGCCTTGTATTACCTAAGTACACAGGCGATGAGTGATGATGTGAAAGTGCTCTTAAATCAATCCATGGAGCTTGATCCCAACGATCGTACGGCATTGATGTTGATAGCGACCGATCACTTCATCAGTATGCGCTACCAACAAGCGATCGATGCTTGGACTCAAATTCTCGATTCTAACCAGAAAGGCATTGATCGTGTCTCTATCATCCATTCGATCAACCAAGCTAAGCAAATGATCCGTTAAACGGGCACTATCTGTAATTTCGAGATTATTTGCTTTCTTGCATCTCAATTAAACCGCCAGCGTTGTGGATCTGTGTAAACCCTTGAGCTTTCAAATACTGGTAAGCTTGTCCTGAGCGGTTACCACTGCGGCAATACAAAACGATAGGTTGAGCTTTGTCTATGTTGGCAAAGTGCGTAGCGACTTCAGAAAGAGGGTAGTTAATCGCATTGTCCAGATGACCTTGCTTGAACTCTCCTGGTGTCCTGACATCAACGACCAGCGCACCTTCCTCAATCATTTCCCACCCTGTTTCTGCTCGTTCTGAGGCGTGAAGTCCTGAACTTGTTAATGCGATGCATAATGCCGAAAGCGAAAGTAAGTGCTTCATTCTTTGTTCCTTGAATTAGCTAAAAGGTAATGTGAAATTGGGACGGTTGAGTGCGCCCAAACCTAAAAAACCAGCCACACCATAATAGTGTGACTGGTTTTTACCTAATGGTCTAATTGAAGAAACTAGTATTCGTAGTTGGCTTCACGCTTTTCAGCTTGCTCTTCCCATTTAGGAACAACCGTGTCTAAGAAGTGTTGTTTCTCAGCGTTCATCTTATCCATGTCCATTCCAAGCGCTTTTTGAGCCGCTTCTTTGGTCGAAATATCTGGAATCTCGATTGGATCAGTGATGCCTTTCTTCGCCAGTAGACGAACAATCTTAGTTCGAGCATCGGCTGCGCGGTCAACGGCAGTACCTAGTACTTCTAGAGCGATTTCAGGGGCGTGCATATGAACACCATGAGATGCAATAGCGTAGTCCCAGCGCCATTGAGCATGACGAATATCCAGTAGGATAGGTTCCATCTCTTGCTCGGTCGCACCCGCTTCCCATGCTGCGCCAGCTTCAAAGTGAGCGGCTACGATTTGTTTCTCAGCAGTCAGCTTCATGTTCAGCACTTGCGCTTTACGGCTTGAAACGATGTTAAGCATGGTCTCTTTAGATTGAGTGTGACAGTTTGCACAGGTATCTTCGAAGCGGTCGAATGGGTTACCCACTTTATGGTCGGTATAAACGGTGCCATCTTCTTTGGTCACTTTCGGCATATGACAGTCAGCACAAACGACTTTGTTCTTACCGTGGATGCCTTCGCGCCATGTTTCGAAGCCTGGGTGCTGTGCTTTCAGCATTGGCGCTTTAGATACTTTGTGCGTCCAATCTTTAAAGCCGATTCCATCGTAATACTCTTCCATTTGCTCAACACGAGTCCCTTTATCCCAAGGGAATTTCACACCTTTTGTTGGACCCGTGAAGTAGTATTCCACGTGGCACTGAGCACAAACAGAAGCTTGTTGGTCTAAACGGCTTTGCTCATCAAACTTTTTACCAATCGCTTCAAATGCACGTTCAACATAAGGGCGTGTCACCTTCAGTGCTGGCTCACCATTTTTAAAGCCTTCGCTTTGGGTATCGTGACAATCTGCACAGCCAATAGGATTCACAATCTCGTTGCCAAGACGTGCCCATTTACCTTCAAAATAACCGTCTTCACCACGCTCTTCGATAACACGTGCTACGTCTGGGCTTTTACAACTCCAACACGCCATTGGCATAGGGCCTGAGCTTTCGTCCGTTGGGCCGCCAGTACGGAGCGTTTGTCTTACATCGTCAATCGCATAAAAGTGACCACGTGCTTTGTTGTAATCTTTTGCGAAGCCGTAGCCAGCCCACATGATAACCATGTTTGGATCTTCTTTTAGTGCGTCTTCAATCGTTTCGCTTTCTGAAGTTTGTCTCCATGAATGATATTGATCTGGGTGGTTTTGCTCGAACTGATCGTTACGAGGATCGCCAATTTCTTTTTGTTCAGACGCAGCAAAACTGGTCGCGCTTGCTAATGACGCGCTAACCATTAATAGTGCTGTGACCGAATTACGTATCCAATGCTTTTTCACAGTGATATCTCCAATATACTGATTTTTATACCAAGCGTTGTGAGTTTGCTATTCAAATTAAGAACTGGAGAATTGCTGTTTATATTAATTCATAAACAAACACATTTTGTTACGTGTTGGATATAGATTGTCCCAGATCAATTAATGGCAGTGACCTTAGTCACGTTGAAGTCTATATAACCCTAAAGTGGTATTAATGGTTAGATTAATTAGAATTTAACTGAGAATTATTATCATATATAACAATCAATTACCCAAATTGACCATGATATAAATAGGGTGATTGCGTTCACAGATTAACCTATCGAAATTTCGTATTACTCAATTAGAGGTATATTCTAACTATAGAAAGCGTTGTGGCTTATCCAAAATAAGAATTGATATCATTTAAACGGTAATAATATCGTTTAAGGGTACTTTTGTTTAACCGGAATATTATTTAGTTGAGAGTTAAATAATGCCGGTATAAGGAAAGGATAAAATGGGCAATATTAAATTGGCCATAGTCATAATGCTTAAATCCCTTCTAGCATTCTGCCTCTATGGTTATTCCATTCATGCTGTTGCTGAGCCTGCTGTTACGCCAGTAGGGGAATCAACAAGACATGAAGTCGAATTAATCCGTGACAAAGACTACAAGTGTGTTCAGTGCCATAAAGATTCAAAAGAAACGGTATTGGGTTCACATGGTGAAAGTGCACACGCTTTACTTGGTCGTGAAGTAAATTGTACCGACTGTCATAGTTCTATTAGCCCCGATCACCGTGAAGGTGCACCTGAAGTGGTGAAGTATCGCGCGGCTCAATCACAACCGGGAACCGAAAAGGTTTTCCTAGACCCTAGCTTAATTTTAGATGCCAATAGCCAATGTATAGATTGTCACAAACCGGATGATCTGCGCGAAGCGAGTTGGACCCACGATGTTCACGCGCAAAACTTAACGTGTTCAAACTGTCATGATGTTCATGCGACTGAAGCAAAGGTGTTGGGCTTAGATAAAAAGCAAACCATCAAGCTGTGTGTGGATTGCCATTCAGACTTCAACCAGAAGAAAGAAGAGGAGTAATCTATGAGCTGCTCAAGAAGAAACTTTTTAGCTGGCGCTGGTGCCGTTATTTTTACAACTGGTGTTGCAGGTACTGCAGCGGTTACAAGCCGCAAAACGCTGGCTAATGTTCAGGAAGATGGCACCAAGCGTTACGGAATGGTTCATGACGAAACCGCTTGTATTGGCTGTACTGCTTGTACTGAGGCGTGTCGTGAAGTAAACAAAGTGCCTGAAGGCGTGTCGCGCTTAGAAATCATAAAGAGCGAACCTCAAGGTGAATATCCAAATGTTGATTACCGTTTCACTCGTAACTCTTGTCAACATTGTGATAATGCACCTTGTGTGATGGTTTGCCCAACAGGCGCCGCCTATAAAGATGAGAAGACAGGAATTGTTGATGTACATAAAGAGAAGTGTGTCGGCTGTGGTTATTGCCTGCTAGCTTGTCCATATCAAGTGCGCTTTTTCCATCCAGAGAACAAATCCGCAGATAAATGTAACTTCTGCCGCGATACCAATCTTGCGCAAGGTAAATTACCTGCTTGTGTTGAATCTTGCCCTACCAATGCGCTGATATTTGGCGACTTAAATGACCCTAAGAGCGAGATAAACCAGGTACTTAAATCTGAAGTGGTTTACAGAGATAAGGCTTATCTAGGTACTCAGCCAAAACTCTATAAAGTGCCACACCAAAAAGGGGAGATTTGATTATGAGTGCATGGGATACAGCGTTTCAATCAGGTACCGTGGTTTGGGACTGGATCATTGCTATCTATCTGTTTTTGGCGGGTATGTCAGCGGGTGCAGTGATGATCTCGATTTACCTTAAGAGAAAGGTGATTGAGGACGATCCAGCGAATAATGGTGTATTAAAGGCAACGGCTTTTCTAGCACCATTCGGGATCATCTCAGGTTTATTGATCTTGGTTTTCCACCTGACGAAACCACTATCATTTTGGAAGATCATGATCTTTTATAATCCGACGTCAGTGATGTCGATGGGTGTGATCTTATTCCAAGTGTATATGGTGATCCTATTTGTTTGGATCGGCATTATATTCCGAAATCAGATTGCCGTATTCTTGAGTGATCAAGCATGGTTAAAAGGGCGACTCGATTTTGTCAGTAACTGGATTGGCAAATTAGAATCTTTTGAGAATGTTTTTGAAATATTCTTAGCTGTGCTTGCGCTATTACTTGCGGCTTACACTGGCTTCTTACTCTCTGCGCTAAATACCTTCCCAATGCTGAATAACCCAGTGTTGCCGATATTGTTCTTATTCTCGAGTTTATCCTCGGGAGCGGCGGCATGTATTTTATTTGGTGTGTTGGTCTTTAAGGAGTCTCCGCATAGTGCGAGTATTTCTTGGATCCACGGCTTCGAACGTCCTGTTGTTATGTTTGAACTGTTTGTCCTTGTTACTTTCTTCACTGGGTTGATATTTGCTGGTGGTCAAAGTGAGCAGGCAGTATGGAACGCGATTGGCGGTGGTTTCTGGGCAAGTTGGTTCTGGTATGGCGTAATTGGTGTGGGTATGGTTTTACCCTTGTTGCTTAACGCCGTGACACCAGCATCGGTTCGCCATAGTACTGTGTATATTTTCTCTGTTACTTCATTGAGTCTGATGGGCGTATTAATGCTAAGAACGTTTGTCCTTTATGCAGGACAATTAACGTTAGCTTAATTTCGCTCAAGGTTATAAGTGAGTGGATGTTGGATACTAAACATCTGCTCACTAAATTTCTTTTCGCTGAGTAGCAATAGCTAGTTGAGTTACATCAGCTAGTTGAGCAATCAATGCCAATAATGGTTTAACTTGGTTCTGCTTAGGTAGAGCCTGATTGAGGTGATATGGTCGGTTCTTTGGGGCTGTTTAGTTTAATTTTGGTCGCTGTTCTCAGCAGCATTATCGCTGTGTATTCGATGTATCAAATGCTAACTAAACAAGCACAAAATGTGGCTTTAATTCGCAGTTTCTCCCTCTCTAGCGCTTTGTTTTCCATTGCCGCTATCGTTTTACTTGGCTATGCCTTTGTAGGTGACGACTTTTCCATCCTCTATGTTGCAGAACACTCCAATACTCAATTACCCACCTTCTTCAAAATGGCCGCTGTGTGGGCTGGACATGAAGGCTCATTGCTATTTTGGGTCTTAACCATTAGCTGTTGGTCGGGTGTGATTGCCCTACAAAAGCAATATTCTTCTGAGTATCAGAGCCGCGTATTGTGGGTGATGAATGTGTTACTCGCGATATTTGCATGGTTTACCTTATTTGCTTCGAACCCATTTGAACTGAATTCGACCTTGCCACTTGAAGGGCGTGACCTTAACCCAATGCTGCAAGACGTTGGTTTGATATTCCATCCGCCTCTGTTGTATTTGGGTTATGTTGGTTTCTCTGTGGTCTTGGCATTTGCTGTGGCCGCTTTGCTGGTGGATCCGATTGAGTTCGATTGGGTCGCTCATTGTCGCAGTTGTTGTTTGGTCGCTTGGATCTTTTTAACCGCAGGGATCATTCTTGGTTCTTGGTGGGCATACTACGAGTTAGGGTGGGGTGGTTGGTGGTTCTGGGACCCGGTAGAAAATGCCAGCCTATTACCTTGGCTAACATCAACCGCTCTATTGCACAGTTTGGGTGTTGCTAAAGGCAAGCAACAGTTGCTGAAGTGGTCACTTAGCCTTGCTTTCATTACGTTTTGTTTAAGTATCCTCGGTACTTTTATTGTTCGATCTGGCGTCCTCACTTCCGTTCATGCTTTTGCTGTTGACCCAACCAAAGGTATCGCGCTGTTACTGATACTGGTTTTGGTGTTAGTGAGTTCGTTTTCTCTTCTTATTGTTCGTGGTGAATCTTTCGAGTCGAATCCAATCACTAGCTTTGCGAGTAAAAGTTTTTTGAGTTTAGTGGCGGTACTTATATTTGTACTGGGTACGGCGGTGGTGGTGTTTGGTACCTTCTACCCAATGGTTTTTGAATTACTTGGCCTTGGAAATATCTCTGTGGGCGCACCTTACTTTAATCTTCTTATTGCGCCATTGGCTCTGCTTGCGATGGGAGTGATAGGGTTAGCGCCATTGCTCAGTATCAAACCTCAAGCGTCGAAAGGTGTGATTGGAATTATTGCCTTATTGTCTCTCTGTCTTGGCTTTGTAACTTATGTTTTGCAAGTTGAAGCGATCCAAGTGATGGTGCTAATGACATGGTCACTTGCGTTTTGGGTAGCCCTGACTCATGTTTACGGCTTAGCGGTAACGCGCAACTCTAAGTTTCAACGCAAAGTATGGGTGATGACGTTGGCGCATGTGGGTGTCGCAGTATTAGCGATAGGTGCCGCGATGAACAGTTACCATTCATTTGAGCGAAGTTACAAATTGAGCCCAGGTGAAGAGGTTGAGTTTATGGGCTGGACGCTCTCTCATCGTGATACCGAGCTCTATGTCGCCTCCAACTTTACTGCAGAAAAAGCGATACTCGAATTAGATGCTAGCGAGCAAAGCTTTTCCATCGCGCCAGAAAGAAGACACTACCAAGTTCGTGTTATGAACATGAGTGAGCCTGCAATGAAGTGGTTCTGGCATGGCGATGTTTATATCACCATGGGCGAGAAAGTCGATTCCACCGCTTACGCATTTCGTGTTCAGTATAAGGCGTATGCGCGCTGGATCTGGTTTGGTGGGCTGTTCTCCATTATCGGCGCTTTGCTCTCATTGACTCATCGTAAAAAGAAAACCGTTAAGGCGTCACAGTATGCATAACAGCGTTCGTAACAAGCTAATTACTCTAATTGCCTTAGCATTGATTGTGGTGCTGGGATTTGTCTTTGCGCTTGATAATAAGCAGCAATCGACCATGGTGTCTGAACAACAAAGGGCATTTCCAGAATTTACATCGAGTGCGTTAGTGAATAGTGAAGGCGTCAGTGGTCAGCAGAAAGTTACGCTTACTGATGTCACGCAGCACCCTTATCAACTGGTTAATGTATGGGCATCTTGGTGCGGGATATGTAAAACCGAACATTCATTTTTGCTTCAACTTCACGATAAAGGCATTCCCATCGTTGGGCTCAATTATCGAGATAACTCTGGGGCTGCGATTAACGTGTTATCGAACGATGGCAACCCGTACTTAACCGTGATCAGTGACCCTCAAGGCAAGTTAGCGTTAGAGTTGGGCGTAATCGGCACACCTGAAACGTATTTGGTTGATGCCAATGGCCAGATCATTAAAAAGCTATTGGGCGTGATTAATGAAATGGTATGGAAAGATGAGCTTGCGATGTATTTTGATGGTGTGAATGGATGATGAAGTCTCTAATACAAACCTTGTTTATGCTGTCAGCTCTTTTAGTGATTAGCCTTTCAACCATGGCTGAAGATCTGTTTACTGCCAGTAATACAGAGACGAGTATTCAAGTTGAACTGTTTGAGTTTGAAAACCCAGAACAACAGCAACGTGCTATTAGCTTGGCGAAAACGTTACGCTGCCCACAATGTCAAAACCAAAATCTGATTGAATCCAACTCACCAATAGCAAAAGACTTACGCCTTGTTGTGTTCAATATGGTGAAAGCAGGGAAGAGTAATAATGAGATTACTCGATATATGACGGAAAGATTTGGTGAATTTGTACTTTATAAGCCGGCGATGAAGGTTTCAAATCTATTACTTTGGTTGCTACCGAGCCTATTATTTCTCTTATTTATATATTTATCAGTAAAAAGTGTTAGGAAGAGCTCATAAAAATTGTGTATTACTGTTTACCAACTGACCTGTATTTTGTAACATTAACCGATTATAAAGGCTAAGCACTGCTATATAAGGATGTATCTGTGGATAACGTAATCTCAAATTTAAAGAAAGAGTTCCATACTCATGTCCGATCTGATAAATGGGCAGAAAAATACAGTGCAAAGTCGAGCATTTCTACGCTTACTCAAGAAGAGTTAACCGAATTAGAGAACGCTTGGGTTCAGCTTGTCATCTGGAAGCAAACTCAAGTAAGTTGATCGTTCTGTAAAAAATCGTAGTCTTAGCCGCAACTGATTAATTTATAACCCCATGTTGGTCATCCCAATGTGGGGTTTTTTCTTATGTGAAAAATAATTGTTATATTATAACAATTTGTACGAGGTCGACCTTGAAAAAAATTGTTAACAGCCTCATAGTGTCTATCATTAGATAGTTAGCTACAAAATATTGCCTAGACATATAATGTAGCGTCGTTAAATACATCGAATTTTCAAGTGAGTATAGCTATGGCGGAAGTGCGTGCCAGAATAGATTTCAAAGTAGGGGTAACAAGCAGTATAGATGCTGAACTTCTGTCTTTTCATGGATTGAAAACAGATAAAGAGCATGTTGCTGTGATATTTAAATCAGCAGACAAGACACAAGACATACCTCTTGTTCGTATGCACTCTGAGTGCCTGACTGGTGATGTTTTCCATTCTTCTCGCTGTGACTGTGGCGAGCAGTTAGACGAAACCATTAGAATTATGGGTGAGACGGGTGGGGTGATCCTTTATCTTCGCCAAGAAGGTCGTGGTATTGGCTTGTACAACAAAATCGATGCGTACCGTCTGCAAAGCGAAGGCATGAACACCTATGAAGCCAACAACCACCTAGGTTTTGGCGATGATCTACGCGATTTTACTGAAGCTGCTGAAATGCTACGCGCCTTAGGTACTACAAAAATCCGCTTAGTCACCAACAACCCTAAGAAGATCAATGAGCTAAAATCTTTTGGTATTGAGATTGAAGAAGTGGTGAATACCTCTGCTCATATCAAATCGGGTAATGAAAGCTACCTGAAGGCAAAAGTCTCACACGGTAAGCATAATCTGGATATCTGATTAGCCTCTTTGTTACGCTTAACATAAAAATGTTTAAAGACCTCACATATGTGAGGTTTTTTTGTATTTATCTTGCAATAAAATTGTAAGTTTGTATTATTTCAATCCGTAGTGCAAATGATAATGGTTTGCACTATTACTACGAATAATAATTTAAAGCTCAACAAGGATGCTTCATGACCATTAAATCTTTAGTGACAAAAGCCGTAACTTCGTCACTCATTTTTGCCTCTGCTTCTTCTTTCGCAGCAGTAACTCAAGATCAAGTTGTAGAACATTACGCAGATATTGCGCATGCAGTGTTTGCAGATTCAGTAATTACAGCAAAAGCGTTGAACTCTTCTATTGATACCTTCTTAGCTTCTCCTTCTGCTGGCAACTTCGAACAAGTAAAACAAGCTTGGCTTGAGTCTCGCGTACCATACCAACAGTCAGAAGTTTTCCGCTTCGGCAACGCTGTTGTTGATGATTGGGAAGGCCAACTGAACGCATGGCCACTTGATGAAGGCCTGATTGATTATGTTTCGACTGATTACCAATATGAACTTGGTAACGAAGGCGCTAGCGCAAACATCGTGGCTAACAAGACTTTCCAAATTGGTCAGACTACCGTTGATGCAACCAACATCACCCCTGAGCTAATCGCAGACTTGAACGAGATCGGTGGTTCTGAAGCGAACGTAGCGTCTGGCTACCACGCAATTGAATTCCTACTTTGGGGCCAAGATTTAAACGGTACAACCAGCGGTGCAGGTGAGCGTGCTTACACTGATTTCGTTGTTGGCGCTGAGTGTACTAACGGCAACTGTGACCGTCGTGGCGCATACCTAAAAGCATCTGCTGAGCTACTTATCCAAGACCTAGAATGGATGGAAAAGCAGTGGGCTGAAGGCGAGAAAGGCAACTACCGTCAAGAGCTTCTTTCAGAATCTAGCGAGAATGGTCTTCGTAAAATGCTGTTTGGCATGGGTTCACTGTCTCTAGGTGAGCTAGCGGGTGAGCGTATGAAGGTTGCACTAGAAGCAAACTCTACTGAAGACGAGCACGATTGTTTCTCTGATAACACGCACAACTCTCACTACTACAACGAGCAAGGCATCTACAACGTTTACACGGGTCTATACAAGCGTGAAGACGGTACTCTGCTTTCCGGCCCAAGCCTGTTCGACCTAGTAGAGCAAAAAGATGAGCAAGCTGCGAAAGAGATTCAAAAGCAGTTTGACCTAGCACGTGCACAAGTAGGCGAATTAGTAACGTCTGCAGAGAAAAACAACCAGCACTTCGATCAGCTAATCGCTGCTGACAACGCTGCGGGTAATGCACTAGTAAACAAAACAATTGTTGCGCTAGTGTCTCAAACAGCGGCTATTGAGCGTGCTGCGGGTGTGATTGGCATTGATAGCCTAAACCCAGACACAGCGGATCACGAGTTCTAAGAACCCGAGCCGACACAAATGTAAGGGCTCTGATTGAGCCCTTAATTGTTTGATCCTCAAGAAAGCCACACCCACATAAAAACTAAAATCAAAAACACAGCAAGGCAATGTATGAAGTCGTATCTCTCAGCCTCACTATTAACCGCACTGTTTTTCGTATCTCCATTACACGCTCATGAAACCTACTCTGGCGGCAAAACGACCGTGAAGAAAGAAGGAGCGAACGCTTTTTCCCTTCCCGCAGCCAATCTACCAATGAGTAAGCGCTTGGATTTCAGCGTAGGTAATAGCTTCTTTAGAAACCCTTGGGTTCCTGCACCGTCATCAACCGATGCTCGTGATGGGTTAGGACCACTATTTAATACTAACGGCTGTCAAAACTGCCACATCAAAGATGGTCGTGGTCACGCGCCAGAAGAAGGAGATGAGAACGCAGTATCCATGTTGGTTCGTTTAAGCATTCCGGCTGAAACGCCTGAGCAGCGACAAGCCTTCATTCGAGATGGTGGAATTCCAGAGCCGACGTACGGCGGTCAGCTACAAGATTTTGCGCTTCAAGGTGTAAAACCAGAGGGCAAAGTGAACATTAGCTACACGGATGTTCCTGTTGAATTCAAAGACGGCACCGTCGTTACTCTGCGTAAACCCACTTTAAATATTACTGAACTTGCTTTCGGCGAGATGCATCCTAAGACCGAGTTTTCAGCTCGAGTGGCGCCGCCAATGATTGGTCTTGGTTTGCTTGAAAGTATCCCACAAGAAACGATTCTTGGATTTGCAGAGCAGCAATTGGCAGACAAACAGGGCGTGTCGGGTAAAGCCAACTATGTTCTTGATGTTCAAACCAATGAAATGGCGCTAGGTCGTTTTGGTTGGAAAGCCGGGCAGCCAAACTTAATGCAGCAAAACGCGGCGGCATTTAACGGTGACTTAGGCCTGACAAGCCGCTTATTTCCGAATGAAAACTGCACATCAGCGCAATCAACCTGTGATGATTTTCCAAATGGTGGCGAGCCAGAAGTCAGTGACAATATCTTAGATTTTGTTGAGTTCTATTCGCAGCATCTCGCAGTACCTATTCGTCGTAATGTCGATAGCCCAGCTGTCGTACAAGGTAAAAAACTGTTCAAAGACGTTGGTTGTCAAAGCTGTCACCAGGCCGAATTCCGCACGGCAGAGCGAGAAGGTCTGTCTGCATTATCTAATCAGTTAATTAGCCCATATACCGACATGTTGCTACACGACATGGGTGAAGGCTTAGCGGACAGTCGCCCTGAGTATCTTGCCAATGGTCAAGAGTGGCGTACCACACCACTTTGGGGATTAGGTTATACCAAAGAAGTGAACGGTCATACGTTCTTACTTCATGACGGTCGCGCAAGAAACGTTATGGAAGCGGTACTTTGGCATGGTGGTGAAGCAGAAATGGCAAAACAAAAAGTATTAGCTTTGAGTAGCAGTGAACGCGAAGCACTACTAGCGTTTTTGGACTCATTATAGGCTGTCTTGAATTCAGTTAAGCCAACGGCTTAGTTACTTAAGAAAACCGCTAACAAAAGACTGACTACCGCTGAACTTGTAGGAATACGAGGCCAGCGGTCGTTTCATATTTATTGAACTCATATAATTAAAAGAAAAACTAGGAAGTAAGGTAACAGCATGGCACATAAATTTTTGTTAATGCCCTTGTCGGTATTAATCATGGCAGGCTGCCAGTCATCGGGTGAGCAAACGGCTTCATCTGAGGTTAACGGTGTCTCTTATCAAGCAGACACGACTGCTCATATCAGCCGTAGCGTGTATCAACAAGAGTTTGATTCAGCGGTGCTATTCGCTAAGCAAGCCGGTGAGCTGGAAGTCTTGATGCAGGGTTACTGTGAAACCAACAATATTGAGCTGGATGCGTTGGAAAATCAGTGGCAGCTCACCATGAACAGCTGGATGGCACTGCAAGGACAAGAAAGAGGCCCAACAGCGGCATTGGAACAGAGCTGGAATGTTCAGTTTTGGCCAGACAAAAAGAACACGACGGGTCTTAAGATGCGTCAGTTAACTCAGCAGAACAAAGCTTGGACTCAAGACGAAATCGCGCAGCAGAGTGTGACGGTTCAAGGGCTAGGTGCGTTGGAGTGGTCTCTGTACGACGAGCAATCTCCATTACTGCAAGACAAAGCGTCTGGTTGTCTATCTTCACAAGCGATCGCACAAAACTTGGCAATGAAATCGGCCTCTATTGCTGAGGCATGGCAGGTTAACCCTTGGTTAGCGCTAGACGAGACTCGTTGGGAGTCTGAATACATCGCTTTATTGACCAACCAACTTGATTACAGCATGAAAAAGCTGAGTCGCCCGATGGCGAAAATTGGTCATCCGCGTCCTTACTTCTCAGAATCATGGCGTGCACAAACCTCGATGACTCAACTAAAAGCCAATGTAGCAGCACTTCAGAATTTGTACCTTGCCGGTGGCAATGGCCTAGACGGCTTGTTGAGAGAGAAGGGCTTAAACGACCTAGCTGATCGCGTTGCTGACCAGTTCACATTGACGCTAGATACTTGGCCTACAGACTCAAGCTTGTTTGAGTTATTGCAGAGCAAAGAGGGCTACCGCGAGGTGCTGACTCAATACAACAAACTAGAACGTTTGAAGTACCTGATTCATGAAGAAGTGGCGATAGAGCTTGGCGTGGTAATAGGATTTAATGCTACCGATGGTGACTGATACTACACGAAGAACCTTACTGAAAGCAGCACTTGGGTGTGCTGCTGTGCCTGTGCTGCCGTTCGGATGTGCTAGCCGTTCAGGTGAAAGCGCATCGAATAAACCTCAGTTGATTGGTTGTGCGCTTAATGGTCGAGGCCAGTATTCCGCGGTTGTGGCTGATGAGTATGGCATGCCACTGAGCCAGCTACCTATCCCTGAGCGTGGCCATGGCGTCGCAATCTGCCCAACCTCATCACATGCGGTGGTTTTTGCCCGTCGTCCTGGTGACTATTTTATGGTGTTTGACTACAAAAACGGTCAGCAGATCAAAATGGTGGTGAAAGGTAACAACCGCCACTTCTATGGTCATGGCGTTTACTCATTAGACGGCACACTATTGTATGCCACTGAAGGGAAAACCGACACCAGTCAAGGCGTGATTGGCGTTTACGATGTCGCGCAAGGCTATCGTAAGGTCGAAGAGTTCACTGGTTTCGGTATCGGCCCACATGAAGTGATCATCATGCCGGATGGTAATCTCGCGATCGGCGTTGGTGGCGTTCATACTGATGGTAGAACACCGAAAAACCTCGATTCGATGCTGCCGAGCTTGAGTTATGTTTCTCCTGAAGGTGTGTTACTTGATCAGGTTGAATTGTTGGATAAGAAGCTGAGCATTCGACATTTAGCCCATGATGGTGCTGAAACGGTACTTTGTGGCCAGCAATATCGTGGTGAACCAGATGAGTCTCCTTCGCTATTGGCGATGCATACTAAAGGCGGCCAGTTTGAATCACTGAACGCAGAGCCTGAGCAATGGGCAAGGTTCAATCACTATATCGCCAGTATTGCGGCGTCAGACGATTGGATTATTGCGACTTCGCCAAGAGGCAATTGCTACGGTATTTGGTCGAAAGAGACCAAAGAATTAGTAGAACTGTCTGCATTATCTGACGCTTCTGGTGCTGTGCTGTTTGATGGTGAGTTTCGATTAAGCTCTGGGGCGGGCAGTGTGGTTAGCCAGCGCAAGCCTTATGAGAAATCAACTCAGCAATCATCGGTCCAGTGGGATAATCACTGGAGTGCAATTTGATTCATAAATCCCTTAAAAAATAACATGCTTACTCCCGTTTCTTTGCCATACTTATGGAATTGCTGGTGACGGAGTTAAGCATGTTAGCAAAATACTTCTGTGGATTATTGGTGTTAGTTTCCGTGCATGCATGGAGCTATGCGAGTTCTGACGAGAGCCGTTTCATTCCGGCGGAATCAGAACTCTCTTTCATGCTTATATATCCAGAGCTCACACAGAGTATCTATCAAGACACTTCTCTGCCTATCCTTTGGGATTCTCCTGAGCTGGTTAAAGCGTTTGAGTTCCAATTGTCGCTTCTTGAACAAGCGCAAATGGCACCACTCTTCGAGCGACAACTCAAGCAAATCCGTCACTATCAATCCCATGCTCAATGGCAAGAGTTGGACATATTACTTACCGATACTTTTATCTACTACCTGAGCTACGTTGAAAATGCGCCGCTTGCCGGTAAAGATTGGTACTTCTCGGGCAAGTTGCATTCCAAATTACCAGCGCCTTCGCCCCATATTCTGATGAGACTGAAAAGCAGTGTCGCCAATGATTACTTATTGGAGATGGTGTTGTCTTACGCACCGCCAGTGGGGGATTTCGACCAATTCAAGGCGACTTATTCAGTATTAGAAACCGCGTCCGAGCTCAAGATTGATCGGTACAGACAGAAAGGCTTGAAACGCTTGGGCGACCAGCTTTCAGATAAAGCCATTCTTGTTGAACGTATTGCTTTGGTTGGTGTTGATACCTCGATGATCGCGGTCGATTTTCCCAAGTTCGATCGAGATCTGCAAAAGGCGATTAAATCTTTCCAACGCATGCACGGTCTTACGGATGATGGGATCATCGGGCCAGACACGATCAAATGGATCAATATGGGCTTTGATGATCGACTTACTTCCCTAGCATTGAACGCCGAGCGTGCCCGCTTATGGCCAAGAAATAGAGACTCACTGATTGTGGTGAATGTACCTAGTTTTGATATGAAGTATTGGGAAGATGGGGAAGAGGTTTTTGAATCTAAAGTTGTGGTTGGGAGAAAATCGAGAAAAACACCACTCTTAGAGATAAAGCTTGATTCGGTTATCTTAAATCCGACTTGGAACGTGCCATGGAAAATCATGGTTAAAGATATCTTGCCTAAAGTAAAAGCCGACGAGAGTTATCTTGAAACACACAATTTTCAAGTGATCGATGGTTGGCGTTCGATGGAAACTGTCGATACTACCGAGATAGATTGGCAAACGATTAACTTTAACTCTTTTCCTTATCGAATGCGCCAGCAAGCAGGCTCTAGTAACGCATTGGGTTTGTATAAGTTCAATACGCCCAACAAGCGAGCCATCTATCTCCATGACACCCCAAGTAAAAGCTTGTTTAACGATGACTTCCGCGCCTATAGCTCTGGTTGTATTCGTGTTGAGCATGCCGAGGAACTCGCGGAGTTGTTATTTGCGACTAAGGTAAAGAAAGTGCCGAATCAGGATGATGAACTTGCGCCCAATACTAAGGTTCGTCTCAAGAAGCGAATTCCAGTGCATATCATTTATCAAACCGTGTTGTTTGAAGAAGGAGGCATACAATACCGCGGTGATATCTACCAATATGATAAAGAGGGCGGTTGATTGAAATATGGTCAAGAAAGGTGATCTTGACTGAAAAATGACAACCAAGCTTCTATTGATAAAATTATAATGAGTATCAATAACTAACCGTGCAAAGGTTACAAATACTAACGTTTTGCACGGTTTTTGTACGTTGACGCAGCAAATTCCATTATGTATCGTGCATTTTTCGTTCGATCTAATTGGTTTTTTTGCTGTATGTCTCAAAGTTTATTTTCACGCCGTCAGTTTCTGACTTACGCTGGTGGTACTGCTGTAGTCGCCTCTCTTACTCCTTCTATCGCTTTCGCTTCATACCCGGATCAACCAAGAACGATTAGCATGAACAATCTTCACACTGGTGAACGATTAGAGACTTGTTATTTCGATGGCACTAACTATGTTGGTGACGAGATGGCACGCCTTAGCAAACTGTGCCGTGACTTCCGCCGCAATGAGATTCATCCAATGGATAAGAACCTGTTTGATCAGATCACTCAGATTCAAAATGTACTGGGTATTCAAAAAGAAGTTCAAATCATCTCTGGCTACCGCTCTCCAGCAACCAACGAAGCGTTGCGCTCTAAGTCGAGTGGTGTCGCTAAAAAGAGCTATCACATGCTTGGTAAAGCGATCGATTTTCGTATCGATGGTGTTGATTTAAAGGAACTGAGAGACGTAGCTAAAAGTCTGCAAGCAGGTGGTGTTGGTTATTACGCTCGTAGTAACTTCATCCACATTGATACTGGTCCAGTTCGCAACTGGTAGAGCTAAGCTGAGTTATTGAGTGATACGGTAGGCACTTGTCAAAGTAGACATCCAATGTCATAGTTTGCCCAAATTTCAGTTTGTTCTAATAATTCGGTTTATTGCTGCTCAGTTTGTTGCTGTTTAGTTTGTTATTGTTGGGTTTGTTGCCAATAACATAGCGATATTCGAGTTGTTCACCAGATTCGCTCTTTAAGGTTTGTATATGTCTCTTAAGTATCAAGTTGTACCTGTTACCTCTTTTTCTCAGAACTGCTCGATTGTGTGGTGTGATGAAACCATGGAAGGCATCGTTGTCGATCCGGGCGGTGATGTTCAACAACTCGCGGCTATCATTGAAGAACTCGGTGTTAAGGTTGTGAACTTGGTACTGACGCACGGTCACTTAGATCATGTTGGCGGTACGGTACCACTTGCTGAGATCTTGAAGGTTGAAATTGTGGGCCCGCATAAGGCAGACAACTTCTGGCTACAAGGTCTAGAGAATCAAAGTCAGATGTTTGGTTTCCCACTGTGTAAAGCTTTTGAACCAAACACTTGGTTAGAAGAGGGCGACAAAGTCACTTTTGGTAATCAAGTGATTGATGTGATTCACACGCCGGGCCACACGCCAGGTCACGTTGTATTGTTCAGTGAGCAAGCTCGTTTAGCGTTTGTGGGTGATGTGTTGTTTAACGGCGCAATTGGCCGTACTGACTTCCCACAAGGTGACTTCAATACGCTTATCGCTTCAATCAAGACTAAGCTTTGGCCACTAGGCAGTGACGTAACATTCGTTCCGGGCCATGGTCCTGAATCGACATTCGGTCGCGAGCGTGCATCAAACCCGTTCGTCGCAGATGAAATGCCTCTGTACTAATTAAATCTTTGATTTTCCAACCGATTATTTGTGTCGATTGATTGAAAATGAAGCTTAGCTTTTGTCCTGAAAGCTAAGCTTTTTTATTGTGTGTGAACTTACTGGTAAACCTTAATCAGAAAGACGTTCAGCGGCAGCCAAGTAGCGTCGAGCCAGCCCCACAAACTCTTCTCCACTCATATTCAAATCATGGGTTGATATGAAAATGTCATAACCGTGGAAGCCCCTTTGATATTTCATTCTGTTGGCAAGCATCGCCTGCAATCCAGAATAGTTTTTAATCACCGCGTTTGGACTGTTTGTCTCATTCGGTGAATCAAGGTTGTCCTGTGATTGGTTATCGTTGAAATTTACGTTGTCGGTATTCTGCGACTCTTTGTATTGGCTTAGTTCGACACAGCCACTTTCAGTACAACGCGCATGGTAATGCGATGAGTCGAGAACCATATCCTCAAAGTTGGACTCTTTGCCTGCTTGTTTGGCTCCTAAGTACAAAAGTGCTCGTTGGCTGAGCAATAATTCACAAGTTATTTTAGGGCAAATCGAATCGAGGTAGGGCGAGTAATCTTTTACTTTAATTCCGACCCAGGGCAGAGGTTGATGCCAACCATCTTGTTCATAAGTGCAAAGACCAATTTTTTGGATGTTACTCCATTTTAAAACCCAACCCCCTTTGTAAAAGTGCTGCTGAAAATGAGTCGGGGTAAGTGTGAACATCACTCGGCTGCGCAGCATCAAATAGTAGCCAGTTCCCAGAAGCGCAATACTGCAAAAAGCACCCACGATCAGTAACTTTGGATTGTCACTGTAGAGCGAAACGATCAAGCAAATGAAGCCTAAAATAATGACGAGGATACGGTACGAGCGAGTGAATGAAGGCAAAGAGAAATTACTAAGGTGACGAGTGTCCATAGGTAACACCAAGTTTTCATATTTTTGTCTGGATGGATAACCAGTGTATATGACCCTGAATTGATAAGTCGATGTTTAAATAATAGACGCTAGTAGACAATATCGGTATTTTTCGTCGACTTTCGACGCTTCACTCTACAAATAGCTCCTGTTTTTTGGTATAAATCGCGCTTCAAATTTTCACCACTGCGAAAAGAGCAGTGAACTGGAGAAATATTCAATGAGACTTGCTCATAAGCGTAAGGTGCAGGCTAAACTGCAGAAACGCACTAAAGCGGCTGTAGTTAAAGCAGTGGCAACGCCGAAAAAAGCGAAGCCTGTCGCAGAGAAAGTTGTAGCAGAAAAAACTGTAGCAGCAAAACCAGCGGTAGAGAAAGCAGTAGCAGCAACTAAAGAAGTTGCAGTAGCACTGACTCCTAAGCAACAACAAGTTCTAGACATCGTTGTTAGCAATGCTGAAGGCATTAACCCTAAAGGTATCGGCCTAGAAGCTGGTCAAGAAGACGCGAAAGCAGCTTCATGGGCAACAGGCGCATTGAAAAAACTTCTTGAAGAAAACCTAGTAGCGAAAGAGCAGCTAGCAGGTAACAAGGTTATCTACAAAGCTATCTAATCCTGTGGGATTACATTCGCTTCGTTAAGTTTTTAAGCCTCGATTTTCGAGGCTTTTTTGTATCTGGCACATTATGCCAAGTCCGAGCCCAAATCCAAGCCTAAACCTAGGCTCTATAATCTCAATTCCAATTCGATATACGGCTTAACTGATTAGTGTTGTCTCGTGTCAGAGCTTCGAATCAGCAAGCACTAAATTAGGGCGTTAGCTAGGTAGATCAAGAGAGCAAAGCCTTGATTTTTTCCCCCTAAAATACAGCAATGAATAGAGCTTCATCACGAAATGGCAATCAATTGTTAAGAGTATTTAATTATTAATACTTAGGTATTTATCAATACGCATTGCCTTGGTGAATATCCAAACTCCTTTGAAATCGACACTATTCAATTATCTCCTACGTAGTTCTACTTAATCCTTTGGTCTAATACGTAACTTTGTTAACGCCATGCGTGCGTGCTCTCCCTGATATCTTGTTGCCTCATCACGGTGCACTCTTATGTTGAATCATAAAAAATGCTCATAGAAAGAGTGTTAACCCAACAAAGGACGTGAACATGAGTCTCATTTCTAACTCCCTCACACGAGTTTTTAAAAACGTTGCAGTAACTGCTGCGGCTTGTTTAGCTTTGGTCGCTACTGGTGCTACAGCCGCTGATAAGGTTTACCGTTTAAAACTTGCGGAAACTTGGGGACCAAACTTCCCAGTTTTCGGTGATGCAACCAAAAACATGGCGGCGATGGCTGAGAAGATGTCGAATGGTCGACTGCAAATCAGAATCGATTCAGCAAACAAACACAAAGCACCTCTTGGCGTTTTTGACATGGTTAAGTCTGGTCAATACGACATGGGTCACTCAGGCTCTTACTACTGGAAAGGTAAAGTTCCAAACACTCTTTACTTCACTTCTATGCCTTTCGGTATGACGCCAGCAGAACAATACGCGTGGTTCTATCACGGTGGTGGTATGGAGTTAATGGAGCAGGTTTACTCTCCACATAACTTGATGTCGTTCCCAGGCGGTAACACGGATATCCAGATGGGTGGTTGGTTTCAAAAAGAGATCAACAGCGTTGAAGATCTACAAGGTCTGAAAATGCGAATCCCAGGCTTTGCCGGCGAGATTCTTGCGGAGCTAGGTGCGAAACCGACGAACATTGCCCCGGGTGAGCTTTACACCTCTTTGGAGCGTCGCACAATCGATGCACTGGAGTGGGTAGGTCCATCACTTGATCTTCGTATGGGTTTCCACAAAATCGCGCCTTACTACTACACAGGTTGGCACGAGCCGGGTTCAGAGCTTCAATTCCTAGTGAACAAGCGTACATGGAACAAGCTGCCTGAAGACCTACAAGAGATCTTGCGTGTTGCCATGCGTACAGCGGCTTATGACATGTACACACAAGCTACGCACGAAAGTGGCAAGAACTGGGTTTCAATGAAAACAGAATACCCAGATGTACAAGTAAAAGATTTCCCGCCTGAAGTAATGTCGGCACTGAAAGAAGCGAACGATCGACTACTTGCTGCCCATGCTGAGAAAGATGAGTTGGCAAAAGAGATCCAAGCTTCACAAGCAAGCTACCTAGAGCAAGTACGTTCATGGACGGATATTTCACACAGAGCTTATCTAAATAGCCAAGCGAAATAATCGACTGTTGTTGAACTGAAGTTAAATGAACCCAAAGCTTTTCTTATTGAGTATTTAAGAGTGAATAAGCTGAGGGTTCATTTTCAACATAATAATTAAATGCCCAAGAACCCTTTCTACGTCGTGCCTATTGCTAGCTATAAACTGAATCGTTTTTAGTTGGGTTAGCTGTACTGCAAGATGTCTTTTCAAATTCCATGGAGTCGGGAATGCGAAGTCTAATTTATATTGAACGCCTGTTTAATCGTATCGGTGACGCACTGGGATGGCTTTCCAGTATGTTGTTTATTCTACTTATCGCCAACGTTGTGTATGACGTTGTCATGAGATATGCCTTCAACGATGTCTCTATCGCTTTCCAAGAGATGGAGTGGCACCTCTTCTCAGCCGTTTTCCTATTAGGTGTTCCTTATGCCATCAAGGCTGGTGGTCATGTGCGAGTGGATGTGTTCTACGAGCAACTGAGCTTCAAGGCACAAGCGATTATTGACCTGCTCGGCACACTGATCTTTCTGATGCCTTTTTGTTTGCTGGTTGCTTGGTTTGGTATTGATGTGGCCAAAGAGAGCTATAACCTCGGTGAAACCTCAGGTGACCCGGGTGGCTTGCCATATCGCTGGATCATCAAAGCTATGATCCCGCTGTCATTCTTCTTAATGGCACTCAGTGGCGTAGGTTTAATCCTGCATTCGCTGAACAAGATTTTTAATCCGCACCTTATCCATGCAAACAATACTCATACAAAGAATAAGTAGAGGCTGAACATGATTGGAATAGTAATGTTTTTCGTAGCCTTGTTTGCACTTTTACTTGGCTTCCCAGTGGCGTTTACCTTTGGTGGTATCGCGTTAATCTTTGGTGTTTGGGCTGAGGGCATTGAAATGTTTGCCTTCATGCCATATCGAATTCAATCCATTATGGAAAACACGGTTCTGATGGCCGTTCCATTGTTTGTTTTTATGGGGCTCGTTCTACAAAAGACCAAGCTTGCTGAGCAGTTGCTTGAGTCTATGGGGCGACTGTTTGGCGGCGTTCGTGGTGGTATCGCGATTTCAACCGTATTAGTAGGTTCACTACTTGCGGCTTCTACTGGCGTGGTTGGTGCTTCTGTTGTTGCTATGGGACTTATCTCCCTACCTGTAATGCTCAAGTACAATTACGACAAAGGCTTAGCCTGCGGCACTATTTGTGCGTCTGGTACGCTAGGGCAGATCATTCCACCCTCCATCGTATTGATTCTATTGGGTGATGTTCTAGGTGTTCCTGTAGGCGACTTGTTCCAAGCGGCGATTTGGCCAGGCGTGATGCTGGTCGGCGCGTACATCGTTTATATCTTGATATATGCAAAGCTACACCCTGAAGCGGCTCAACCTATTGAACGTGATGACTCCATCAGCCGTAAGCAGGAAGTGTTTAATGCACTGAAAGCGATTCTTCCGCCTCTAGCGTTAATCATTGTTGTACTGGGCTCTATCTTCGCAGGTGTTGCTACGCCAACAGAGTCAGCCGCATTAGGTGGCGCGGGTGCGATGATACTTGCACTGCTTTACGGTCAATTTAGTTGGTCGATGGTGTACGAGGCGTCGAAAGAGACGGTGAAAGTAACGGCGATGGTATTTGCTATCTTGTTGGGTGCAACGGCATTCTCAATGGCGTTTACCTACACTGGTGGCGACTATCTGGTTGAAGAGTGGATGCTACAACTGCCAGGTGAAAAATGGGGCTTCCTGATCATTACCATGCTGGTGATTCTGATTCTGGGTTTCTTCATCGACTTCGTAGAGATCTGTTTCATCATCGTGCCGATCATTGCGCCAGTTGCTGAACTGATGGGCATCAACATGACATGGTTCGCTATCCTTATTGCGATGAACCTACAAACTTCCTTCTTAACGCCGCCATTTGGTTTTAGTTTGTTCTATTTAAAAGGCGTAGCACCTAAAGGCGTGACGACTAAGGACATCTACCGAGGTGTGATGCCGTTCATTCTGATTCAAATCCTCGTACTTGGATCACTTCTCGCTTTCCCATCTTTCTATGGAATGTGAGTGAAGCCAAGAATGTGAATGATATGTTTCAACGGCTATCTATAAATTGCTAAAGTAAAACGGCTTATTGATGTTCAGTAAGCCGTTTTTTGTGAGGGAAAGGAATGCCTCTAAAAGCCAAGCTGATTTTGCTGACGTTGCTCCCGTTGCTGCTGGTAACGGCGAGTATTAGTTGGATCTCGCTGCACCAGACTAAGACGTTAGGCGCTAAAGAAGTCGAGATCTTTAGAGACAGCCTAATCAAGTCGCGTGAAAACGCCCTCAAAGACACGGTTGATCTCGCGTTCGACGCCATAGAACACGTCTATAACGATCCAAATATCCAAGAAGCCCAAGCAAAAAAAAAAGTTCGAACCATATTGTCTAAACTTAGATATGGCTCTGATGGGTACTTCTTCGCATACGATCGCCACGGGACCAACTTGGTTCATCCAATTCAGCCAGAATTGATAGGCCAAAACCTACTCCAACTGCAAGATGAAGATGGCGATTTTCTGATAGAGGCTCTGTTAAGAGAAGCGCAAACCGGAGGCGGGTTTCACCAGTATTTGTGGCAAAAGCCTTCGACGGGTGAGGTGGTGTCTAAGCTGAGCTACGCCGCTTGGTTAGAGCGTTGGGACTGGATGATTGGCACCGGCTTGTATATTGAAGACGTACACCAAGAAGTGGCTTCGATGCAGGCTGCGATTAACAACAATATTGAAACCACGTTCTTTTCGATTGTGGTGATTCTGAGTGTGACGGTTGCGGTCATTATCGTGCTGACCTTGGCCATTAACATGCATGAACATCGGATTGCGGATAACAACCTAAAGGAACTGGCGCACAAGACGGTGATGTTCCAAGAAGACGAGAAGAAGCATTTAGCGCGTGAGCTACATGATGGTATTAACCAATTATTAGTGTCGAGTCGTTGCCACTTAGAACTGCTCGGTAATAAGCTACAAAATGAAGACCTCAAAGCACATTTGAATAAGTCGCAGCATTCACTGATGCGAGCAATCGAAGAAGTGAGGCACATCTCGCATCAACTTCGTCCAAGTTCGTTGGATGATATTGGTTTAGAGGCGGCATTGTCTTCATTGTTGTTAGATTTTCAGGCGCATTCGGGTATTGAAGTAGAAACCATGTTTGCTACTCAACCTGGTAAGTTAAAATCAGAGGCGGCGACGACCCTATATCGAGTCGTGCAAGAGTCGCTGAATAATATAGAAAAACATGCACAAGCGACCAAAGTAACGGTTATCGCTCAGCAAATTGGTAATGTGTTGCAACTACTGATTCAAGATAACGGTGTCGGTTTCAACACCTATAAAGCGATGGAAAAACGAGGGATCGGGCTGCGTAACATGAGAGAGCGAGTGGAGTTCATCGGTGGTGACTTTGAATTGATGAGTGAGATTGGCCTCGGAACGGAAATTACAGTGTTACTGACACTAGAGGGATTAATGAATGAGTGAAGTTATTCGAGTTGTGATTGCTGATGATCACCAAGTGGTACTGGATGGCTTTATGGCGAGATTGGAACTCGAGCCAGATATTAGCGTGATAGGTACGGCCAGCAATGGACTAGAAGCGGTAGAGGTCGTTAAGTCTCTGCGCCCTGATGTGGTGTTGATGGATATCAGCATGCCTATCATGAATGGCATTGATGCCACCCATCTGATTAAAGAAGAAGACCCAGAAGCCAAGGTCCTGATGCTGACCATGCATAACAACCGTGAATACATCATGAAGGTGATGCAGTCGGGTGCTGTCGGTTACATGTTGAAAGAGATTTCGGCTGAAAAAATGGTACAGGCAATCAAAACGGTCAATCAAGGATCGACCTATTTCTGTGAAAAAGTCACGCAGAATTTGTTTACTCAGCCGATTACTCCCACGCCATCTGTCAAGAATCCATTGAGCAGACGTGAAGAGGCTGTGCTGAAATTAGTCGCAAAAGGGGAGAGCAGTAAAGAGGTCGCAAAGGCGCTGAATATCAGCTATCGAACGGTAGAAACCCATAGGCAAAATATTAAGCATAAGCTCGATATTCACTCTACGGCAGAGCTTGCTAAATATGCGGTCAGCTCTGGGCTTGTGGACTGATCTTACGCTAAATAACGTTAAATGTGTAATTTAATTACTAAATGTGTAATTTACGCCTCCTTTATGGAGGTTTTTTTAGTATTTTTGCGACAGGTTGATATTCTTCTTTTCGAAATTTAAGCGCCGAATGCAATGTTGCAAACTGTGCGCTGCAAATTAGAGAGGAAGCATGGAGCCTGTAAAAGATAGGTATAGTATTGAAAATACCGATTATACAGTAGGACAAGATAACGTTCAGAAATGGGGTTTTGATGTTCATAACCCAGTATTTGGAATCAGTGCAGGGGCGATCATTATCTTCCTGTTGGCACTTCTAGTCGCAGACCCTGAAACCGCAAAAGCGGCGCTTGATGGAATCAAATGGAAAGTCATTGGTAACTTCGATGGTTTCTTCATGTGGGCAGCAAACATCTTCGTAATTTTCTGTTTTGCCCTCATTGTCTCCCCGTATGGCAAGATACGTATTGGTGGCAATGATGCCAAAGCAGAGCACTCAAACCTATCTTGGATGTCGATGTTATTCGCCGCAGGAATGGGTATTGGCTTAATGTTCTGGGGTGTTGCTGAGCCAGTAGCTTATTTCACTGGCTGGTATGAAACACCACTAGGTGTTGAAGCTTACTCTCCTGAAGCGGCGAAGTTGGCTCTTGGTGCAACCATCTACAACTGGGGTCTGCACGGTTGGGCGATTTACGCGGTTGTTGCTCTAGCGCTTGCCTTCTTCACCTTCAATAAAGGTTTACCTCTATCAATCCGCTCTATTTTCTACCCTATCTTGGGTGATAGAACTTGGGGTTGGTTTGGTCATATTGTTGATATCGTCGCTGTGCTTGCAACGCTATTTGGCCTTGCAACTTCATTGGGCTTAGGTGCTCAACAAGCGACCAGTGGTATTAACCATGTATTTGGTACCGATGGCGGTATTGGCATGCAGCTGATTGTTATCGCAGTGGTTACTTTCTTAGCGACAATGTCCGTGGTTCGTGGCATCAACGGTGGTGTAAAGCTTCTGAGTAATGTGAACATGCTGGTTGCTTTGGGCTTACTTATCTTCGTTACCATCGCTGGTGGCATGGCGGGTATTAAAGCAATCCCAACCGCGCTAATGGGCTACATTGAAAACTTCATTCCCTTAAGCAATCCTCACGGTCGTGATGACGAAACGTGGATGCAAGGTTGGACGGTATTCTACTGGGCGTGGTGGATGTCTTGGTCACCATTCGTAGGCATGTTCATCGCTCGTATCTCTAAAGGTCGAACGATTCGTGAATTCATCGTTGCTGTATTGTTCATCCCAACGACAGTAATCATCATCTGGATGGCTATTTTCGGTGGCATCGCGATTGATCAAGTGGCGAACAAGGTGGGCGAGATTGGTGTGAATGGTCTGCAAGATATTACACTTTCTCTTTTCCATACTTACGATGCTCTGCCAATGAGCTCTGTGCTTTCAGTGGTATCGATTGGTTTGATTATGGTGTTCTTTATCACCTCTTCTGATTCAGGCTCATTGGTTATCGATAGCATTACCTCTGGCGGTAAAGTGGATGCACCGGTTCCACAACGTGTATTTTGGGCGTTGATGGGCGGCGCGATTGCAGCGGTTCTACTATGGGTTGGTGGTACGGAATCTATTCAAGCATTGCAAGCCGGTACCGTTTCTATGGCACTTCCATTTGCGTTCATATTATTGCTTATGTGCCTAAGCTTATTGCTAGGTTTACGAACTGAAAATCAATTGGTTAAGCACCAAAATGCTTTGAGTTAAAAGTATTTTTGATAAAAAGGTCGACAGGCTCGACCTTTTTTTCGTCATAAACTTGAGTAATTACGTGAATATTGTTTGAAATTCCATCGAACCGATTCTAGTTTACTGAAAGCAACAAGTTAACCTGCTAAACTTCAGACATCCAAGTATTTGAATTATTGTGACAACAGCTTGTACTACTTGGATCGTAGGTTCGAGTTTGTAATTAAGTCGCAGGTAAGTAAGGAATACGAGGTCAATAGACCCTAATAGAATTCCGTAGAGAGGGATAATGACTAAAGGTATAGATAAATACAGTATCGACAGTACGGATTACACTGTCGGTCAAGATAACGTCCAAAAATGGGGTTTTGATGTTCATAACCCAGTATTTGGTATTAGTGCGGGACTTATCGCTTTGTTCCTGATCGGTGTTCTTATTACAGATACCGCTTCAGCAAAGGCTGCGCTAGATGGCGTTAAAGGCCAGATTATCAATTCGTTTGATTGGCTTTTCATCTGGTCGGGTAATATTTTCGTAATTTTCTGCTTAGGTTTGATTGTTTCTCCGTACGGCAAAATCCGCCTTGGTGGTGTTGATGCGACGGCAGATTACTCATTCTTCTCTTGGCTATCGATGCTGTTTGCCGCAGGTATGGGTATCGGCTTGATGTTCTGGAGTGTGGCAGAGCCAGCGGCTTACTTCACGGGTTGGTTTGAAACTCCGTTAGGTGTTGAACCAAACACACCAGAAGCTGCAAAACTGGCATTGGGCGCAACCATGTATCACTGGGGTCTACACCCTTGGGCGATTTATGGCGTAGTAGCACTGTCACTTGCGTTTTTCTCTTACAACAAGGGATTGCCTCTTTCTATCCGTTCTATCTTTTACCCAATTTTAGGTGATAGAGCTTGGGGCTGGGCAGGTCACATTGTTGATATTCTTGCTGTACTTGCAACGCTATTTGGTCTGGCGACATCGTTAGGTCTTGGTGCACAACAAGCGGCAAGTGGTATTCAGCATGTATTCGGCATTGAAGCGGGCTTAGGTCTGCAAGTTATTGTGATTACAGCGGTGACTTTATTGGCGGTAGTATCAGTACTTCGTGGTATTGATGGTGGCGTTAAAGTTATCAGTAACATCAACATGTTGGTGGCTTTCCTACTGCTTATCTTAGTGGCTCTAATCGGCTACGCGGTGACTTTAGGTTCTATCCCAACGACATTGATGGCATACATTGAAAACATCATTCCGTTGAGTAACCCTCACGGTCGTGAAGATGAAACGTGGATGCACGGTTGGACTGTATTCTACTGGGCTTGGTGGATCTCATGGTCTCCATTCGTAGGTATGTTTATCGCACGTGTTTCTAAAGGTCGTACCGTTCGTGAGTTCATCACAGCAGTACTGATTGTACCGACTACAGTGACTATCATTTGGATGTCAGTATTCGGTGGCATGGCGATTGACCAAATCGTGAATAACGTTGGTATTCTTGGTCAAGACGGCCTAACAGATGTATCACTAGCAATGTTCCAAATGTTTGATGCACTGCCGTTCGGGACTCTGCTTTCAATCATTGCGGTTGTATTGGTTCTAGTATTCTTCATTACATCGTCTGACTCAGGCTCTCTAGTAATCGACAGCATCACCGCGGGTGGTAAAGTTGATACGCCTGTGCCTCAACGTGTGTTCTGGGCGTTCCTTGAAGGTGCGATTGCTGTGGCTCTATTGTGGGTTGGTGGTACTGAAGCAGTACAAGCTCTACAAGCGGGTGCAATCTCGACGGCATTACCATTTACCATCATTCTATTACTGATGTGTGTGAGCTTGCTAATGGGTATGCGTACAGAAAAACGCTAGGCTTTTTAAGCTGAAATCTACTGCAATTTATACGCAGTAGAACGGTAAATAATATGAAGGCAGAAGAGGAAACTCTTCTGCCTTTTTTGGTGCGCCGAGCATGGCGTTGATCTAGGAGGTGAAAGTCCTCTACGGGCTCAGTCGAGCGAGAACCGTTAGCCTATGCAAGGGTGTTCACCGTGAGGTGAAA